>JBCDAA010000298.1:0-11265 GCA_039186435.1 Myxococcota bacterium | reverse complement strand
GGGCTGATCCAGAAGTAGCGCGCGTAACCTTGGACTTCCGCGCTTCGTACGAACTCTGGAGCCCCGTTTGATCAACGACCGACGACACGTCTTCTACGGCGATCTCAACTGCCCGTTCTGCTTTGCACAAAACGAACGACTCACGCGTCTCGGACTTCAGCATCTGATCAGCTGGCGGGGCATCGAGCACCTGCCGAAGCTTCCGATTCCAAAAGGTGACGACGTCAGCGAGCGCGAGGTGCTGCGCGAAGAGATCGCGCGGCTTCGAACGCGTGCTCCCGACGTTGAGATTCACGATCCAGGGTTTCGTCCGAATACGCACGCGGCGACGGCGGCAATCGCGGCAGCCTCGAAGAAAGACGAGGACCTCGCGGCACGTCTGCGAACGCTCCTCTATCGCGCGCTTTGGCAAGAGGGTGAGGACATCTCCGATCCGGGGATCCTCGAGTCGATTTTGACGCGCGCAGGCGCAGATGATCTCAACCTCAACGCTGAAAAGGGTACGGTCGAGCGGTGGACCCAGGAATGGCGCGAGGGCAAGTTCGACCGGCGGATTCCCTCGATGTTGTCCCGCGACGGGGAAACGCTTCTGGGTCTCGCCGACGAAGAGGCGCTCCGCTCCTTCGTGTGGACGCAGCGGGCCGAGGACGATCCGAGCGCCAGCTGCGTCGCCGACGAGTAGCGAAAACGCATTATTCGAGACGCGCTACTCGAGGACGCGCTCGCGAAAGTGTGCGCTTCCGGCGACCTCCACGAGGCGCTCGGCGACTGGGAGCTCGGCGTGCGTTTCAAAAAGGCACGCCGCACGTTCAGGGTCGAGTCCCACTGCGTAGGCGCCAAGGAGCGACGTCATGCATTCCTGCGCGCGGTCGAGTTCCGCGACTGTCGACGCCAGCGCCTCCGGCCCATCGAACGCGATCTCGCTCCGCGCTAGATGGATCACGCCCGACGCGTCGATGGGATGGCCGTTGTCGTCGATTCGCTGACGGCCGGTCGCGTCGAACCCTTCGAAAGCGAAACCGATCGGCTCCATAAGACGATGGCAGCCCGCGCAGAAGTCCTCATCGACCAAAACCTGGTGACGCTCCCGCGTGGTTTCGGCATCGGTTTCCGGAAAGACGTCCACGCCGACCGGCGCCGGGGGCACCGGCTGACAGAGAAGGTCACGGCGCACAAGCAAACCGCGACGCGTGGGCGAACTGTGGGCGTTCGTCGCGCGAACCGCGAGGAGGCTTCCCTGCGCGAGAAGACCCACGCCGGCCCCCGCGGGGCGAACCGTTCGCTGAAACTCCGTCGCGCTTTCGTCCCCAAAGCCGTAGAAGCGCGCGAGGGTGCCGTTGAGAAAGGTCTCCCGCGAAAGCAGCAGGTCCGCGAAGGTGCCGCGCTCTTCGAAGAGAACCGCGTCCAGGTAGCGGGACGTTTCCTCGCGCATCGCCGCCCGGACCTCCGCCGTAAACGCCGGATCGTCTTTGCCGACGCTGCCGATCGCGGGAAGTCGCAGCCACTGCTCGGCGAAGCGATGCACCACCGCGCGATACGCGGAGGTCGGCGCTCCGCTCTCGTCCCACGCGAGGCTCTCCGCGATCGCGCGCGGATCCGACATGCGCCCCCGTGCGGCGTCCATTAGCAACGCATCGCTCGGCGGACCGCCCGTGAACGAGTACGCGAGCGAGGTCGCGAGCTCGTAGTCGGTCAGCGCGTAGCGTCCCCGCGTTTCCTCCCCGAGCTCACTTCGGTAGAGCGTGTGGGGCGAGTCTACGAGGGCGACCGTCGCCCACTGCACGAAGGTCTCAAAGGGCTCCCCCGCGTCGTTCATCGCCGCGTAGAGATCCGCGTATCGTTCGCGCTCGGCACGGGTGAGCGGACGACGGTAGAGCCGAAGCCCCCACTCCTCGACGAAGCGCATCGCGCACGACTCGCCCTCCGCGCAGGATGAGAACTCATCCCTCCGAGACGCGACCGACGCCCCGATTTCAAGGGCCGCCGCGTGAACACCAGCCGCAAAGCGCGGACGCACCACCAAGAGCGCCTCGTCGGTGTGAAGCCCAGCTTCGTTGACGGGATCGAGCGGGAGATCGAGCGCGAGATCCGGCATCGAAAAGATCGTGCGAAGGGTCGTCTGAAGCTCCGGTACCGTAAGACGGCGGAGCATGCGGATCCCCACCGGACGCTCGCCCTCGCAGAGCACGGGCGCTCCCTCCCGGCCGGGTTCAAGGGCGACCGGGTCGTCCGCGTCACCGATGACCCCGGTGCAGCCCAGCGCGGTGCCGAGGAAGAGCAAGACGGCGACACACCTCACGCCAGAAGCTCCGCAATCGTCGCGCTTCCAAACTGGTCCGCCGCGGCGCCCGTCACTCCGAAGACCTCGCACAGGGTTCGCAGAAGATGCAGGTTGCTCGTCCCGTGAACCAAACCGCCCGGGCGAATCCCCGCGCAGCGGCCGCCGACGATCATGGCGGAGATCTCGTTGGCGCTGTGGCTCGGTTCACACTCGCTCATCCAGAGGATGACCGTGTTGTCGAGGACGGTGGTCGCACCGCTCGGGTCGAGGGGGTCGGTCACGTCGAGCTGCGTGGCCAAGCGCGCGAGCTTGCCGACGTACCACTTCTGAAGAAGCGCGTAGGCGTCCGCGCGATCGTGGGATGTCGGGTGCCACGGCAGACGCTCCCCCGTTTCAACCGGCACGGTGACATCGCCGTCCGCCCAGCTCGACTGAAGGGTCGCCACGCGCGTGAGGCCGCAGGAGATCGCGCGCGCCAGAATGTCGATCTGCGCGTCGACGATGGCGGAAAAGTGGCGGTCCTCGTAGGCCGCTCCCTCGTTTCCCGCGAGAGAAGAGCGCAGCGCTTCGACGCTCTCGAGGGGGGTCCCGTCGCATCGCGCGGCAGCAACGGGCGGATCCCCTGGAAGCATGTCGGGAGCCAGCCCCTCCAACGCAGCGCGATGGAGGTCGAGTTTGCGGCGCTGCGACGGGCCGAGATCGCGCGCTTCCAGATCGGTGAGCTCCTCCTGCGTGATCGCCATCGCGGCCTGCTCCCAGTTGGACCGTGGGGCCGGCGTTGGCACAGGCGTCGGCGCAGACCCCGCATCGGCGAAGATCGCGTCGTAGACCGTGACAGGATTCGCGCGGACCTGAACGGCCTCCGCCGCGGTGCGAAAGATGTTCTGCCGTCCGAGGAACGCGGCGCCGAGGTATTGCGCCGGGCGCGCACCGAGGTGAAGGGAGCGAATGGGCGTGGGCGCGGCCGTTGCGATCACGTCGGCAACCCGCTGATCGAAACTTGGAATCGCCGGCTCGGGATCGGCATAGCTGCGAATCGGCGCGCCCGTGAACATGCTGCGAATCGCAAAATGGTCCCAGGATCCTTCCATCGAGAGACCGCGCACGAAGGTCACCTGATCGCGCAGCGCCGCCAGCGGAGACGTGATCGTGGGCAGCCGGCCGTCCGCTCCGGGCCAAAAGTCGGGGTGGCGCGTTCCGTTCAGGGAAGGAAAGAGAACGAGGCGCGTCGGCGCTTCGCTCGGGCTCGCCCGCAGCACCGGCCGCAGGAGCCCCACGCCCACCGCCGCCGCGGCGCCACCGAGAAATCGCCGCCGGGAAAGTCTTGAATGCTTGTCCACGGAGGAAGAGAGGCGACACCCGCCGAAAGGGTCTCAACGAAAATTCCCGATACGAATCTTTGAGACCCTTTTGCGACTCGCGGCCACACTAGGTTTGGTGGCTCGTCCGCAACCCCGGCACCTGCGCCTCGCGCGCGAAAGCACGACCGAACGGCTCTCCTTCGAGGAGCTCTTTCGGCGCTGGGCCCCTTATGTCGGTGGCATCGCCACACGGATCCTCGGACCGCGCGCTGACGTCGACGATCTCGTGCAAAACGTCTTCGTCGATGCCTACCGCGGCTACGGAAAGCTCCGCGACCCCGACGCGGTGCGTTCCTGGCTGACGACCATCACGGTTCGGCGCGCCCGTCGCTATCTCGCGCGACAGCGCTTTCGACGCCTGGTCGGTCTCGAGGCGATCCCGGAGATCCCCGACACGGCGATCCTTCCGGAACGACGTGCCCAGCTGAGCGCCGCCTACCGGGTTCTCAATCGAGTCAAACCGGAAGAGCGAATCGCGTGGGTACTTCGGCATGTCGAAGGCGAAACGCTTCTCGATGTCGCACGGCTCTGTGACTGCTCGCGCGCAACGGCCCATCGCCGAATACGCGCTGTCGCCGATGCCTTTGCCAAGGAGTTCGGTCATGAGTCCTGAATCACCGCCTCCCGAAGAGCTCATCGCGACGCTTGGGCACGACTGGGACGACGCGCGGGTCGATCGCTCCGCAGCTCACGTGCGCCGCAAGATTCGCGCGCAAGATCGACGGCGCCGGGCTGCTCAAGTCGGCGCTCTGGTCGCGGTCGCCGCTGCGATCGCGCTCGTCCTTCTTCCCCGGGATCGTCCGGCTGCCAAGGCGCCGCTTGCAAAGACCGACCCGGGGATCGTTCGCCTCGCGGACGGTTCCACCGCAACACCTCTGAACGATGGGAATGTGATCGTTGCCGAGGTGAGCGAAACCCGCGCGGAACTCGTCCTCCATGAGGGCGCGGCGGTGTTCGACGTGACACCGAACCCCAGCCGCCGCTTTCGCGTGACCGCCGAAAACGTTGTCGTCGAAGTGATCGGCACCCGCTTTCGTGTCGACCGCCTCGACGACGCCATCGAGGTTCGGGTCTTCGAAGGCATCGTGCGAGCGAGCCAAGGGGACGACGAGGTCGAACTACGCGCGAATCGGGCGCATCGCTTTCGTCTCGGGGAAGTCGCGTCCGACGAACTCGAAGAGACGACAGAACACGGCGTCGTCGAACACGGCGTCATCGAACACGGCGTCGTTGAGCCCAGGGCTACCGAGCACGAGGTGACGGAACCGACTGGACGCCGAGAACCTGCGCGCACGCGTCGTCCGGAGACAAGCTGGCGCGAGCTCGCCGAAAACGGAGAGTTCGAGCGCGCCTATCGCACCCTGCAGCGGGCGACCGCGCCGCGCTCCGTCCCCGATTTGATGCTCGCGGCAGATGCTGCTCGCTTCTCCGGTCATCCCCGACGCGCCCTGACGTTCTTGCGGGCGGTTCACCGGGAGCACGCTGGCGATCCCCGCGCGCCCCTCGCGGCGTTTACAGAGGGTCGCATCTTGCTCCTCCAGCTTGGGCGTCCTCAGGAAGCCGCCGACGCCTTTGCGACGACGCGCCGGCTCGCGCCGCGATCCTCCCTTGCCGAAGACGCGCTCGCGCGGGAGGTCGAAGCGCGAAGCCGCGCCGGTTCGTCCGCCGCCGCGCAGCGTTTGGCTCGCCGTTACCTCGAGCTTTACCCTTCGGGACGGAGGACGGCCGCCGTGCGGCATCATGCGGGTCTTGACTGACGCGAGAGTACAGCTCGCGGGAGTGCTTTGCGCGTTTTCGTTGACGGCACACGCGCAGCGCGTCGGCGACGTGAACGTGACCTTCGTGGCGTGCGACGCGCCGTGGCAAACGCGCTTTCTTCGCGCGGCAGCACTCGAGTTTGAAGCCCTCCCCTCAACGCTCGACGACGCGAACCTCGAGGTTGCCTGCGGTGAGGCGATTCACCTCCGCGTGGCCCAGACGGAGCAGCGGGTCGAACGCTCGGCGCAGGCAGAGGTCCGAGGCGTGGCTCTCGCGGCCGCCGAAATGCTCTCCGCGTGGGATGAAGCGCGCCGTCTTACCGCGCGTCCGCCCCCACCCTGGATCGTCGCCCTGGGGGGAGATGCGCTGATCTCTTTTTCCGATCGGATCGTGCGCGGTGGAGGCTCACTCCAGTGGATCACGGAGCCGCTCGAACGCTTCGATGT
This sequence comes from Myxococcota bacterium, assembly GCA_039186435.1. Classification (GTDB taxonomy): domain Bacteria; phylum Myxococcota_A; class Polyangia; order Polyangiales; family Houyiibacteriaceae; genus JALVDI01. The sequence goes on along the minus strand of JBCDAA010000298.1, from coordinate 5,419 downwards.
GGACCTTCGACTCTTCGCCGGACAGGGACGCGCAAGCGTTGCAGATGGGGACGTCCTCACGCGCCTCGTCTCCCTCGCAGCGACCCTCGGCGTTCGCGTCGGCGCCTCGCCCGTCTCGTGGACCATCGGCGCGGGCTACCGCGTAAGCCCCGTGCGATGGGAAGGGGAACCCAATCGGGACGATCGCGTCGGCCGAAGCGGATGGACGCTCTGGTCGGGGCCGCTTCTCGGCACGCGCGTCACGTTCCACGCCGGGCGCGTTCGAGTTCTTCTTCGTCTCGAAGGGGGCTACGCGTTTTCTCCGTCCGCACGCTCGCGCACCCGCGACGTCTTTTCGGCGGCGGGACCATGGCTCAGCGGAGGCATCGGCGTTGGCCTCGCACGCTAGGGCAATTTTTGAGAAGCGCGCTGCGCTCGTCCTCCTTTGCGCGAGTCTGAGCGCAGGATGCGGCGATGTCCTCGTCTTCGACACACGCGACGCCTCCCTCGACGCCTCCCTCGACGGTGGTACGCGCGTCGATGCGGCGTGCGAAGGCGCGCCACCTCCCCCGCAGTGTTCGGCGATGGGCCCGGCGGGAATCTGTTTTGAAAACGTAAGCGCCTGCGCAGGCGAGGAGGTCGACGTCCCGGTGATCGTGCAGGGCGAAGGCTGCCCGGCGACCTTCGACCAGGGCGCGGGCATACAGGCCGGCCCTTTCGAGCTCGCCAATCCGCAGCTCCTCGATCCGAGCGTCGGGCGATGTCTTCGCCGCGAGACCGTCGGCGACTCGTTCGAGTGGGCCCAGCTTTCCGAAGCGACCATCGCCGAAGGTTGCCCCGCGACCTTTGCGCGCGGCACCGTCGATCGCCTGCGCCTTCGGATCCCCGAAGATGTGCCGCCAGGGGACTACCGTCTCGAAGGGCTGTGGGGTCTGATTCAGTCCGAGGGCGAGTGCGGAACGATGGCCCCGGCCCTCGGTCCCCTCATTCGGGTCCGCTAAGCGCCAAACCGCGCCTATCCAAATCGCACCTATCCAAATCGCACCGCGTAGATCGGCGGCAGGTTGGCGCTCAGCGTCTGCCACTCGTCCCCGCCGTTTTCGCTGAGCCAAAGGGAACCGGTCGTGCTTCCAAACGCGAGAACGGTACCGCTGACATCCACGTCGAGCGCATGACGAAAAACAAGATCGTACGCGTGCGTTTGCGGTAGGCCTTCCCGGAGCACCTCGAACGACGCGCCTCCGTCCCGGGTTCGCGCAACCACCACCTCGCCGTCCACCGGCACACGGCACTCGTCTTTCACCGAGGGCACAAACCAGGCGGTCTGCGGATCCGTCGGATGGGCCGCGACCGCAAACCCAAAACTGCTCGGCGGAACCTCGAGCGCCGTCCAGGACACGCCGCCGTCGGTCGAGCGATACGCGCCGTTGTGATGCTGCATCCAGATCGTGTCGGGCGACGCAGCACAGCGCGCGATGCGATGCGGGTCCTGCGTCGCTTTCGCCTCGCTCTTCGAGGGCGGCATGTAGTCCGCGCGAAGGCCCTCGCCGACGAGCGTCCAGGTTTCCGCGCCGTCGGTACTCCGCCAGACCCCGCCGCAGGAGATCGCCATCAGGATTTCGTTCGGGTTGTCCGGGTGAATCGACACGCTGTGAATTCCCGGCGCATCAAACCCGCCCCCGAAGGCCTCTTTGCGCTCGTCGCGATCCCAATGACTTCGCACCAGGGTCCACTCGCCTTCACCCTCACGCGTAAACAGCCCGCCCGGGATCGTCCCCGCCCAAAGACGCTCCCCGCTCGCTTCGAGCGCCCAAATCTGCTCGAGGGACCAGCGAACATCCTCCGTGCCTTCCGGCTGGGTTGGGTACACCGGCACCGGCATCTCCTCCCAGCGTTCTTCGGAATCGCTCTCGTCCTGCTGACGACGCAGCTTGGCCCCGAAATGGCCAAGGTTCAGCGCGGCGATCAAGCCCTTCGCGGTGGGCAACGCGAGCACCACGGGATCGCCGAGAAAAGCGACGTCGGTAACTCGCCACTCCACGTCTCGCTCGAGGGTGAAGAGTCCTTTGCGCGTCGAAACGTAGAGCTTCATGTCATCCCCCCGAAAGCGCCTGCATCACGATCACCTCCGTGGCGCTCTCGGTAGACGAGGCGAGGTCGCGAACCGCGCTCCCGTCGACAAAGATCACCACGTGCTTTCGCAAGACGCCCTGATCGTCGAGCACGTACCCACGAAGCTGCGGGTTGCGCTCGAAGAGCTTCGTCAGGATGTCGCGCAGCGTTGGACCCCGCAGCTCGCAGGGCTCAACCGTGAGGTGCCGTGCAAGAATCGGCGCAACATCGACGAGAGCCACAGCGCACCGTCGAATGTCTACTCGCCCTCGTCAAGACGTTCACGGCGTCACCTCGCAGCGACCGCGGCGGAGGTCACAGTCCGATCCGGGTTGGCACATCCGACCGCCAAAGATCTCGCCGGTGCAGCGTTCACCGACCGTCACTGGAACGCAGCGACCGTCGACGCAGTAACCGTCGATGCACTCGTTCTCACAAGGCTCTCCGACCATCGGCATGAGCTCGCAGCGCCCACGCCTGCACTCAAACGCTTCGGGGCAGTGATCGCTCGAGCCACACGCGCCCCATGGAACGCCGGGGGTAATGCAGCGTTCGCCGTCGCAATAAAGTCCATGCGCGCACGGATCCATCGTTGCCCCGTTGCTGCACCGACCGCCCAGGGGCGTTCCATCCGCGCATCCCGCGCTCGTGCACACAAGGGCGTCCCCGCACGCGCTGAAGCGACCCACTCGTTCGCAGTCCGCGCCGCGCACAAGGGGCACGACGCACCCGCGATTCACCGAACAGATGCGTCCGGGCTTGCAGTCGAGGCTGGACTCGCAGTTGTTCGCGCCGTCCTCGAGAGGTCGAACCACCCCGTCGGTACAAAGCCCGCCGCCGCGCTCACCGCGCGCGCATCGCCCGCTCTGACAAACCGCGTCCGAGTCGCAGCGTTCACCGAGCCGGTGCGTGCCGCGCAGCCCGTCAAAGGTCCGGTCGAGCCCCACGTCGCAGCGAGTGCTGATCCGATGGGTACGGCAGGTCCCGGCCGCGAGTTCGTCGAGCACTTCGAGGGCGCGCGCACGGTCGAAGAACGCCTCGCCCTGATCGAGCTGCTCGAGCACCTGCGCGATTCGCACGTCCACTCGCGCCGGATGACAGACCTCCGTGAGCGCACCGACCGGAACGCATTGATACGACCGGCAGCGCGCATGCTGCACGCACGACCGGCGCGCCGTCTCGTGCAGAATCTCGGGGATCGTGGCGCGCTCCCACTCGTGCTCGACCACCGGCGCTTCGATGCCGGAGACGCGCGCGGCAGGAGGCGGCGAGGCCGGCGCGGTTCCGCAGGCGAGAGCCAGAACGAGGAGCGAGGGCGCGCGCACCCTTCACCGCCGGTCGCTTTGAATCGCGCGGATCACCCGCACCAGACATCGCTCGTCGTCCAGCCGCGGATGGCGCTCCCGCTCGCGATCGAGCAGCCGGGTCGCCACCTTCGTGTCGCCGGTGATGCGGCAGAGCATCTGCCAAAGGCGGTTCACGCGGCGCTGCTTTCGCCACTTCATGACGAAGGGGCCCACGACGATGAACGCAACGATCAGGACGACGAGGTACTGCAACGCCGTGAGCCTAGCGCAGCCCAGGACGCGCTGCGACGAATCGCCGCATCGACGGGTGTGAGACGCGCTCCAGGTTCGAATGATGCGCCTGTTCGCCTTCGCCTTTACGGTTTTCGTCGCCACCAGTGCGCTCGCGGAGCCTCCGGGACGGCGCGCCGTTCGGATCGAGCGAGCCATCATGAGTCCGTTCTGCCCCAGCAAGACGCTTCACGATTGTCCAAGCCCGCGCGCGGCCAGCTGGCGAGCCGACATTCGCGCATGGATCGATCGCGGTGACACCGATGCTGCGATCGTGCAGCAGCTTCAGGCCCGCGCGCCGGGCGCGGATCTTCAAGGACGGCCTTCGGGCGCGGCGGACTGGGCGATTCCTCTCGGCGCGGCGGCGCTGGTGACCCTCGTGCTCTTGTTTGCGCTCCGGCGACTTCGCTCGGCTGACGACGAGGACGTTCCGCGCGCACCTCGGGACGCCTACGACGATCGCCTCGACGCCGAACTCGAACGCACGTAAGTCGAACCCTCCGTCGCACTGGCGCCGGAGGACAAGCGGCCGTACGACTCACTCGTGAGGCGACTGATCCTTGGGATGGCGTTCGCGACGATCGCATGCGGCGCGACCGACTCCGCGGAGTCGCAACGCGAGGACGAAACGATGACCGACCACGAATGGCCCAGCGCGCCGGGCCTGCATCGCATCGAGCGCGACCTCGGGGGCAGCGCAACTCATCTCGGCGTGCACCTTCCGCCCGGTTTTGATCCCTCGAGGCCGCACGCGTTGGCGATCGTCCTTCACTACGGCGGACAGCCCACGCCGCACTACGGCGCAGGACTTCTCGAGCAGCTCTTCATCGAAGGGCTCGCGGAACTCGACGCCATCTTGGTGGCCCCCGACTCGCTCCAGGGAAACTGGTCGAGCGCGCCCAACCGCCGCATGCTCCCGGCGCTTCTCGCGGCGCTCCGCGACACCTACGCGATCGACGACGAGAGGATCCTTCTTACCGGCTACAGCATGGGCGGCGTCGGCACCTGGGCGCTCGCCGGCGAAGGTCTGCTCCCGATCACGGCCGCGCTTCCCGTCTCAAGCGCGCCCGGATCGACGCTCCCCTCGGTGGCGACGCACGCCGTGCACTCCACCGCGGATGAGGTCTTTGCCGTGGGCCCCGTGAGAGAAGCGATCGAACGGCTTTCCCAGAATGTTCCCGCCTCGCTCACCGTCGTCGAAGGTCTCGGGCACTACCAGATTCGAGAGCACACCGACGCAGTCAAAACCGCCGCCCACTGGATTCACGAACGCTGGACGCAGTAGACGGCCTAGCGCCGCCGACTGATCTCGATGATCGTTCGGAGAAAGCGCTCCTCCGAGGGATGCGCCGCCATTCGCCGTTCGAGAAAGGACGCGAGCTGACGAAGCCCCGCGCGATCGCGAGACGCCTTCATCGCGTCGACGATCTCCCGGAGCGTGCGGTGCGGAAAGTGATGATGCCTCGAATGGATCTCCGGGTTGTTCATCGCTTCCTCGAGGTGCGGCTGAAGCGTCGGAAAGAGCGCCGCGCGTCCTCGCGCCGGCCAGACCACACTCGCCCGAAGTACCGCCCCTTCGCCGTGCGCGAGGAACGCCCCAAACTCGGACGCGCCCACGGTCCCGCCAAAGACGCGCCGAAACTCCTCCCAGCGCACGAGCCCAGAGCGACTCGAGCGCGGATGGCTCATCGCCGCGAGAAGATAGAGCAGCGACCCGCGCTTGTCCGGCGACTCGCGCCACAGTCGCGCCG
>JBCDAA010000297.1:0-11375 GCA_039186435.1 Myxococcota bacterium | reverse complement strand
TGTGTCGACGCCCGCGTCGACGCCCGTATCGCGACCCCCACCGTCGGTTGTGCCTCCGTCCGAGGGTGTCGGTCGGTCCGGGTATCCTTGCAGGCTGTCGCAGAACTGACCCATGCCGCAGCTGCCGTCGTCCCCGAAGAAACACACGCCGCCGGTGCAGCGCGCCGCAAAGCAGCTCTGGGGCGGGCGGCCGCAATCTTCAGCCGTGGTGCATTGAGCGACGGGGCAGCTCTCGGGGGTCTCGGGGGTGCAAGTTGGGTTGACGCACTCTCCGCCGACGCAGGCGGTGGCGGACTCGGCGTCCCCGGGTCCAGGACAGGAGATGCCCTGGCAGCTCCGGGTCATGACGACGGTGACCGCGGTGTCGGTCTGAATGGAGACGGTCGTTCCGCGTTCGGCGACGGTGAGTCCGTTCGCGTCGAGGAGCTGGACCTGTACGTCGTAGTTGCCCGCCGCGAGTCCGGTGTACTCAGCGATGCGAACGCCGGTGACGAAGTCCTGAAAGGTGTTCGCGACCCCGCGCGTGGGCGTCTGCCCGCGCATCGTCACCACGTAGGAAAAGAAGTCACCGCCAGGGACGAAATCCGTGCGGAGATCGATGCTGAGGTCCTGGCCGGGATTTCCCGCGCAGGCGACAAGAAGAAGAAGGACGGCCGAGGTGCGCACCCGCAAAGTCTACCGGATCCGAGGGCCCCAACCCAAAATGGCCTACCAGCTGCCCTTGTAGCCCATCATCTCCTTAATCGCGGCCTCGCTCATTTCTGCGATTTCGGCTTCTTCCTCTACGATTTCAATGCAGTCCTCGCAGAGTTTGAGGCGCTTGCGCCCCACCTTGATGGGGTGAAGTTCGTCGACCTCTTCCTCACAGCGCGGGCAACCGGGCATCGCAACCTCCGCCCGAAGGATAGCATTGGGGGCGATCTACGGTTGGTTTGGCAAAACCCGCGCGGAGGGCAGACTTCGCGGGTGGCCCTCCTCGACGTCGTTCTTGGGTACGACTGCAACCTCGGATGCACCTACTGCACGATCACCGAGGAGATGCGGGTTCGCGCGCTTCCCGCAAAGGCGGTCGCCCGGGAGCTTCGGGAGGGGCGGGCGCTCGGGCTGGAGCGGGTGTCCTTCACGGGGGGCGAGCCGACGATTCGCCGGGACTTGGTGCCCTTGATCCGGGAGGCGCGGCGGCTCGGCTACGAGGACGTGAAGGTTCAGTCGAACGGTCTACTCTTCGCGTCGAAGGCCAACGTCGATCGTCTGGTCGACGCAGGAGCGACGCGCCTTCACGTGTCGATCCACAGCCACGACGAGGCGCAGTACGAGGCGATCGTTCGGCGGGGTGAAACCTACGCGTTGATGGTCGCCGGCATCACAGAGATCGCGCGCCGCGACGACGTGATCGCGCACGCCGACGTGATCCTCATGCGGGAGACCTTCCGCGCCGCGCCCGAGGCGATCGACTGGCTCGCCGACCGCGGGATCGTCCGTGGCTTTCTTTGGTACGTCTCCCTGACCGACGGGAACCGCGAGCGCATCGACTCCCTTCCCCGCATCGCCGACGCGATTCCATTCATGCGGCGCGCGTTTGAGACCGCGAAGGCGCGCGACTTCGACCTTCGCTCCCTTCATGTTCCGCGCTGTCTTCTCGGAGAGGACCACATCGATCGGGCGCACGACCCGGGCGCCGAGCGAGTGAGAGTCGTCACCCCTGAGGCCACCTTCGAGCTTCGGGACGCACCGTTGACGCCGGGAACGCACGTTGCCGCTTGCAAGGGCTGCTCGCACGAAGCGTATTGTCCGGGGATTCGCCGCGATTATCTCGAGGTCTTTGGTGACGCCGAGATCGCTCAGGCGCGAGGCCAACGCCCCGCGCTCGCCCCCACGCGTCTGCCCGTCGTGAAAACTTAAGGAGCGGGTTAAGTCGCGCCTCGATACGCCTTCAGGAAAGGAGGTTCGATGCGGAAAACGCTTCTCTTGGTTGTGCTCCTGGGGTGCACGAGTTCTCACGAGCCGGACGGCACGAGGGTGGACGCGGGGTTTTGGCTGCTCACCACGAACGCCGAAGCCGGCGAGACGGCCCTGGCGCTCCTTCGCTTCGACGAGGATCGGGTCGCGTTTGACCGCGGGGCGTGGGGCTATTTCGCGCGTTCGGGATCGCTGCAGCTCTACCAAGACGAAACCCGCCGGGCGAGCTCCCTCTGCGGGCTTTGGGAGCCCGGCGCCTGGTCCGCAGACAACGGTCGCCTTTGGATCGAGTTCGGCTGCGACCGTGAGTGGAGCCGCTCGGCGCCGGAGCCGACCGAAGTCGCGTTTGGGGTCCGCGCGCACGGTGAAGGCCGGCTTGCGGTCACCCTTGAGCGCGTCGGCCGCGAAGAAGGGTGGCTTCCTCGCTTTGGCCCGTGGTTTTTGACCCGCTGCGCGAGCGACGCCTGCTGGCCGCTCGGCGACGAAGACACCGTCTTCGGGTCGACCTCGAGCGCAGGGCCCGAGCGACGCTGAACTTACATGAGGCAGACGGCGAGGGGCGGCGCGCAGCCGACCTCGTCGGATCCGTCCGGACAATCCGGAAAGAGGTCGCAGCGTTCGGTGGCGATCAACACCGATCCGTCGTCGCAGATAAACTGAGGGCAGCCCGCTTCGTCGGCGCTGTCCCCGCAATCCGGTACGCCGTTGCAGCGTGCGCTGTCCGGGAAGTTACGTCCGTCGCTGCACAAAAACCCGCTCGGGCATCCCTGCTCGTCGGATCCGTCGGCGCAGTCTCGATCGAAGTCGCATCGAAACGCCGCGGGAATCTCGCTGCCGTCGTCGCAGCGAAAATCTTCGCACCCGGTTTCGTCGCTTCCGTCGACGCAGTCCGCGTCTCCGTCGCACCGGTTTCGTTCCGGGATCGCCCGCTCCCCGTCGCAGACGAAGCGAGGTTCGCAGGCGTCGGCGCACTCCCGAAGACGCTCGCTCTCGCCGCAGATCGTGGCGTTGAGGGCGCCGCAGTCGAAGGCGAGGATGCACTCGTTCACACACCGCTGCTGCTGAGAGCCGCTCTCGGGCAAAAGGCCTTCGCTGATGGGGCCCTCACCGATGAGATCACAGCTTCGCAGGCGCGCGGCGAGCCGGTCGGAAAAGGACGACGAGTCTCCACACGCGAGCAGGCTCACGGCCGCCGCGCACACCAACCCTCGCGAAACCCAACGCATGGGGCGGAGCATGCCATGATTCTCGAAGGCCGCCGCGTTTGGTCCTATGCTTGTGCGCATGGCGACGTCCTCCCTTCTTCTCGTCACCGCGCTTCGCCGCACGGCCCAACGTCTTCGCGAGGGCGCTGCGTACCGCTGGTCTCACTACGCGATGTGCAACTGCGGCAACCTCGCGCAGGTCATTACGGAGCTCTCGCCGCAGGAGATTTACGAGGCGGCGTTTTCGAGGCCCGGTGATTGGGGCGAGCAGGCCCGCGACTACTGCCCGACCAGCGGCTTGCCAATGGACGAGATTCTACGGCAGATGCTCGACGTGGGGCTCGAGGTGGAAGACCTCCGGCACCTGGAGCGCCTGACCCACCCGAAGGTGCTCCAGCGAATTCCGGCGGAGCGAAAGCCGCTTCGTCATACGGATCGCGACGACACGATCCTCTTTCTCGAAACGTGGGCAGCGCTTCTCGAGGAGCGCCTTCCGTCGATCGAACGTTTGGATGAGGGCGAGCGGCAGGCCGCTTGACCGCTGACGAGATCATCGACGCGCTTCTCGCGCTCGATCCGCTTGCCGACCTTCCGCGAACCGGCTGGGTTCTTCGTGGTGTCGCGTCTCCCGAATCGATCGCTGCGCACAGCCACGGGGTCGCCGTCGTCGTGATGCTCTTGGTGGACGCGCTGCGCTCGCAAGGGGAAGAGGTCGACGGCGAGCGCGCCCTTCGAATGGCGCTGGTTCATGACGCCCCGGAAGCCGCGACCGGCGACGTGCCCATGCCAGTGAAGTCGACAGCCTTGAACGAAGCCCTCAAAGCGGCCGAGGGTGAGCTTGCCGGCCGTCTTCTACCCGCCGCATCGGCCGCACTCTGGCGCGAAGCGGAAGAGGGGGCGAGCCTCGAAGCGCGCGTCGTCAAAGCGGCCGACAAGATTCAGATGATGATCAAGCTGCTGATGTACACCGCGCAGGGTCGTGGTCGCCTGGACGAGTTTTGGGAGAATCCCGCCAACCTTCGCGACTGTGGTTTGCCCATTGCGAGGGAGATCTACGCTGCGATTTTCCGGCGTGCAGGGCGTCCCCTGCCCAGAACCTAGCGCCGGAATCATTCGCCTTCCCGGGCGTCAAACCCTATGCTTGCGGAGTGCGTGTTCTCGTCATTCACCCGCCGATGTCCATCGCGCGGGACTTCATCGACTACCCGCACGTCTCCAACCTAGGGGCGGCGCAGCTAGCTGCGGTTCTCGCCACGGAGCACGACGTTCAGCTTGTGGATGCGTTCGCGCTTCCCGGCTCCTCCCTCGAGTGGCGCGAGGACGGGCGCGCGCACCTGGGTGCGCCAACCGACGAGGTTCTGCGTGCGTGTGGCGACGCGGATGTCGCGGTGGTCATCACCACGCCCTTTCATCGACCGCCTCACCGGGACGACGTTCTCGCGTCGATCCTCGAAGGGCTTTCGATGCCCATCGTGCTCGCGGACGCGTACCAGTCTGGTCAGCACTACGTCGAAGTACCGACGCTTCTCGAGGCGTATCCCGAAGCCTCCGCCTGGGTGAAGTACGAGGCTGAGCTCACGCTGCCGATGCTTCTTCGCGAGGGCATTCCGGCGGGCGTGCACGTGGGCGAGCGTCCGGACCTCGCCACGCTCCCGCTTCCGGCGTGGGATCGCCTCGACCTCAAGGCCTACTGGACCTTTCATCGCCGCTTTCAGAGAAACCTAGGCCGCGGCGCGTCGGCGTTTCCTCTCGGGGCGCGCACGATCCCGCTCGTGACCTCGCGCGGCTGTCCCTTCGTGTGCGTGCACTGCAGCTCGAACCCGGATCGCCACGCGGGCGCGCCGAAGACGCAGCGCCGTTTTTCGGAAGCGCACCTCGAAGGGCAGCTCCAGCAGCTTAAGAGCCTCGGCGCGGACACGGCCTACGTTCTCGATGAGCTGATCAACGTTCGAAAGTCCCACTTCAACGCGTTTCTTCGACTCGTGGCCGATGCGGATCTTCGTTTCGAGGTTCCGAACGGCTTTCGCGCGGACTACCTCGAGCCGCGGCATTTCGCGCGCATGCGCGGCCGCGTCACGACAGTCAGCGTAAGTGCGGAAAGCGGAAGCGACCGCGTCGTGCGGGACGTCGTCGACAAGCAGCTCGACCTCGGCGCGATTCGCCGCGCGGCGGAGAACGCGCACCGCGCCGGCGTGCCGCTGCTGATTCACTACATGATCGGGCTTCCCGGCGAGACGGCCGCAGAGGTCAACGAGACGCTCTCCTTCGCCCTCGAACTTTGGGATCTCTATCGCGCGACGCCTGCGGTGCAGTACGCGACGCCGCTGCCCGGAACGCAGCTTGCGGCGAAGTCTGCATCGCTTCCCGTCGTCGACGACTGGGGACCTCAGTTTCAGCGCGCCCCCTCGGGAACGAGCCTCGACGACGACACGCTACGCCTCTTCATGCGCACCTTTCGCCATCGCCTGCGCGAGAGCCGCGGTCCGCAGAAGCTGATCATGAACGTCACCTACGTCTGCAACAACCACTGCACATTCTGCGCGGTGGGCACGCGGACGCAGGTCGACGGGCACCCGACGCGGCAGCGAGAGATCCTGGACAAGTACCGCCGTCACGGCGTTGAGCTGGTCGACTTTGACGGCGGCGAACCGACCCTCAATCCCGAGCTCGTTCCGCTGATCCGCCACGCGCGACGCATCGGCTATCAGCGCATCAACGTGACCACGAACGGTCGCCTCTGCGCCTACGAAGACTTCGCCAAGAAGCTTGTGACGAGCGGTCTCACCACGCTGCTCTTCAGCGTTCACGGTCCGGACTTCAAGAGCCACGCGCGAGAGGTCGGGGTCGCGGAGGCCTTCGATCAAACGGTCGGCGGCATTCGGCATTGCGTCGCGCACAAACCTGAGGGGGTGGACCTCGGGATGAACGTGACGCTGACGAAGACGAACTACGAAAAGCTCCCGCAACTCGCGCAGCTGGCCTGGGATCTCGGCCTTCGCTGGCTGAACATCCAGTTCCTGACGCCCTTTGGTCGTGCGACGACGCGTTTTGCGCCCAAAACGGAGGACGCGGCCGCGGTGACTCGCGCTCTCATCGACGACTGGCACGAGCGCATCAAGATTCAGGTCATCAACCTGCCCTGGTGTTACTTGCCCGGGTACGAGCAATACCTCGCCGGCGACGCGGCCAAGCTCGCGCGGCATATGGTGTTCGTCAACAACGAGTCGGTAAACCTTGCGGACTACCTCGCCGCGCGGCGCGTCAAAAAGGAGGAGTGCGCAAGCTGCGCCTACGCGTGCTTCTGCAGCGGGTTTTACGAGCTTGACGACGCGCCGGAACCGCCCTGGCTAGTGACGCCGGAGTCCCTCCTCAAGCGGACCGACCCGAAGCTCGAAGCGCGTTAGCCGCTACTCCGCGTCGGCGAAGACCGGCTGCATTGCTTCGAAGCCGTGGGCCCGTACGTAGTTCACGTGAAGACCGCGGCAGCCTTCTTCGTGGATGCAGCCGCTGCACCGAAGCGACTTCGTGTAGTAGCCGTCGAGAATATGCCGCTGCACAAAGCGGAACGCCTCGAGCTTGCCGTCCGGTGTGGCCATGGCGGTGTCGTAGACGCGCCGACGAGGACGCGGGTCGCGACCGAGAACACACGCCGGAACGCCTTCGACGGGCACCTCCCAGCGAAGCGCCGAAAAGAACGCGCGAAGATCGATGTCCTGATTCTTTGACTCGGTCAGCCGTTCCCAGGTCGGCTGTCGTAGCGCAAAACGCGGCGCTGGCGGCGCGCCGAGTTCGAGGAGCCAGGGCGCAACCTCGCTGGTGAGATCGAGGACGATCTCGAAGTCCCCGTTTAGGGCCGCGAGTTCTTCCACCGCCGCGCGCGTTTTGACGTAGGCGCGGTCGAGCGCAAGTCCCTCACCGAGGGCGGCGCCAAGTCCGCTCCAGTCGTCGAGAAAGAGCTCGACGCGCAGATCCGCAAAGCGCTCGACGGTTCGAGACACGGACGCGAGATCGCGCCCCACGACCTGAAGCGTTTTCGCCCCCGCATCGCGCGCGAGCACGTCCGGCGCGCGGTAGGTGAGCTGAGCCATCGGCAGCCGCTTCTTGCCGCGTTTGGCGCTCGCCGGATCGCCGCCGAACACAGGAGCCTGCTGGGCTTCCCACTCCGCGTCGACGCGTACCACGTCGAAGCGGGCCTCGAGAAAGACCTCGCGCTGCGTGTCCTCAAAGGTATCGCAGACGTGTTTGAGGTAGCAGTGGCCGCAGCGCCGCGGCTCGCGACAGTCGAGGGCTTCGCCCACGTTGATCCAGCGCTGGAACTCCTCTTTACGGCCGCGGATCTCGTCGTTGAGTTTGTAGGGATCCTGGATGAGCTCGTGAAAGCCCTCGCAGTGTTTCACCGGAAAGCGATTGAGCCAGATGTGCATATCCGGCTTCTTCGCCCAGGCGAATGCCTTCACGAGGTGCGGTCGCATCGCTTCGAGGTCGTAGAAGAGGACCTCCTTGCCATCACGCCACGCGTTTCCGAAGGGGATCACGTGGAGCAGGTCGTATTCACGAACGCCCATCGCGGTGAACTTCTCGAGCATCGTGTCGAGGTGTTTGACGTTGCCGCGGTTCACGCAGACGTCGATGTTTACGATGATGCGCCCGTCCTCGAGCGCGTTCTTGAGACCTTCGAGCTCTTCGTCGAAGGCGCCCTTCACGCCCACGAGTGCGTCGTGCACCTTGGCGTTCGGGCCGTGAATCGAAAAGGTGATCTCCCGAAGGCCTGCGTCCGCGCAGCGCGTGAGGAACTGCCTGTACTTAAAGAGGCGGCCGTTGGTGACGGTCTGTATGTGCGGATAGCCCGCGAGGCGCCCGAGCTTGATGAAGTCGATGTAGTTCGGGTGAATCGTCGGTTCGCCGCCCGAGAGGATCAGCCGCTCGGCGCCCTTTCGCCGCCCGTCCAGGATCTGTGCTTTGACCTCCTGAACGTCCCGCATTTGACCGTCGTGGGCCTGCGTATCGAGACAGAAAATACAGTGGTCATTGCAGTCGAAGGTCAGCCGAACCCAGTTTCGTTTCTGGTGTGCGGCCTCTTCGTGCTGCTCGACCCACGATCCGCCGTCCGCCGGTGTCCGCTGCGCTTCCGTGAGCACCCTCCAAGCCTAGCAGAGCTCCCCAGCGCCGCGAAATCTGGTTCCGAAGGGTGGCTGAGCACGTTCTCGGTCACACTGGGCTCGTCCCGGGCGTCCAATGGACATGACGTTGACCGACGAGACCGTTCGAGCCGCTGTGGGGGGCGATGCCCGGGCGCTGCGAACGATCATCGATGCGCTCGCCCCGGGATTTCACGCCCTCGCGCTACGAATGCTGGGAAGCCACGCGGATGCCGACGACGCGACCCAGGAAGCGCTTCTTCGGGTCACGACGCGCCTTTCGACCTTTGAGGGCCGAGCTCACCTTCGAACGTGGGCCTATCGCTTGGCCGTCCGCTCGATTCTCGACTTCAAGCGCGGGATCGCCCGCCACGCCGCCCTGCGCTTCGAGGATTTTCGCCTCGACCTCGCGGATGGGCTTGAGGCGGACGCGGCAACCCCAGAGGACGCGGTGTTGCTCCAGCAGCTCAAGATGGGCTGTGGGCGCGCGCTCTTGCAGTGTCTCGATGGCGATCTTCGCGTTGCGTACGTACTCGGCGAGATCCTTGCGATCGAAGGGCCGGATGCCGCGGAGATCTTGGAGATCAGTCCGGCGACGTACCGAAAGCGCCTGAGCCGTGCGCGAGCGCGTCTTCAGGATGCGCTGATGGCGCAGTGCGGGATCGCGAACGCGTCCGCCTCCTGTCGCTGTCGAAGGCGCGCCTCCCGGGCGATCGAACTTGGGCGCCTCGCGCCGGCCGATCGAGCGGGCGATCTCGACGTTGCGAAGGTCACGCGTCTCGTGCGTGCGCTCCCGGTTCTCGATCGCGCCGCCGCGTACTATCAGGCCGACCCCCGACCGGGCCCTGGCCGGGCGCTCCTCGCGAGCGTGCATGCGGCCCTCGGAGTTTGACGAGTCCGGAGTTTGACGAGTCCGGAGTTTGACGAGTCCGGAGTTTGACGAGTCCGGAGTCTGACGTCTGGCGCGGCCCGACGTCGCGTTTGTTGAACCCTTCCTCGCCTCGAAAGGAGGCCGTGCATGGTTACGCTCTATCACTACCCCTACTCACAGCATGCCCGCCGCGTTGTGATGCTTCTCGAGGAAGCATCGATTCCCTACCAGCTGCACCACGTCGCAATGGATCGCGGCGAGCACGCGTCGCCGGCGTTTCTCGAGGTCAATCCCAACGGGCAAGTGCCGGTCCTCGTCGACGGCGAGCGAACCCTTGCCGAGTCGAACGCGATCCTTCGCTACCTCTGCGCCAAGCATGAGCTCGCGGAGTGGTATCCCCGCGACCCGTCCGAGCGTGCGGAGGTCGATCAGTGGCTCGACTGGAACCAGTGTCGTCTCTCGCCGGTCGTGGTGGACATCGTGCTCAATCGCGTGTTCATGGGGAGCGCCGGCAACCTTGACGCGGCGGATCAGGCCGAGACGCGTCTTCCTGCGCTCGTCGCCATTCTCGAGGCGCAGCTCGCCAAGACGCCTTTTGTCGCCGGAAAGGCGATCACCATCGCGGACCTCTCGATCGCGTCAAATATTTCCCACCTTGAGTTTGCCGATCTGCGTCCCGCGTCGCTCGACGGTTGGTATCAAGAGGTCTCGGCCCTCAACGGGTTTCAGAAAGCGCGTCCGCCGCTCAAGCCGTGAAGGCGAGGAGACGCTCCGCGAGGTCGCGCACGATCGACTCCTGCCCGCGCGGGTTGTGCGCGGCCCCGCGAATGACGTCGACGGAGGCGTCGGGCAGTGCGCGCGTCCAAAGGGCGGACTGGCTTGGAAAGACGAGCGCGTCCGCTTCGAAGATCAGGTGAAGGACGGGCCCGCGAAGAAAAGGCGCGAGCGCGATGCCGTTGGCCGTGGTGGTCGGGAGGTACCACTGGTCGAGAAAGCTCCGGGCCGTGGTCCAGCCGCCAAAGAAGTCGGTGCGTTCGTTGACGACGGCCGGATCGCCGAAGGGAAAACCGCCGCGGGCGTTCGCGTCGAGGGTCCGATCGACAAAACGAAGGTCGGCGCAGGCGTGCGGGAAGTGCACCGGTGCGTCTGGGTTTCCTTCACGGAGGTGCTTCGAGGCTTGCTCCGCGATGGCGTGAATCCGTGCGCGCTGGGCGCGTCGGTAGGTCGCGACGAAGGCGGACGAAAAGGGCGGCTTGGGCCGTTCTCCGTCCAGGTACGTGAGGGGGTCGATCCAATCTTGAAGGATGTGCGCGCGGCTTGGGTGTGCTGCGAGAAGCGCGATGCGATCGCCCACGCCAAGGCGAACGTGGGCGAGGGCCAGGAGGGAAGCGCCGCCGCTGTGTCCCGTGAGGACAACCTTCGTGTCTTTCGACACGTGCGCGTCGATGGCACGCGCGACGTCGAGGGCCGCGTCGTGAAAGGAGAGGTCGTGCGCGTCCCCGACGTAGCGCCCGTCCACGTTGAGGACGCCCACGCCTCGTTCGCGAAGCGCTTCGGAGAGAAAGTGGTCGGCGTAGGAGGTCGAAGGGTGTGCAAAGACGAACGCGACCTTCGCGCCGGGGTTGTGGTGGACGACCTTCACGGGCGAACGCTATCGCACCCGATTGAAATACCGCCACCGCATCTTCCGTAGGTCCATGTGGGCGGCGGCGGCCTCGCGGACCGAAGGCGAGGATCGTTTGCTGCCCTTTGAATTCGAGGCCTTTCAGGCCCGTGGAGGAGACGATGCAACGTCTAGTGATTGCAGCGGCGCTTTGCGCTGCGGTGGGTTCGAGCGCCTCGGCGCAGTCGGTGGTGCGCTTTGGGGAAGATGCGCGCGTTCGTAGCAACGAGGTCGTGGAAGATGTGGTGACGATGGGGGGCGACGCGGTCGTGCGAGGGCACGTCACCGGCGACGTCGCAACGATGGGTGGTGACGTTCGTATCGTCGGAGAAGTCGACGGAGACGTCGTGACCATGGGCGGCGACGTGGAAGTGGAAGGGACGGTCCACGGAACGATTCACTCCTCCGGCGGCACGGTAGAGCTTCTTCCGGGGGCACAGCTCGGCCGCGGGGTGAGCGAGGTGACGCAAACCCCGCGGGAGCGCGGGTCCTCGAAGCCGCTTCGCTATCTGATGCTTCTGTTGCTCGCGCTCGGCTTG
>JBCDAA010000296.1:0-11451 GCA_039186435.1 Myxococcota bacterium | reverse complement strand
GCCCGTGCTCGTGCCCATGCCCGTGCTCGTGCATGGGCACGGGCACGGGCACGGGCATGGGCACGGGCATGGGCCCGGGCGCTATCGCGCGCCCGCAATCCCGCCAACCACCCTTTTGCGGAGAGGGTAGACTGCAGTTGTGAGCACGCCGCCCTCCCCTCGAGAACGCGCCCAGGAAGAGGTGCTCGCGAGCTCACCGCGCCTCGTGCAGCGGCGGCAGGTCGGCAACTACACGATCGTCGCATCCCTCGGTCGCGGCGGTGCGGGCGAGGTTTTTCTCGCTCTCTCGACGGGCCTTAGCGGCTTTCAAAAACTCGTCGTCGTCAAGATGCTCCACTCGCACTTCGAGGAAGATCCCTCCATCGTTGCGATGTTTCTCGACGAGGCCCGCCTCGCCGCCAAACTCAGTCATCCGAACATCGCCCAAACGCTGGAAGTTGGCGTCGAAGGAGACCGCCACTTCATCGCGATGACCTTTCTCGAGGGACTTCCGCTCCACCGGATTCTCGCGCGCTTTGGCCAGCGCGGCGAAGTGCTCCCGCCCGAGGTTGCCGCGCGCATCGCGATCGAGGTTCTCGATGGCCTCGCGTACGCGCATACCGCAACCGACTTTGACGGTGCCCCCCTCAACATCGTGCATCGCGACGTTTCGCCCGCAAACGTCTTCGTCTGCTGGGACGGTTCGGTAAAGCTCCTCGACTTCGGTATCGCGAAGGCTGCGCGGCGACGCGCGAATACGGACTCCGGCATCATCAAAGGAAAGTTCGGCTACATCTCCCCGGAGCAGGCCACGGGCGGAGCGATCGATGCGCGTGCCGATCTCTGGAGCGTCGGCGTAGTGCTCTGGGAAATGCTCACCGCGCGCCGTCTCTTCCCGCGCCTCAACGACGTCGCCACCCTTCAGCGCCTCGTGACCGGGCCGATCGCCAAGGTCACCGACGTCGCGCCCGATCTTCCCGAGCCCCTCGCGGAGATCATCGATGCGACGCTCCAGCGGGAGCCCGACGAACGTTGGGGTGATGCACCGGCGATGAAGGAAGCCCTCGAGGCCTGGCTTTCATCGCTCCCGCGGGCAGTGACGCGGGACGACATCGCCGCGTGCATCGGGGACCTCTTCACCGGCGAGCGCGAACAGCAGCAGGACCTGATTCGCATGTGTGTCGGCGCGCCGAAACTCGCGGCGACTCCCTCCGGATCCTTCGCCGTTCGTGACGAAACCTCCCGTCGAATTCTGGTTCCCAAGACCGAAGCGCCGGTGCGACAGCCGAAGGCGCCGCTCCTGCTCGCGGCCCTTGCCTGCGTGGCGCTCGGGGCGATCGTCGGCGGAAGTGCCGTGCGCTCCGAACGAAGCGACGCGAACGGATCGCCAGAGCGAGCGACGCGCGCTTCCCAAGGTGTCGAACCCGAACGACCCCCTGACCAGGAAGACGAGGGCAATCCAGCACATGCGGAAGAGCGCAGCGGCAACCACCACACCGGCAACCACCACACCGGCGACCACCACACCGGCGACCCGAACACCGACGACCCGAACACCGACGACCCGAACACCGGCGACCCGAACACCGACGACCCGAACACCGACGACCCGCACGCAGGCGAACAGCACACTGGCGCAGGCGAACAGCACACTGGCGCAGGCGAACAGCACACTGGCGCAGGCGGCGAAGAATCACCCGGCGGAGACCCCCCGAGCGACGAGCGCACCGCGCGTCCCGCTACCGAACACGCGGGTGAAGCTGCCCCGCCCCCAACCGAGGAAGTCGCTGCGGCGCCGGTCCTCCACGGTCAGCTCTCCCTCGACACAACCCCGTGGTCCATCGTGACCCTCGCCGGGCGAAACCTCGGCACGACGCCCCTCGTGCGAGTCTCGCTGGCGGAAGGCACGCACGTCCTTCGCCTTCGCAACCCGGAGCGAGGCCTCGAGACAACCTTTCGGGTTCGGATTCGCGCCGGGGAGACCACAACCCGGCGCGTCGCTCTCGAGTAACGCTACTCGACGCGCTCGACCACGAAGCCCTCAAGCCGCAAGAGCGCGATGAGGCCATCCTCGCCGAGCAAATGCCCCAGGCCCACCGCCAGGAACGCCCCACCCTCTTCAACCTCGCGCTTAATGCGCGGCAGCCAGGCGCGGTTCCGGCGCGTGAAGAGCCGGTCATACATCTCCGGCATCGCGTGCACATCTTCCGGGTTGAAGATCAGCTGCGTCATCTGCGCTTCGTCGCCGCTTCGATACACATCGAGCATCGACGACAGCTGACGATCCGACTTCGCGCGATCTTCCACCATCTCCGACACCACGCGCGCCATCTGCGCGTTCGGCACCGCGTTGAGCGCACGGATTTGATCGCGGGCACGCTCGAGGGTGACCAGCGAAATCTCCTGGCGACGCGCATAGTTCACAATGCTCAGATCCATCGCCTCCGGGGGCGAACCCTCGTGCATTTCGGAGACGCGCTTTTGCATCAGCATCATCATCGCGAACCACGGCCGCATCTGACGGAGTCCGTCAACCGCCATCACCCCCGAGAGCTCGGACGAGAGGTCATGCCAAACGACGCCCGAAAGCATGTCCGAGAGCGACTCGCGTCGCATCACCGCGCCGTCGGCCAAGGTCTGCGCGCTCACGGACGCGGGATCCATCTCCACGATCACCGTCCGGGGCGCCGAGAGCGCCTCGAAGTGCGTACCGGGAAGCGCCTCGTCGAGGGACACCCCCACGTGAATCGTTCCAAAGAGGTACGAGGGCGGGTTGCTGTTTTGCACCTTGTAGAGAAACGGTCGCAGCGGCCCGATGGGCGCCGCAGGTTCCGTGTTCGCGACCGGTTCTTCCTGGCCCGCGTTGGTCGTGGCGTTCGGGTCCGCCTCATAGGTGGGCGTCGGGTGCGAGGGAGTCGCGCACCCAAGAAACGCAAGGCAGAGCAACCAGGAGGAAAACCGCATCTCGCTTGTGTGCCAAAGGTCGGCGGCGCGGGCAAGGGCGTCAAAAAAGGATTTCGGGGAGTCCGCTACCCAGCGAGGACCGCTTCCGCGTCTTCTAGGCTCATCTGCAGCGCTTTCTTCGCCAGGTCGTAGGAGAAACCAGCGCGCGCAAGGGCTGCGAGCTCCCGCCGGCGATCCGTCTCGCCAGTGGCCCAAGCGCCAAAACGGCGACGTCGCACGAGCCGCAGCGCCGAACGCAGTTCGCTCGCTCCATCCTCATCCTCAAGCGCCTGATCGACGAGGCTGGACGCAACGCCCTTCTCGGCGAGCTTCGCGCGGATCTTTCGCGTGGACGCGCCGCGCCGCCGAAGCGCCCGCGCCTTGTGCGTGGCGAAGCGCGCGTCGTCGAGATAACCGAGGCGCTCGCAATAATCGAGGGCGTCTTCGACCCACTGCAGCATCTCGTCCCGGTCGCCTTCGTGAACACGCAGCACGCGGTTGACCCGGCGCGTCAGCACGCGACGAAGACTCACTCGTGTCGACGCGTGTCGCTGCAGGTGAAAGAGGGCCGCCTTTCGCACGCGCTCTTTCGTCAGCGCCTTGGGTGCGCGCATGGAAACTACGCGCCGACGAGACTCTTGATCTGCGCGACGAGCTCCTGCTCGCTCTTCTTCGTTTCCCCATCCGCGGCGACGGCTTTTTCCACCGCTTCGACCAGCTGCGTTCGCGCTTCGGGGGAGAGCGCTTTCACTCGCTCCTCGACCGGCGAGTCCATGTCGATGCCGCGCATCGCGGTTTTCTTTTCGCCGTCCGAAAGTCCCAGCTCATTCATGACGCGCTCGAGATGGTCTCGCTCGGCGTCCCCGAGAATTCCATCAGCGATCAGCACCTGACCCACGATCTGCACGAAGCGCGTTTTGTCTTCCGGCGACATCTTCCGATCCTGCGAAACCCGCCCGGTCCCGTCAACCGCGCGCTTGCGAGGTTCCCGGGGTGCGCAAAGATACAGGCATGCACGACCAGACCGACGTCACGCCAGGGTCGCCCCGAATTCGTTTTTGGCGCGCCGGAAACCAGGGGCCCCGCGTCCTGCTCGTGATGGGGTTTGGCATGCGCGGCGACCTTTGGCGCCCGCAGATCGAGGGGCTTAAGGACCAGCATCAGGTCGCATGGCTCGACAACCGCGGCATTGGCGAGAGCGAAACCGGGTCGCGTCGTAGCTGGACGATGCGCGACATGGCCGAGGATGTCTTCCGCGTCATGGATGCCCTCGACTGGCCGAGCGCACACCTCGTTGGAGTCTCGATGGGGGGCATGATCGTTCAGGAGACGACGCTCCTCGATCAGCGACGAGTGCAGACGCTTTCCCTGATTGCCACGCACGAAGGTGGCGTAGGCGGATGGTTTCCCACTCCCGAAGGCTTTCGTCGCTTTCTCCAGGTCAATCTCCTCCCCGACGAACGTCGCTTCGAAGCACTTCAGCGACTGCTCTATCCCGCGAGCTACCTCGAAACCTGCGACCGAGCGCAGCTTCAAGAGCGCATGCAGGCGCAGGTCGGTCGCCGCGCGGAACGCTCCACGCTCCTCGCCCAGCTCGGTGCAGTCCTCCGCCATCGAACCGGCCCTCGTCTTGGTCAGGTCCGTGTGCCCACCCTGGTCGTCAAACCCGAGCAGGACATCCTGATTCACCCTCGCCACAGCGACCGGCTTCGCCGCCGCATTCCCCACGCCCGGATGCTCGAACTTCCGGGTGCCGGTCACGGCGCGGTCTTTCAATGCCGGGACGAGATCAACGACGAGCTCCGGCGCCATTTTCAGGAAGGCGAGAGCATCGCCCCGCCGACGCACGCGCGCCTGGGATAGCCACACTGCCGGTCGTCGCGTAGACTCGGGCACGTGCGAGTTTTGGTTTTGCTCCTGGCCTGGGGGGGAATTTCGGGCCTGGCCACGGCGCAAGAGTCTTCATCCCCCGACGCAACGGCGAACAGCGCGGACCAAGGCGCCCGGGTGATCTACCAGGAGGGGCGCACCGCGTTCGACGAAGGTCGCTACGAGCATGCGCTCAACCTCTTTCGAAGCGCGTACGATCTCAGTCCGCGCCCGGAGCTGCTCTACAACATCGGCACCACCGCCGATCGACTGCACCTGAACGAAGAAGCCCTGGAGGCGTTTGAATCGTACGTTCAAGCGCTGCCCTTCGCGGAGAATCGGGAGGCCGTCGAAGTCCGCATTGGGATCCTCCGAAGCGAGATCGCGCGGCAGCGCGAAATGGAGCAAGCCCTCCAGGATGCGCAGGGGCCACAGCGACGGAGCAAATGGTGGATCGGGGTTCTCGTCGGTGGGCTCGTCGTCGTCGGCGCCGCCATAACCGCAGGCGTGCTCCTCAGCCGTGACGACGATCCGCAGTACCGGCGCGGTGACGAAGGTCGCCTTGTGTTCACGCTCCAGGGGCCTCAATGAAACGCGCCCTTTCCTTACTGCTCGCGCTTACCGCCTGCTCGGACCCCACGGTCTCGCAGGTCATGCTCGTGGTCGATGGCGAAACGGAAGTGCGACGCGCAACGCGGAGCGTGGTCGTTCGCATCACCGGTGGAAGCCGCGAGCGCAACATGCTGACGAACGAAGTCTTTCGCGAAGAACTCCCGGTGACCCCCACCAGCGGATGGGGCGTTCGCATCGCCCTCGCACCGGATCAGCGCGATTGGCGACGCCTCTACGAAGCGGAAGCGGTGGCGTACGACGGCCCCAACGGCACCGGCAACGTCGTCGCTCGCACGCGTGCCGTAAGTGGCTACGTCAGGGGAGAAACCCGCACGTTGCGCCTCCTTCTTCAGGACGACTGCCTCAACGAAGAGTGCGAGCCGTCCCTCACCTGCCGCAATGGCGCCTGCGTCGACCCCTTTATTCCCCCCGATCAGCTACGCCCCCCCGATCCCGATGCCGGCGGCGACAGCGGCACGGACGCGGGTGTCGACAGCAGCGTTCGGTGCAGCGACAACACGGATTGCGACGACGGGATCCCCTGCACGACCGAAGCGTGCATCGATGGCGTCTGTCACTTCACCGCGGATTCAGCGATGTGCGATGACGGGGAGCGCTGCACCACGGACCGCTGTGATCTGATGCGGGGCTGCATCGCCATCAACAACAACCTCTCTTGTGACGATGGGGTGTTCTGCAACGGCAACGACACCTGCGCGAGCGGCGCCTGCTCGCTTCACGACGGCAACGCCTGCGGCGGACTCACCTGCAACGCGGATGCGATGATCTGCGAGGGTTGCGGACGGGATGCGGACTGCCCGAACGGACAGCGATGCGACAGCGGAAGCTGCACGTGCCCGAGCGCAACGGAAGACTGCACGAACGGCCGCGACGACGACTGCGATGGCCTCAGCGACTGCGACGACCCCAACTGCGAAGACGTGCTCTGCAATCCGGACGGTCGCGTCTGTTTCGCAGGTCGCTGCGAATGCACCCTCGTGGAGTCCTGCGGCGATGGCGTCACGAACGACTGCGACGACGCCATCGACGAAGGGTGCGGCCCGGGCGTAGAAAGCGACTGCGGCGACGGCGTCGACAACAACATGGACGGCCCTCGCGACTGCGCGGACCCCACCTGCGACCTTCGAACGTGCGGTGGGCTGTTCGAGTGCCGTTTTGAGTTCCTCCGCTGCTGCGCCATCGACGGCTTCGATGGCTGCGGGGGCGGTGACGAAGACTGCGACTCCTTCGTCGATGAAGACTGCTTCGAAGACTGCTCCAACGGTCTCGATGACGACTCGGACGGGGACACCGACTGCGAAGACGAAGACTGCTTTGCAGCCGACAACTGCTTTGAGTTCCTCTGCGCGGACACCCTCGACAACGACGGCGACGGCGCCCGCGACTGCGACGACGAGGATTGTTTCGACGATCCCGTCTGCGACGACGTGCCCGACGCGGGCCTCGATGCCGGCACCTTTCCCGATGGAGCCATCGAGGCGGATGGCGGGGTCATGTTCTGAGCTGGCGTTGCCGCGCGATCTATGCTTTGACGCTTGGCAATGCAGCTTTCCGTCGTCATTCCCATCTACAACGAGATCGCGACGCTCGACGAGATCGTGCGCCGGGTACAGGCGGTCGAGCTCGACAAGGAACTCGTGCTCGTCGATGACGGCTCGACGGACGGCACGCGTGACCTCCTTTCGGAGCTCGAGGCTCGCTACGACAACGTCCAGGTCATCCTGCACGACCGAAACCAGGGCAAAGGCGCCGCGCTGCGAACGGGGTTTCAGCACTGCAAGGGCGACATCGTCATCGTGCAGGACGCGGACCTCGAGTACGACCCGAACGAGTACCCGCGATTGATCGCACCGATTCTCGATGGCCGCGCGGACGTGGTGTACGGAAGCCGCTTCGTCGGTGGAGACGAGCACCGCGTCCTCTACTTCTGGCACATGGTCGGCAACCGCTTTCTGACGCTCTTGTCGAACATGATGACCAACCTGAATCTCACGGACATGGAGACCTGCTACAAGGTCTTCCGCCGGGAAGTGATTCAGGGAATCACCATCGAAGAGAACCGCTTCGGCTTCGAGCCCGAGATCACCGCAAAGATGGCCAAGCAGCGCGTCGCCATCTACGAGATCGGCATCAGCTACAGCGGGCGCACCTACGACGAAGGCAAGAAGATCGGCTGGCGCGACGGCGTGCGCGCGCTCTGGTGCATCGCGAAGTACAACCTGCGCTAGCGCACCCGCATCGACGTACTCACTCGTCTCGCGGGCACGAGAACACTTCGACCAGCGGCGCCCCGCGCACGGTGACCCGCTTGACGCGATCGCAGCCCGGCGGCCATTCGAGCCTGTATTTGTAGTGATTTGCGACGACGAAGTCGGCATCGCCACCGGTCTCGCGCAAGTCCTCACGGAGCGGCGGATGCGTGTCGATGGGGTCGACACGAAGCCGCACGGTCGCTCCTTCGGGCGCGACCTCGTTGACGGTCGCGATCGCTTCCCCGATGCCTTCTCCCCACCACGCCATTTCAAAACGCCGACTCCGAAACACCTCGTAGGGGCCGCCGGACGCGTCGTTGAAGTAGTCAAGGGGGTAGGGTTCGACGAGCGCGAGGGACACCCCGACGTGGGCGACCAAACCTACGGCGGCGAGTGCTGGCACAGCGCGACGCAGCTCGAGAGTTGCAAGACGCTCCTCCAACACGACGAGGGGAAGCGAGGCGAGGAGCGCAAGCGCCGGCCACGCCTGCACCACATAGCGGGCAAGGTCCTGACGAAAACTCGAGATGCTCTGCGTAAAGGGGAGCACGAACGCCGCGATCACGAGCAGCGTGCCCGCTCGAAGCCGCCGCGTGGCAAGACCGAGCGCCGCGCCTAACAAGCCAAGCCCCAAAACGCTAACCGGCGTCGTCGCGACAAACGCGTGCGCATAGAACCCCGCTGGCGGAGGTCGCTGGTTGTGTCCGAGGTAGTACTCCGTCGGATGCTGGGTGCCCCAGCGGCTAACCACGCCTTTGAACGCGTCGACGGGGGCGTCCCAAAGCCACGGCCAAAGGGCGAAAAGGGCCATCAGCCCGAGGAGCGTGCCGACACCCATGGCGAGGGGAACCGACGCCACACCGCGACGAAGGCGGCGGTGGTACACGCCGGCCCCCACGAGAAACACCAGCACCAGGGTCCAAATCGCCGTCATGCGAGACCCCATGCCCAGCACCGCCCAAAACGCTGCCAGCATCGCGAGGGAGTGCCGAGGCGACCCTCGCGCCACGCTGCGCGCCCAGAGAGCCACCGTCAGGGTCGCCGCAAAGCAGAACGCGAGCACGGGCGACTCGAGACCGCTGAGGCGGCCGTGTCCGACCAGGTGCGGAAGAAACACGACGATGAGGCCGGCGGTGCACGCACCGAGGCGGCTCCCGAAGAGCACCCGCCCCAGTGAAAACACACACGCTGCCGCCGCCCCTTGGAGACACGCCCCGAGCGCGCGCGCGCCGCTGTGACCCCCCATCCAGCTTCCGAGGCCGTAGATCCATTTGGCCACCGGGGGATGCTCGAAGTTGAACCGGAACGCCTCCTTCGACCAATCGCCGAGGACCGCGTTCCGAGCCATGTGCTCGCCCGAGAGAAGGTACGCGAGTTCGTCCCAGAGGACGTCCTGCGAAGCGAGCGCGTAGAGACGCACCGCCACCGCGCTGGCGGCGACGAGTGCACCGAGGGCGAGATCCGCGGGTTGAAATCCTTCGCGCCGCACGAACGCGGCGAGCAGCACAAACGCAAGTCCAAGGAAGCTCGCAAAGAGAAGCGACGCGGTGATCGTTTCGGGCTGCGACGAATGCCCCGCGTTCAGCGCCGCCTCGGCATGCTCTTGCGTGCGGTAGTAACGGTGGCGATCGAGAGCCGCGGGAATCCACTGATTGTGGGGCCCGGTTCGGTCGCGCTCGAAGAGGCGCAGATACCTCGCGCCTTCGACATCCACGACAACTTCGTACACGCCGCGCTCGAGGGTGCGCCGCCCCTCTCGCTCACGACGCGGATGCGCACGCGGATCACGAACAACCACGTCGCCGTCGAGGGAGAGCTTTGCCCCCCCGCCGGCGGACTCGAGCACGAAGTCCATCGAACGCCGCCGGTCGAGGGCGAGAAACGCCGTCCATCGGACGCACCCGGAAACCGGCGCAAGCTCGTGAGGCTCCGCGGCCTCGCGGGGATTGCCCTCTCCGCAACGAGCGCCGACGGTCCGGCGAAATCCTTGGCCTTCCTGAACCCCTTGGCACATCGGCACGAGGACGGCCGCAAGGAACGAAAGAACCGTAGCGCCCCCGAGCGCTAGCCGGGAGAGCGACCCACGGGAACTCCCGCGGGCGGGCGGGCGCGTCATGGGTTGGCGCCCTGGATCGCCAGCGCGTGGTTGCGCGCGCGAAGGTTGCCGTGGTTCTCCCAAATCCGCCCGTACCCGAGCGAGGCCTCGGCCGCGTGACCCGCGAGGGCGGCAAGATAGGCGCGCGCCTCGACCACGTTTCGACCGCCTGCACGCTGGTACGCGTCGAGGGCTGACCGCCTTCGCTCGGCGGACGCCGCAGTCGCGTGGAGCGCGAGCCAGCCGTGGTAGGCCTGGAGCTCCACGGGATGAAACCCGTCGGTCAGCGGCAGCTGATGGATTCCGTTCCAGCGCGCTTTGTAGAGCGTTCGAACGACAAAGCTGGGCGCCACGATTCGGCCGTCGCGCATCGCGTCGTAGCGCTCGAGCATCCGCGGAAACGTTCCGAGGGCGGCCTCTTCATCCTCAGCGCTGAGCCCACCGCGAAGGGCCTCGAAGGCGCGCGTGACCGCAGCCGCCCGAAGTGCCACCACCGCGTCGTCGCCCGCTTCTTCGCGAAGCGCGAGGGTCGTGTTCCGCAGAGCCTCGGTACGCGTGCGAAACACCACGCGGGGTTCGCTCTCGATCGTCTCCGCGCGCCCCTGCTCGGCAAAGAGCTCCCGGAGCCGCTCCACCTGTTCACCCGAGGGCGCCGGAAGGGCGTCCTCTTCCGCAACCACGGCGGCGACCTCGGTCGCATCCAGCCACAGGCTCGGACCTTCCCGGGGGAATACCGCCTGCGGCAATGCAAGCAGCACCGCCATGCACGCAGCCGCGAAAGAAGCGATGATCAAACGCATTCCCGATGCGGTGAGGCGCCTTGCCTCCTTGACTTCGCCCTCACCCAAGCGCTACTCCTCTGCTCCCCGCGAGGCCCCCTGTGACCGGACGCCGCGTCCACGAGCGATACACCTGTGACCTTCCCGTAACTCTGGTGACGGAGTCGGGGGAGATCACGCGAACTGCATCCAATATTTCGTTGGGGGGCATGTACCTCGAACCCGGGGCCGATCTTCCGTACGGAACCACCGGAACGTTACGCTTCCGCGTCCCTGCGCTCAAGGAAGACGCAAACGTGGACGTCGTGGTCCGGTGGATCAAACCCGAAGGCATCGGTCTTCAGTTCGGAAGTCTTCGCGCCATCGAAGTCTGGGCGCTCAACCAGTACTTCAAGTCGCTTCAGCCGGCTCCGCTCCCCGAGTAGCCCGCGAAAGCTGAATCGCCCGAGCGACCGTTAGCGTAGTCATGTGGACGACGCTCGAAACGTTCGCCCCCTGCTGGACCACGTTCACCGGCTGACGCGTCCCGAGCACCATCGGCCCGATGACCTCGCTGCCCGTCGCCCCGAGGAGCTTGTAGGCGATGTTGCCGGCCGCCAGGTTCGGGAACACCAGAATGTTCGCGGGACCCGTGAGGTCCGAAAAGGGGTAAGGCGCCCGCATCTCGCTTTGGAGCGCAACATCCGCCTGCATCTCTCCTTCGATCTCGATGCCCGGACGGAGCTTCTTTGCGAGCTTCGTCGCGCGGGCCACTTTCTGCGCGAGCGGGTGGTGCGCATCGCCAAAGTTGGAAAACGAGAGCATCGCAACCCGGGGCTGAATGCCCATTTCCTGCACCATGTCCGCCACCAGGGCTGCGGTTTCGGCGAGCGTTTCCGCGTCGGGATCGATGTTGATGGTG
>JBCDAA010000295.1:0-11537 GCA_039186435.1 Myxococcota bacterium | reverse complement strand
GCCGCCGACTACATCACCGCACACAGCGTCTGCTGGCTCGAGCGCTTCGAGATCGACGCGGTGCGCATGGACACCGTGAAGCACGTCCCGCTTTCGTATTTTCGCGACGAGTGGATCCCTGCCGCGCGCGCTGTCCGGCCGCTCTACCTGCTCGGCGAAGTCTTCAACTCGAACCCCTACGACTCGCAGCGCCAGTATCTCGACGCCGGCTTCGACGGGCTCTTTGATTTTCGCTTGCGAGACGCGCTGGTCTTCGGACTCGGCCACGGCGGCAGCCTCGACGACGCCGCACAGCGAGTCGCGGAAGCATGGAGCGCCCTCGGCCCCCGCCGCGCGCGCCTCCGCAGCCTCTTTCTTGAAAACCACGACGTTCCGCGCTTCGCCAGTGAGATCCGCGCCGAAGGCAACGCTGCGGTCATGCGCTACCACCTCGCGCTCGCGGTGATGATCACCACGCCGGGAATCCCGCAGCTCTACGCGGGCACCGAACTCGGAATGGCGGGCCACTGGCCCGACAACCGGCGCGACTTTCCGGGCTGGGGCTTCGTTCCCGAGGAACGCACCCCGCACGAAGGCTACCTCGGCAACCCCGGCGAGACCTTCAACCTCACCCGCGACCTACTCCACCTACGCCGCGCCCGCGCCGCCCTTCACCTCGGCGACTACGTCGAGCTCTGGCGCCCCGGCGGCTCGGGTGTTCCGCTCTACGCGTTCACCCGAGAGGCCGGCGGCGAGCGCGTGATCGTCACCTTGAGCACCGGCCCCGTACGGCAGCGCGTGCCCCTCGAAGACAACCCTCACCTCGACGAGAGGTTCCCCGACGGAGCGCTCGCGGACCTGCTCGGGCACACCGCCGGAGCCCGCGCGGAGATCGTCGACGGAGCGCTCGAGCTCGACCTGCCCGCGGGCACGATCGCCGTGTGGACGCGCTAGGGCGGATCGCTCAGAGGTCTCCGCGTCCGCGATCGAAAACCCCTAGGCGTACTCCACCGGGCTGAAGACGATAGAGCTGAGCGTCATCCAGGGCGCGCGCATACGCATGCCGCCCGTCGGACACGAGTGCGTTAAGAACCGGCGTACCGCGATCGGCGACGAAGCTGCGCCCGCCGCTGGCATCGACGCGAACCAAACCGTCGTTGGTTAGGACCAGGAGCCCCTCCTCCGTCCAGGCGGCTCCGCGGGCATCCTCCAGGGGCGGGCCTTCGTCGTCGCGTCCGGACACTTCCATCAAGGTTCCGTCCATCCACGCATACACGGTGGCGAGGTCGTCGCGAAAGCTGCTGTGCAGCAGGAATAGAGTTGTGTCGTTTGCCGCGACCGCCACCACCGCACCATCGACGGGTAGTCCCTCGAGGAGCAGCCGCTCGTTTGCCCCCGTGCGGAGGTCGAAGCGCCAATAGCTGTCTTCGTTGTAGCCGTAGGCCACGTCGGCCCCGGGAGTCGCGAGCAGCACTTCCGGGCGAACGTCGTTGGAGACGGCAAAGCGCGTCACCTCATCGCTCGCTCCGTCGACGATGAGAAGCCCTCCTTCCGCATCGTCCTCAAATGCCACGAGGCGACCTCTCGATGCTTGGGGTGCAAGAAGCCAGTTCGCGTCGTCGGCTTCGACGATCGTGCGTGCCGAGCCGCGCTGGACGGCGATCAGGTTTCGGCGTGCGCCGACTTCGCCCGCGTAAAACGTATCGCCGAGGAGCGTGAGGCTCTCGCCATCGATTTGCCCGATGTTTGGAAGGTCCCGGGGAAAGCGGTTTTCCGAAACGGCGCGCAGGGACGGTGGTTCTACCTCGAACGCGACAAGGCGTTGATTGGACGTGTCGAACGCCAACACCGAGCCGTCCACGACGAAGGCGTCAAACTCGACGAAGACGTCGTCGACGTCCACGAGGCGTCGCGTCCCTGTGCTCAGGTCGACCGTCAACACGTCGGCTCGATCGAAAACGAATGCAGTGGCTCCGTCGGAGGTCACCGCCGGAGAGCGCGGTCGGTCGAGATAGAGAGGATCGCGGGAGTCTAGGCCTGTGTTGTCCGAGAGGATTGCGCGGGCGCCGGTGTTCAAGTCGATCGTGTAGACCGCAGAGATGGCGCGAGGCCGAAAGCCCGTGACGATAAGCCGATCGCTGTCGAGGGCGAGACGAAGGTCGTGGTCCAGCATGGCAGGGCCAGGCTGCGCCGAAGAGCTGACGAGCGTGCGCGCGCCCGTTGCGAGATTCACGGCCACGATCGCGGAAGAACCGAGGTCGTGTACCACCACTTGGCGTCGCGCTGCATCAAACACCATGGTGTTTCCGTTGGTGATGCGGAGCGAACCCGGGACATCCGGTGAGAAGTTTACGACCTCACCCACCGTTCCATCCTCGTCGATGGGGACGTACACGAGGTTTCGCTGACGCAAGACCACAAGACGCCGCGCGTCTGCATCCCACGCGATGTCTCGCACACTCGAATCGAAGCGTGCCTCGGCATCGTCTCCTTGCAGGAGGGGAACGCGAACACCATCAGTGAGGGAGATGCGAAGCAAGGACCTTGGCAGGTCGCCTCTGGACGTCAGCGCATACACCTCCCGAGCGTCTCGGTCGATCGCCATGGCGAAGACATCGCCAAGAGTGACTCGACGCTCAATCGTCAGCGTGACGGAGCTACGTCCTCCGTCGACCGCGAGGGCTTCAACCTCCGCGGTATTCACCCCCCAGTCGAGCGACTGGTCGATGCGCCACGTGTGAAAGCCATCGTCGCTTTCCGCAGCGACGCCGTTCACCCGCACCCCCTCGATACCGATCGGGTGAGTGGCGGTGCCCGAAAGCTCGATCGACGCGTCTTCGACGAAGACGTCTGTGGCGTGGCCGTCGATGGCTAGCTCGGGCGAGGTGGGACTCACATCCGGCGCGTCGACGCCCGCGTCCTCCGTTGCGGCGTCGAACAACATCTCGGCCGCGTCCGCAGTACCGTCAGGAGCAGCGTCAGGAGCCGCATCGAACGCTGGGGAAGCGTCATCCCCGCAGGCGAGAAGAAGTAAGGGAAGCGACGCGAGGAAAAGTCGTGCTGATCGCATAGCCTACGCTAGCGACGTATCGGGTACTTCGTTCGGACGCGCATCGGACGTTGATGTCAGATCGACGTCAGATGAGCGTCAGACAACCGCCGCGGCATGGCTGACGTATAGTGTGACCGTGAACCGAACGGCGACTGCAGCGAGCGTGGAGCTGACCCTCGGCGATACGCAAACTCGACTGCACGCGGGCGACATCGTGGGGCGGGTTCAGGGCGCGCGATTGCTCATCGACAACCCGCAGGTCAGCGAAGCCCATGCCCTTGTGAGCCTTCGGCGCGGTCGCTTTGTCCTCTTGGCCCTACGGCGTCTGCTCGTGGTTGACGGGGTGCCGTCGCGCGAAGTCGAGCTCGCGCCCGGTGTGGAAGTGGGGCTTGCGCCGGACGTCGCCCTTCGCGTGAGCAGCGTCCATCTCCCCACGAGGGTACTGACGGTCCGGTCCGAGCGACTGGGGCAGCGCCGCCTCGGACCGGAGGCAAGCCTCTACGGTGGAGAAGCCGCCCGGATCGTGGGGCGCTTCGAGCGACGCGCTCCTTGCCACGTCTGGTCCTACGGCGAGGGTTGGCGAATGGCGGCGGGAGGACCACCTCAGTCGATCGACGACGGCTCGACGGTGACCATCGACGGAACGCGCTTTGTCTTTGAGACGGTAGACCTAGAACAGGCAGGGGTGCCGTCGACACAGCAGCCCATTGGGCCCTTTGGGGCGATTCGTCTCGTGACCTACTACGACGGCGTTGCAGTCCACCGGAGCGGCCACCGAACACTTTCCATCGGCGGCGTTGGTGCCCGTATCGTGTCCGAGCTTGCGGCTTTTGGTGGTCCCGTGCCCTGGCTCACGGTGGCGCGTGAGGTGTGGGACGACGCGACACAACGCACGGACATCGAACTCCGGCAGCGCTGGGATACCGCGCTTCGACGCTTGCGACACAAGCTCAAGAGCGCGGACGTTCGGGCCGACCTAATCCGATCCGACGGCGTCGGTAATGTCCAGCTCATGCTCGAACCTGGCGACTCCGTTGAAGACCGAAGCTAGGACTGCGAGCCGATCACTGCCGGAGGACGACGAGCCACCGCACGACCCCTGGTCGGCGCTGCGCACGTCCGGAGCGGGATGGTCCTCGACGGGGGATCACGCCGAAGGCGAAGCTGCGGAAAGCCAGGCGGCGGCGTTTCCAGAGCGCTATCGCTGGTGTGACGTGCTGGGCGTTGGGGGTCTGGGCACGGTGCACATCGTGCACGACCAGCAGCTCGGACGGGAGGTCGCCTACAAGCGATTGCGCATCGCCGTCCCGCAGCCGCAGCGCGCTCGCCTCCTCTCTTGGGAAGCCTGGGTGACCGCGCGGCTTGAGCATCCAGCGGTCGTGCCGATTTACGACGCGGGGTATGCCGAGGACGGTCACGCGTACTACACGATGCGCCTCGTTCGCGGCAGGTCCTTCTCCGCAGCGGCAGACGAAGACGGCGTCGAACTTCCCGGACTCTTGCGAGTGCTCGCGCGCGTGTGCCGCGGGGTCGCCTTCGCGCACAGCCAGGGCATCGTTCATCGTGACCTGAAGCCCGCGAACGTGATGGTCGGTGCCTTTGGCGAAGTGCAGATCGTCGACTGGGGTCTTGCAGGCCTTCTCGAACCCGTGAGCGGCGCCGAACCACCGAAGCTGCGAAGTGTGGGTACCCGCGGCTATGCCGCTCCGGAACAACTCGCGGGCGCGCCTCCCAGTGCGAGGGCTGACGTGCATGCGCTTGGCGTGATGATCGGTGAGTTGCCAGGCGCCGACGCGGTGCCCGCGATCCGCGCGATCGTTGCTCGAGCGACGGAATTCGATCCCTCGCTACGCTACGCCAACGCGTCCGAGCTTGCCGACGAGCTCGAGCGCTTCCTCGATGGCCGCGCCGTGGAGGCCTACGAAGACTCGCCGCGCGAAGCCCTGGCCCGATGGGCACGACGTCGGCGCGTTCCGATCCTCCTCACGCTCGTCGCGGCCATTGCTGGCGTTGCAGGTCTCGGAGCATCGTACCGAGGTGTGCTCGCCGAACGCGCG
Organism: Myxococcota bacterium; assembly: GCA_039186435.1. Lineage (GTDB taxonomy): Bacteria > Myxococcota_A > Polyangia > Polyangiales > Houyiibacteriaceae > JALVDI01. The sequence continues at coordinate 6,449 of JBCDAA010000295.1, read as the reverse complement.
CGCGCGGTGCGGGCCGAGTCGGCGGCTCGTGAGGCGGAGCGTGCCGTACGAGAAGAGCTCGAACGGACCGACCAGGCCCTCGTCCTTGCGCTTGAGGGGCAAGCGGTACGAGCGCAGCGCCTTGGCGCCCTCGCCGAGGCGGAAGTGCTCGCGGCGGAGGCGCTTCGTCGTCGTGATTCCGTTCGCGCTCGCGGTGTATTGGCCAACGTGTACGCCCATCCTCGCGCGAGTTCGGTTCGAACCTCGCTGGCGCAAACCTGCGAGCGGGTCGTGCAGGGTCCTGGCGCCTATTTGTGCTTCGGCCCCGAGGAGGTCGCCCTCTGGCGCGGTGATACCCTCGCATGGCGAGTCCCTTTCGAAGCTTCGATGGGCGCGTTCGGTCGCGATCACGTCGTACTTCACGGCACCGACTACGTGAGCGTCCGCTCGTGGCAAACGGGGGAAGAGGTCGAGCGCTTTCGCGCCGAGTACGAACCGCGTCATCTCCTCGTTTCGCCGAACGGTCTACGCGTTGGCGCCTCCTTCCACACGCACGTCTACTTTCTCGACGAGGCGGGAGACGTCCGGTCGTTTCGGCCGTGCCCGGGCGAACCTCTCCACGCGATGGGTCTGGGCGATCGCTTTGTGGGGGCCGCCTGCTCGCCCGGCCGCCTACGCGTGCACGACACGATGACGGGCGCGTCGAATGTCATGGAGCTGCCCTTCGGGCGCGACGCGCTTCCCGCGTTCTCGATGGCCTTCAGTCCCGATGACCGCCAGATCGCCGTCGGCAACGTGGGCGGCCTGCTCGCGATCATCGATCGCCGTTCTGGCGCGATCGAGTCGCTCACCTCCGTCGCCTCCCGTCCAATCGGACAGCTCGCCTTTGTCGATGCCCATCGCGTGATCGTGCTGCCGGACGGGGGCGTTCCGACCGTTGTCGATACTCGCACGCCTGAGGTTCTCCTCCGGCTTCCGCGGCGGGCGGGGCACGACTACTACACCGACGACTCAGAGCTCACGACCTTTGATGGAAGCCGCGCGTGGCGCTGGTCGCTCCCTGACGCTTTCCGGCCGGGTCTCCATCGCGTCGAGGCCGGTCTTGCGGGCGCAAGCTTCGATCCTGGCGGACGCTACGTGGCCTTGGCGCGCGGCGATGGCGTTCTGTCCCTGCGTTCGATCACGAGCGGCGAAGTGCTGGCCGACGTGGCCATCAGTAGCGCCGTGATCAAGGGCGTGGTGGCAGAAGAAAGCCAAGTTGTCGCCGCTGTCGCCGACGAAGCCGGGCTCGCGATCGTGGACGGGGATGGCTGGTCTCGCGTCCGTCGTGACGCCGTCGTTGGACCGGTCCGGCGCGTCGCACGCTTCGCATCGGGCGTTGTCGCCCTGGGCTACGGCGATCGCCTTGCAGCGCTTCGCGGCGAGCGTTTCGAGCACTGGACCGTTCCACGTTCTCTCGATCTCGCGAACCGTGACGGTCACGCGCTGCTGCTCGATCGCGGCGGTCGATTGTGGGTTCAGCCCTTGGAGGTTGGGCGTGGGCGTATTGGAGCCGGCGAAGCGTCCTTTGCACGCCTCGTCGCAACGAGCGCCGAGCGCACGGCCCTCGCGTACCGAGACGGATTTGAAGTCCGCGACCCGGCCGGCCACTGGCGACGGAGGCTCGACGAACCCGTCGACGCGTTGGTGTTCGCCCCGGATGGCGAGTGGCTTGCCCTTGGTTTGCGAGACGGCGTCGTGCAGCTCTGGTCCATGGCGACACGACAAGAAGTCGCCCGGATCGAGGGCGCTGAAGACCGGATTAGCTGGCTCGGGGTTGCGCCCGACGGCCGCCTCGCAAGCGCGAGCTGGGACGGCACGCTGCGGTTCTACGATTTGGGGGCCCTACGGATCACAGGCGAAGCTGCGCAAGCTCGTGCGCGTGCGACCTACGGGCTGGATGCGGACGACATCCTGACCACCGAATGATCCCCAACGGGCGCGGATCATCGCTGCGGATCGAGGTACACGCGGCGCACGCGGCGCCGAATCTCACGGGGCGCACGATAGGACTCGATCGTCGTGATCGTGATCGTCCGATCGCTCGCGCTCGCGCCGGTAGTCGCGCTGCCAAGGCGCGCCTGAAAGAGCGACTCAAACGCCGAGCGCTCGATGATCAGCGCGACCTCGTCGTCCGTTTCCGGCTCCGCTTCGTGCCCCGCGTCGACGAGGGCCGCGATCACCGGGTCGCGATCGGCCGGGCTCCGAACTTCGATGAACACCACGAGCAGGTCGCGCTCCTCGGTGGGCTCGTTCGCCTCGACGGGTTCGTCCGCCGGCTCGGCGTTGGACTCTGCGACACTCTCACTTGACGCAACGTCTTCGCGTTCGCTTCCCGCCGCGGGTTCGGAAGGCGCCGGCGACGTGGTCCCGCAGGCGAGGACGAAGAGCAGCACGGAGAGTTCATCCCTCATGGACTGACAGCATCGCCGCTCTCAATGCAACCGCTCAACCCTCGGGTTTTTGGCCAGCACTACGCGGGCGGCGCGAAGCAGACGAAGGGGCGCGGCTCACAGCGATTGTTGACGCACGCGCCGCACTCACAGTGGTTGTCGGATTCGCACTCTCGTTTGACGCAGCCGTGAAGCGATTCCGCCGAAGGGTCGCCGGGATCGCAGTCGCGGTTGGGTCCACAGTCAAAGCCATCGAGGCAAGACACCGGAACACACCCGCCGAAGCCCGGGAGTGCCGCAGCCTCGTCGCAGGTAAATCCTTCGCCGCAGCTGCCGCCTTCACTCCCGCATCGCGCCGCGCGGCAGCCGTGGGCGTCGAAGGGCCCAGCGTCGGGAAGTCCACAGACCCGGTCGGGCCCGCACTCAAAACCATCGTCACACTGCCGTGGAACGCAGAGACCGTCATCGCCACAGACCTCCGAGTCTTCGCACGAGCCAGGTGAACAAACCTCGATGCAGCGCGAGTCCGGCTGGTCTTGGCAGGGCGCCTCGAACTCCGCGCAAACGAAACCCAGCTCGCAGGTCCCCGCTTCGCACGCTCGATCAGCGACCTCGATCGGACCACAGCGCGGACCGGGAGGAATCTCCGGAACGCAGGAACCTACCGCGCAATCTGCGTCGCTGCGGCATGCGCTTTCCTCCGGTGGCGGCTCGCTATCGTCGCAAGTTGCCGGCCCAAAAAACGTCCACCGGCCTCGCGTGCAGGTCAGCGTACGTCCAGAGTAGCTGCAGCTCGTGACGCCCTCATCCACCAAGAGGCCGTCCACGATGAGACTTACGCAGCACGGGTCGCCAGGTCGTGGATCTCCTTCTGGGCAGACGGGTTCGAAGAGGCTGTCTTCGTAGAAGAGGCAGGTCAGCCGTTCTTCATCTTCGGAGTCGGTCGACCCGGCACAGGCCGTCGCAACGAGCAACACGAGGAGAACACGAGGCATGCGCCGCCTCTCTGCAAGCATCGGTCCTGGCGGAGAAGCCGGTTCTTCGTGCCTGGCTGTGCCACTCGTCGAACGAGCAGCGGTGACGTGTCATACGCGCGCTCCGTCCACGCCGCCTGTAACGTTTCGCCGACTTCCTCGTAGAGGCGACCATGGAAAGGTTCGTCGTCACGATCTGCACCCTGCTCGCGCTCGCGTGCGGTGCACCGGAACCAACGGAACCCGCCGAGGAAAGCCCTGCGGCGTCGGAAGTTGCGCCGGCAGAGCCCGTCGCCCAGGAACATCAGGAGGAAAGAGCCATGGAACCAGGACTAATTCGAACGCAGAGCACGCGCTCCTTTGACGAGACCGTGGCGGCCCTTCAGGAGGCGATCACCTCACGCGGTCTCAACCTCTTTGCGACGGTCCCCCACTCGGCGGCGGCTGCCCAAAACGACCTCGAACTCCGACCCACGACGCTCTTCATCTTCGGCAAACCGCAGGTTGGCACGCCGCTCATGCGCGCGGCGCCCACCTTGGCCATCGATCTTCCACAGAAGGCGCTCGTGTACGAGGAAGGCGGCGAAGTTTGGATCGTGCACAACAGCCCGTACTTCCTGGGGGCGCGCCATGGACTGCCAAGCGATCACCCAGCGCTCGATCGAATCACCGGCGTTCTCGGTGCGATCGCCGCGGACGCGGCGGGCACGAGCGAGTAGAACAGGTGGAGGCTGAGCAGTAGTCGGTTCCGCACGTCTCGTTCGATGGATTGGTACGCCGAAAGGGGTGTGCTTGACTCTCCAGCATGACGGGACTGCGTCTGCGAAGAAGCGTGTTGTCGCTGTGGGTCGTCGCGGGATGCGGAGGAACGCCCGGCTGCGGGTCGGACGTCGGCGACGGGCCTTCAGGAGACGACAGAGACGCAGGCGGGCGACGAGCACAGCTCCACAACCGAGCGTCCGCCCGCTGCAACCCCACCATCAAACGAACGCCTCGCGGTGCACCTACCTAGCGGCTTCGAACCGCAGCGCTACTGGAGCTTCGAGAACTCGGAAGAGTTCGCGGTTCTCAGCACGCATTCCGGCGCGGCGGACCTTCGCGTGTACAGCCTCAACCCTTTGCGCGAGCTCTCCCAGCACACCATCGACGACGCCGAGGTTCCGTCGAATACGATCGACGTGCGATCGGACGGTCGCGTGGCCTACCTTCGCGGGCCCGACCTGCGCATTGCGGTGCGTCCGCGGTTTGGAGCGGAGCCCGCGGAGCTGGTCGCAGGCCACGACGGCCCGCTCCACATGATCGAGTGGATCGGCGACGATCTTCTCGTGCACCGGGACGAAGGTTCGTTTCTGATCACGGGTGGCGACGAGCGCCGGATTTGGAATCAACCGTGGGATGGGTCGACCGCCATCCAAATCGGCTCTCGACTTCATCTCTGCTCGTTTGTTCGCGAAGACAACACCACGATCCTTCGAAGCTACGACCTGGGCAGTGGTGAAGCCGTCGACGAGCGCCACGAAGGTCGCGTGCACCTGGAAGGGGCGCACAACGAACGCGCCCTCCTTTCCCGGGAGGGACAGACCTTGGAAGGTACGACGCTGAGGGAGCGCTTTGTCTACGATGCGTCCGACGGTCCGCGTCTTTTCTACCCGGACTTGGATGAGCCCTACACGCTCGAGTGGCTCGTGGTCGCCGGACACGTGGTTCAAATCGAGTGGCGCGACGAAGCGCTTCTCCTACGGCGCCGCGAAGACCTGGCCCCGGAGTCGCGCCAAGATCCGTGAGGGCACGAGTAGAGGCGCGCTAACTCATTCCCCAAAGCAGGACCCAAGTGACCCCTATGAGCTTGCTCGACAAACGCGCATACCTTCTTGCACTGGGGAACTCTCCGGTGGCGTTTGAGCCAACATCAGCGCACGTCGCGGCGGCGCTTGCGTACGCCGACCGCGTCTTCCCTTCGCTCGAGCTGAAACCTCGAAACCTCAAAGGCAAGGACATCAAAACGAGTGTCCGCCAGGGCGAGACGTTGTTCCTCCACGTTCGGGCATTCCCGCGAAAGATGCCCGACGCGTATGTGATTGTCGTCGGTACGCTCGGGAGCGAGGGCGAAGCGCGGTTTCACGATCATATTTTGATCGATCTCGGCGCCGACTACTCCCCTCCCCGACTCGAGGCTCCAGCGCTCGACTTCGATCGCGTCATCGAAGCCGACGACATCGAAAAGGTCATTCCGCTCCTACATCCCGATGACGACAACCCCTTCGCCATCGTGCACACGGGCCGTGAGACGTTCATGCAGACGCTTCGAACGGACGAAGGGTTTGTGCTCGAGTACCAGCTCGTCAACACCTCGAGCCACTACGAAACTCCAGCGCCCGCAACGGAAGAGGAGGTCGTCGCCGCCATGCGATCCTTCGCCTTTGGGAATTGTGAGTGGCTCGAGATGTTCGACTGGCAGCACATGGACCTCTCCGAGTGATCTCGATGCGCGGTGTCTGTCGCGCCGACGCGTGATCGCATCACCGACTTGGGTCAAGGTCGGCATAGGTCCCGCCGGGACCGACCCATAGCCGGTAGTTGTCGTAGTAGACATCTCCGCGTGGGGGGTTCGCGCTCGACCAATAGGGGCCGATCTTCGGCGTGATGATCCCCGTGACTTCCTCACCCTCTCGGGCGTAGCGGTACGCAGTCGTCCCCACGTGGTCGACGAGCTTCTCTCCGTTGACCCAGATTTCGATCAAGCCGTCGCTTCTCGGATCAAAGCCCAAGGTGCTCACATACCCCGACGTGTCCGGCCCCTCGTAGTCCGCTCCGAAGCCCCCACGATAGTGCAGAACGATGTCGATCCACTCCCCCTCGCGATAGTCGAAGGAAACCGATTCCGTGTTCGAGCCGGCTCCGTTCGTCGGCCGTGTGTCCACCGCGTCAACATCGGTGGGCAAGCTGAAATAGAGTCGTCCGGGTTCGTTCCCCTGCCTCAAGGAGATGGCGTTGACCGTTCGACTGCTGCCGTCGGCGAGCTACCGGTTTTGAATGATGATCCGGTCCCTATCCAGCGGAGTTT
>JBCDAA010000294.1:0-11545 GCA_039186435.1 Myxococcota bacterium | reverse complement strand
CATCCGCGACCGACGACGCGTCGCGAGTGGTGACAATGAGCTGCGCAAGGTGCGGCGACGCCGGACGAACGGGAAGGTTGTAATAGAACTTCGGAACGTTGCGCCCCACGAAGGTCGTCACGCCGGTGACCTCCGGGAGCGAAGCGAGCATGCCCTCGAGGCGCCGGCTCGCGTCGTCGGTTTGGTCGAGGTGCGTTCCTTCGGGAAGCTCCACTTCGACCACTACCTGATTGCGATCCGAACTCGGAAAGAAGTTGATGCGCACCTGCGTTGCGAACGCGCCGCAGACACCAACGATCAAGAGCGCCGCTGCGAGAGTGCGACCGGGATGGCGCGCACCGAAACCGCCCACCATCGCGCCAAACTCGTCGAGGCGACTTGTTGCTGCCTTCCCCGGGCGAAGTCCAAACTTCGCGAGGGCAGGCGTCACGACGAGCGCGTACGCGTAGCTCACGATCAGCGTGAGAATCGTAACCACCGGGATCGCGCGCGTGAAATCGCCCACGGTGCCTTCGGCGAGGAGCATCGGTAAGAACGACGCCAAGGTCGTCCCCGTCGCGGCCGCGAGGGGAATCGCGAGCTCTCGAAGAGTCGCCTGCACCGCTTCGTTTCCGCTGGCCCCTGCGTCGAGGCGGCGCTGAATGGTCTCCGCAACCACGATGGCGTTGTCCACCAGCAAACCGAGGGCGAGAACGAGCGCCGCGACGGCCATCTGGTGAAGCACGCCTCCGGTTCCCGCGTAGACCGCGAGACCTGCCAGCGTGACCAAGGGCACCACGCTCGCGACCACGAGTCCCATGCGAAAGCCCATGAAGAGAAGGAGCACACCGGCAACGATGCCGACGCCGAGAAGGAGCGAGCCGCCGAGTTCGCCAAGGCGCGCAGCCACACGCTCCGGCTGAAATGCGACGTACGTCACGCCGAGCTCCGGATTGGCTTCGGCGAAGTCGTCTACAACCTCCCGAACCGCGGCGCCAAAGTCCTCTGCCTTGAGACCTTCGCGCGAGACCGCTCCCACGATCACCGCCTCGTCGCCGTTGTGACGGACGCGCACCGACGCCGGCTCGTTGACGGTACGACGAACGTTCGCGATGTCCCCGAGACGAACCGCGCCGCTTCGGGTCGGCACCGGCAGCTCTTCGATCGCCTCCACGGTCTCGAGCTCTCCCAGAGGACGTACTGGCACCTCCCGGGCACCGACGCGCAGCGAACCCCCCGGCGTGGTCGAGTTGTGACTCTGCAGCACGTTCGCGAGGGAAAGCGGATCGAGGCCGACGCGGCGCGCCGTGGCGTCGTCGTAGTCCACCGTGATGCGCTCGCCCGGATCGCCGCTGATCACCACGCGGGACACGTCTGCGAGCGCGAGAAGGCGATCCTCGAGGGCGTCTGCAGACTCCGCAAGAGCCACGCGGTCGGTCCCGCCGGTCAACGCGACCACCACCGACTCCGTTTCCACCTGTCGCTCGTCGAGGATCGGCTCGAGGGCGCTCTCCGGCATCTCGCGACGTGCGGCGGTGAGCGCGTCCTCGACCTCGTCCCACGCGCGATCCGTTTGGTCACCTCCGACGTCACCGCGCAGCGCAATTCGAAAGACCGCGATGCCCGTTCGAATCGTCACGTCCACGTGATCGATCGCCTCGACCTCGCTCAGCTCGTCTTCGATGGGTTTGACGACGCGCTCCTCCACCGACCCGGGCTCAGCTCCCGGATAGGGCGCGATGATGATGCCAAAGCGCTCGGCGAGACGCGGGTCTTCCTCGCGGGGCATGTGAAACCACGCGACGAGGCCGGCGCCACTCAGCATCAACGCGAGCGAGAGCATCAACCGGGGACGATCGAGCAGGACGCTCACTGGTTGCCTCGCGTGATCACCGCGTCGCCGTCGAGGAGGGCTCGCTGCCCGGCGCGAACCACCACGTCGCCATCGACGAGCTCCTCGCTATCGATGGCGACTTCTCCGTCCTCCCGAAGGCCGAGAACGCGTACCGAACTGCGGCGGGCGGTTCCTTCGTCGACCCGCCACACGTAGGGCGCATCCCCTGACGGATCGACGATCGCAGCCGCGTCGACGCGAAGCTCGGGCGCCTCCCGGGGCTGCTGGACGTGCACGATCGCGCTGCGACCAACCAGAGACGATGCCGAGAACGAGACGCGCGCGTCGAAGAGCCCGGCCGGGCCCGCGGCGTCGCTCAACGCAACCACTCGCCCCTCGTGGCGCTCACCGGTCACCGGAAGTTCCACCTCCGCACTCGCCCCGGGCTCCAGCCAAAGGGCAACGCGCTCCGGCACCGAACCGTGAACCTCGACCGCACCTGCGCCCGCGAGCGCAAGAATCGGCATGCCCGCGCCCACCACGATCCCTTCTTCGACCAGCACGGCTTGCACGACTCCGTCAAAGGGGGCGCGCAGGAGCGTCTCGCTTCGGCGTCGCCGCGACTCGCTGAGGTTCTGCGCTGCGGCCTCGCGACTCGCCGCAAGTCGCGCCACCCCCGTCGAGGTCGCTTCGAGCTGCTCTTGGGAGGACACGCCATCGGCGCGGAGCGCTTGAACTCGGGCTTCGTCGCGCGAGAGTTGTTCGTGTTGGGCGTCGAGCTCCCGAAGCGTGGCGGCGGCTGCGGCTTCCGCAAACCGGTACGCTCGGCCGTCGACCCGCGCGAGCACATCGCCTCGGGAAACGCGGTCGCCGACATCGACGCGCCGCTCGAGAAGGCGACCTCCGACGGCAAAGGAAAGCGTCGCCCGATCCGTGGATCGAACCACGCCATGAAACGTCGCCCGATCCGACGCGCGAGCTTCGCGCACCTCGGTGAGCCGAACGGGCACCTCTGCGGCCGCGCTCGGAACATCCTCCGCGGAGGCAGGTCCATCACCAAGCGCGCAACCGCTGAGCCCGAATAGGGCTACGAGGAGGACGTGTTTCCGTGCGATCAAAACGAACATCTGGGAACCTCGCTATTGAGTGTCGCTCAGCTATGTCGGTGGTAGGACCGGAGCGTTAGCTGAGCAATACTCAATAGTGAGATTGTCTGGAATGGGGTTGGAATTACTGGTGTTTTCGGCGCGGGCGATTGGCGTTCGTGCACGTGCACGTGAGCCAGAACACCGCCGGTCGGACTGCGGCCTGCGCTACGCGGGGTCCGGGCCTTCGTAGCCGAGGGCGCCTTCAATGCACGCCACGCACTCCGCGATGTAGTCCTCGACGCGATCCTCGTGCCCGCGCACGTAGCAATCCGTGAGCGCGGATTCGACGAGCCCGTAGAGGAGCGAAGCCGCGATCGCGGGGTGCTCCGTCTCGATGTACCCCGCCGCCCGCCACTGAACGAACGCCTGGGTGAGCGCGGCAATGATGATCTCGCGGCTCGCCATGATCGCTGCGTTCCAGTCCGCGGGATCCTCGGTCATGGTGAGCATGTCGTGGAGCTTTCCGTGATCCGCCACGTACTCGCAGGTGCGGCGGACCATCCCCTCCACGTCGGGTCGCTGACCGGGCAAAATCCCTTCGAACATTCGTGTCGCGACGCCGTGACCGTAGGCGCCTGCAACCTCCGCCAAGACCCCGCGTTTGCTGCCGAAATGGTGGAAGATGATGCCTTCGCTCACCCCCGCCTTTTTCGCGATTTGCGACGTTGTGACCTTGCCTGCGCCCTTCGCCCGAAAGAGTTCCCGGGCTGCGTCGAGGATACGCCGGCGCTTGTCATCGGGGGCACGGCGGCGGGTTCGGCGGCGAGTCGTCATAGAACAACCGAGTCGCACTCAATGTGTGGCGAACGCATCAAAAGGGCAAGGTCGCTCTTTGCGAGGGCGAGCACGGAGGCTACACCGTCGCGTGATGCGAGCTCTTTGGATCTGCGCGTTCCTCGCCGTGAGCGCGAGCTCGGGAAAGGCGCAAGAACTCTCGCTTTCGCTGGAGCAAGCGCGCGCCGATCGCTTGGAGGAAGCCCTCACGCGATCCGCCGTCCGTTTTGATGCCGTTTCCTATCTTTCGGCGCAGCGGTCGATGCTCGTCGCGCTCTTCGAGGGGGTCTGCGCCGTTGGGTTCCTGGTCCCTCCCTCGGACGACGGCGTGGAGGTCGGTCTTGGCGTGGGCTGCCTCCTTGGTGCCGCGGTTCTGACCTACCGAGCATTTCGCGAGTTTTCCAACCCACGCGCCGTCGCGACCGCGCGGGATCGCCTTGCGCGCTTTCACGCTGCGCGGGCCGCCGGAGAATCGCTCGAAGGATTTGAGGAAGAGCTCGCCGCCGGGGCACGCCGGGGCCTTCGAAAGCGGCGCTTTGCAGGGGTCTTCGGCATCCTCAATTTTGTTGCAACCGTCGTGCTGTCGGCCCTCATCGGCACCGATCATATCGACCGCAACACAGGCGCGATCATCGCCTCCGGGACCGCTGCGGTCGGCGTTCTCGGCGTCACCGCCTTCTTTGTGGAGTCCCCCGACGAACTGGCGTGGCGGCTCTACTGACCCCACTCTGCTTTGGTGGCCCGGCGGCTTCGGAGGTCGTTGACAATCTTCGAAGCGGGAATTGAGGTTTTTCGGTCGACGAAGCGTAGCGACGACACCACTTTTCCCTCGACCGAGCGCGCTATACTTGCCTTTCGCCATGCCCTCGCGACCCCCCACGTTTCCCGAGATCGACGGGTACAAAATCGAGCGAGAGCTGGGTCGCGGCTCGATGGGCGTCGTCTATGCAGCCCGCGATACCAAGACTGGCAGCGAGGTCGCGCTCAAGGTTCTTAAGTCAGACGTCTGCGACAACCCGTTGGCGTACACGCGCTTTCAACGAGAGATCGCTGCGGCCGTGCGCATTAACCACGAGGGCATTCCCACCTTTCACGACGCCGGTGAGCTGCCGGACGGACGCTTCTTCTTTGCGATGGAGCTTCTGCAGGGAGCGGACCTCGAAGAGTGGTGGGAGGAAGGTCAGCGGCTCCGCGTCGAGGCGATGGATCATCTCGTCGCCGCGCTCGAACCGCTCGCATCGGCGCACGAGCAAGGCTTCGTGCATCGTGACCTGAAGCCCGGAAATCTCTTCGTCGTGCAGGAGGATGGCCAGGAGTCCATCAAGCTTCTCGACTTCGGAATCGCACAGGACCTTCAGGGCGAAGGAGGCGCTCGGACAGCGACCGGCATCTCCGTCGGTACGCCCGCGTACATGAGCCCCGAGCAGGTTTCGCGACCGCGTTCAGTCGGCCCCGCCACGGATATTTGGGCGATGGGCGTCATCATGTACGAGGCGCTTTCGGGTGTGTTGCCCTACGCCGCGGAAACGCCCCACGGAACCCTCGTCGCGGTCGCAACGCAAACGCACGCTCCGCTTCGCACGGTCGAACCCGGAATCCATCCGGACCTCGCCGCGCTCGTCGACCGCTGCCTCAGCCGAGACATGCAAAAGCGCCCGCAGAACGCGGCGGAACTTCGCGATCGACTGAAGCCGATGATGGCGAAGGAGTCCGTCCGCGCGACGCTCAACGATCACGCCGCGCGGCCTTCGCCGGTTTCGGTGAACCCCCCAACCGTCGAGGTTCCGGCGGCAACGACCGAGGAGCGCCGACCGGCAGGGTGGCTGGTCGGTTTGTTCGCGCTGCTGCTACTCCTGGCGGGGGTTGCCGCGTTCGCCATTCCCGGAAGCGGCGCGGAGGCGACCCCGCGGACCGAACCTAGCCCAACCGCCGCCGCGCCGCGGGTTCGCGTCCAGTCCGCGCTTCAGGCAGCGGAACCCGAGACCGCTGCCGAAACAACCGTCGAAACAACCGTTGCCGAAGCGACCGGTGCCGAAGCGACCGGTGCCGAAGCGACCGGTGCCGAAGCACCCGCGGAGGAACTCGCCGTAGAAACCCCTCCGCAGGTGACGATGGAACCCACGAAAGCGCGCCGTGCCCGCCGGGCTCGTCCACAGGTGGCGCGGCTCGAAACGCCCGAGCCTCAGACACCGACGGCCGCGGTCGAGCCGCCTCCGGTCGCACCGCCGCCTCCCGTCGAATCGCCTCGCGTCGCACCGCCCGCCGCCGAACCGGAGCCCGCCGTCGCGCCAACGCCGATGCAGACCACCATGACGTCGACCATGCAGCAGCGGCGTGGTCCCGGTTTCGTGACGTTCTAACAGACCTACATGAGTCACCGCATTCGTCGATGGATCGCGCCGCTTGTCTTGGTTCTGGGTTGGACCAGCACGGCTTCGGCCTCGCCCTGGACGCTTCGCCGCGGTGAGGTTGTCGTCAACGCGGGCTTCGATTTTCAGTGGGCCGATCAAGAGTTCTTGGACGACGCTCCCGCGCAACAGTTTCCGTTGAACGGCCGCTTTCGCGCCGCGACCTTTGTTCTCGGTGCCCGCGCCGGGTTTACCGACGACCTCGAGTTCGAGATCCAGCTTCCCTTGCGACTGGTCAGCTATCGCTCGGACGCGGTGATCCTCCTCGACGGCGAGGGCATCGACTTCTTTCAGGAGAACATCATCGACCTCGGGCGCTCGCGTCAGGGGCTCGGCGATCTCTGGCTGACGGCGCGCTACAACCTCACCCGCTGGCCCGTTGCGGTTGCGCTGGAAGGCCGCCTCAAAACGCCCACCGGCTACGACGGGCCGGAAGGAACCTTCGGCGACAACCCAAGGAGCAACGAGGAGTTCCTCGCCGAGATCGAACGCTTTACCGCACCTGGAAACGTCAGCGACGACGTCGCCCTCGGCGATGGCCAAGTAGATCTCAACCTGAACCTTCTCCTCGGCGCGTCGATTCCTTCGCGAACGTTCTTCCGTCTCGACGCTGGCTACAACCTCCGGCTCGGTGGCGCGGGCGATCAGGTCCTGGCGTCCTTCAAAGTCGGCCAAGCCCTCGGCGAGCGCATCCTCGTTTTTGCCGATCTCCGATTCGCCTACACCGTCACGCAAGGACGTCTCATCGGCGTCAGCGTCGCCGCCATCGACCCGTCTCTCCCGGCCGAGGAGTACATCGGCACCAACAATCTTCTCCTCCGCGAGCTACGCCTCGAGCGCGACGCGGTGGACATCGCCTTTGGCGGCATCATTCGCATCACCGACGCGGTCGAACTCAACCTCGCGTATCAGCGCACGGTGTGGGGCCGAAACACAGCGCAGATCAACGGCGTCTTCATCGGTTTTGGCGTGCGAACACAGCTCCTCGACGATCCTCCGGCGGAGTGACGCGGCTGTGCTAGAGCATCCCGGTGCTCCCCTACGACAACGGCACACTCCTCGCGCCCATGGAGGGCGTGACGCATCCGACCTTTCGTCGGCTGATCGCGGAACACGGCGGCCTTGGGCTGCTCTGCACCGAGTTCGTCCGGGTTTCACGCGCACCGATTAGCCCCAAGGGCCTGCGCGCAGCGGTCGTGAAGGCGCCGGGGCTCCCCCTCTCGGTGCAGGTGATGGGAAACGACGCGGACAAGATGGCGGATGCCGCGGGACACGTTGCGGCTGCGGGCGCCGACGTCGTCGATGTGAATCTCGGCTGTCCGATGCCGCGGGTAGTTCGCAAGGGCGTGGGCGCGGCGATGCTCAAGGATCCTGTCCTGCTCGACAACGTCCTCCGCGCCATGCGCGAGCAAACACCGGTTCGCTTTAGCGCGAAGATACGAGCGGGATTCGACGACTCGGACAACGTGCTGCGCATCGCGGACGTGGTTCGGGGCGCTGGCGTGGACTTTCTCTCCGTGCATCCGCGCCGTCGCTGCGATTTCTACGAGGGCGTGGCCGACTGGCGAATCGTGCGACGCCTGAAGGAACACCTCGACATCCCAGTCGTCGGCAACGGGGACGTTTGGTACGCCTGCGACGCGCTTCGAATGGAGGAAGAAACGGGCTGCGACGCGGTGATGATCGGACGGCCCGCACTCCGCAACCCGTGGATCTTTCGCCAAATCCGTGAGCTGCGCGCTGGACAAGAGCCCTTTCGGCCATGCGGCGACGACGTGCTCGCATGGCTCGAGCGCGTGCGCAGCGCATTCGACGAAGAACTCGGCCGCACCGTCGGCAAGCTTAAGGAGATGCTCCGCTACCTCGCGCGCGCGCTCGACGATGGCGGCGAGTTTCGCCGAAAGGTGCTGCGTCTTCCCGACAGCGACGCGATCCTCTCGTTTTCTCGAAAGACGCTCCAAGGTCTGCCGCCAGAGCGATTGGATCTCGACGCCTACGGTTTGCTCGCCCTCGAGACCTCCGGCAGCGCATCGAAAGAAGCGGCGTAAGCTCAGGTGCGAAGCGCGACGAGGGTGCCGCAGCCGCCGTTCGCTTCCACGCGAGCCTTCGAGCTCATCCGCACACGCAGTCCGGCCGCCACCAGACGCGCATACGCCGCTTCGTAGGCTTCGCGGGTCGCTCGCTCCATCTCGCTCGTTGCAACGGGATTAAACGCGTAGAGGTGGACGCTCAGCCCAAGGGGAAGCGCGCGATGAGCAAAAGCGTCGAGCTCGGTGGCCGCATCGTTTTCGCCGCGCAGGAGGAGGTACGCGAGAGCCGTCTTCTTCTTGCGGCGCCGCGTCAGTCGGGGAACCTCCTCCGCAAGAAGCGCCTCCAGATCCGCGAGCGACGGCCCTTTCGGAACCAGCCGGCGACGCGTCTCCTCTTGGCCGCTGTGCACCGAAATCGTGAGTCCGTTGTGCGGACGATGCAGCCAGGCGCGAAGGCGTGAAAGCGGTCCGCCGGACGTCGTGAGACTGACCTTCAAACGCCGGTCTCGCGCCCACGTAAGAAAGTCGACTGTGGCCGGGTTGTGAAGCGGCTCCCCGACTCCCGAAATTGTGATGCGCTGCAGTTCGTGCACGCGCCCCACAGCCTCAACTTGGCCTTGGAGTTCCTCAAGCGAAAGGGAACGGCCAAGGCCTTTCGCACCCGACGCACAAAACGGACAGCGAACCGCGCACCCCACCTGCGACGAAATACAGAGGGTATCGCCGCGGTAGAGCACCGCCTCGACGCGGGACTCATCCCGCAAGCGCACCCCAAAACGGCGGTTGAAAACGCCCACCTCTTCGGACTCGAGGTGTACTGCCGGTCGGGAGTCGATCATAGGTTCGCGCTTGGGCAGGCCGCGGAACCATGCCACGGATTGGCGAGAGGGACAGCGCCGTCCGGGAATGAACTGGGGGCGCTGGGTTGTCCGTCTCAGGATGGTGGGGCCGCTACGTTCGCTCGCGCTCGCGTGTAGCTTTGCCGTCGCGATCTTCGCTGCACGCTTTCTCTACACCGGACACCCTACATTTGGGTTCCTCCTTTGGAACCTCACGCTCGCGCTCGTGCCGGTGGTACTGGCGCTCCCTCACCGGGGCGGGATGCTCCGCTTTGGGATTTGGCTCGCGTTCTTTCCCAACGCCCCCTACCTCGTGACAGACCTCGTTCATCTCCGGCAGCGAGGCGCGCCCCTTTGGTTCGACGTTGGTCTGATCGCGGCATTCGCATGGGCGGGACTTCTCGCGTCCTGCGTGGCGCTTCATCCAATGCGACTTCGCGTTGAACGAGCACGGGGACGACGAGCCGGATGGGTCTTTGTCGTGGTCGTCGCTGCCCTCAGCGGCTTTGGAATCTGGATCGGCCGCTTTGCACGCCTGAACAGCTGGGACGTGGTGACTCACCCAGGACAGGTTGTCCGCGCGATCGCAGGCCCGATCTTCGACCCGATGAACTCCGGCCAGCCCTGGGCGGTGACCGCGCTCTTCGGTGCGTTCGTCTTTGTTGCGTACGCAAGCTTTGCCAGCTTTCGCGACGACTCTCCGGCCTCGAAAGGCACGTCTTTGCCCGCTCAAGCACGGCTGCTAGGCTCGGGCCCGCATGAGTACGTTTCAACCGAAGTTCGGGACCCTCGTTGACATCTTCAAGCGAAGCGTGAGCGAGTACAGCGACCGCCCGCTTTTTGGAACCAAGCAAAACGGGGCATGGGTGTGGATGACCTACGGGGAGTTCGGCCAAAAGGTCGATGCCCTCCGTGGCGCCCTCAGCGAACTCGGGATCGCGAAGGACGAACGCGTCGCGATCATCTCGAACAACCGACCCGAGTGGGCCATCGCCGCGTACGCGACCTACGGTCTCGGCGCGCAGTTCGCACCGATGTACGAAAACCAGCTGCCGAAGGACTGGAAGTACATTCTCAACGACTGCAAGGCGAAGGTTCTCCTCGTCGCGAACCGAACGATCGCAGACAAGATCGCCACCATTCGGGGCGACCTCGACGCCCTCGAACACGTTGTGCTGATCGAAGGTGAGCCGACGGGCGACGGCGAGCTCGCGCTATCCGCGCTCTTCGAAAAGACGCCTGTGGATGTCGTGGAACTGCAGCCGAGCGATGTCGCAGGGTTCATCTACACCTCAGGAACGACCGGCAATCCGAAAGGGGTGCTGCTGAGCCACGCGAATCTCGCGAGCAACGTATCCGCGATTCACGAGTTCTTTCCGATGAGCCCGGACGATCGCTCGCTCAGCTTCTTGCCCTGGGCCCATAGCTTTGGGCAGACCTGTGAGCTTCACGGTCTTTTCTCGATGGGCGCGTCGATGGGCATCGCGGAGGCCGTCGATAAGATCGTCGTGAACCTGGCAGAGGTGCGCCCGACGCTGCTCTTTGCCGTGCCGCGCATCTTCAACCGCATCTACGACGGACTTCACAAGCGAATGAACGACGAAGGCGGCTTGAAGCTGAGCCTCTTCAACGGCGCGGTGGCAAACGCTGAGTACCGAAAGAAGCTCGCCGAAGACCGCAAGCGTTCCGGCTGGGCAGATTTCAAACATGGAATCTTCGACAAGCTCGTTTTCTCGAAGGTGCGCGACCGATTTGGCGGACGCCTGAAGTACGCGTTCAGTGGCGGTGCGGCACTGAGCCGAGAGGTCGCCGAGTTCATCGATAACCTCGGCATCATGGTCTACGAGGGATACGGCCTCACGGAGACGTCGCCGATCGCAACCGCCAACAGTCCGAGCGGCCGCAAGATCGGATCCGTCGGCAAGCCGATCCCCGGCGTGAACGTGGAGATCGATCTCGCAGCGACCGACGATCCGAAGCACGGCGAGATCATCATCTTCGGGCACAACGTGATGCAGGGCTATTACGGGCTGGACGAAGAGAACGACAAGGTCTTCGTCCCGCGGGACAGCGGCCGAGGATTTCGCACCGGTGACATGGGGTACCTCGACGACGACGGGTTCTTGTTCATCAGCGGCCGCATCAAAGAACAGTACAAGCTGCTCAACGGCAAGTACGTGGTGCCGACCCCGCTTGAGGAGCGATTGAAGCTTTCACCCTACATCGCGAACGTGATGGTTCATGGGGCGAATCAGAACTTCAACGTCGCGCTGATCATCCCAGATTTCCCCTCGCTTCAGGATTGGGCGAAGGAAAAGGGCCTCGACACGGACCCGTCGGCGCTCGTGGAGGAGGCCGCGGTAAAAGATCTCATTCAGGGCGAAATCGACAAGTACTCGGCGGAGTTTAAGCAGTACGAGAAGGTCCGAAAGTTCACGCTAGGGGCAGAGGACTTCACGACCGAGAACGGCATGCTGACTCCGAAGATGTCGGTGAAGCGCCGCGTGGTGCTCAAGGCGTACGGCGACGCGAT
>JBCDAA010000293.1:0-11563 GCA_039186435.1 Myxococcota bacterium | reverse complement strand
GAGCGCCTTCAGCGCGCTCAAGCGCCTTCTTGGTGCTTCACTCCGTGCACGAACTTGGGTCGCGCAACGAGCAGAAATGGTGACCCACAACTGCATGATCACCGCTCACGCATGAGCTCCGCACCGACCTTTTCTACGGAGCAAGATGTGCTCTAGTCGAGGAGGGTGACTTCGCCCATGCAAAAGCCTTCAAGGCCGTCGAAGTGACCAAAGCGCGCCGAGAGCATGTGCTCGCGTAGCGTCTCCGCGCCGCCCGGAGGCGGGATGAAGAGCACCGGATTGCCAAGGTCATCGAGCAGCGGGTCGCCGTCGAGGTCACGAATGTCAGCAAGAGGCTGCGCCCGTAGGTCGTCGACGGTGATCGGGTCGCCGTCAAACACCGCCGCAAAGGGCTCGACCCGAAGCGCCGAATCCTCGGCGAAGGAGTCGAAAAAGAGGTGCGTCAGGTGCCAGGTGATCTCGACTTCGGCGGTTCCATTGATCGGGGTCACAAAGCCGAAGGTGCCGTCACGGCCGGAGCGACACGTCCGGTAGCGAGCGACCACCGGAAAGCCAAACTCGAAGGGGTACTCCATGCCATCTTCGGAAATAAGGGTCCCCGAAATGAACTGGGACCACCCTTCGTCGATCATCCGCTGAACGATCTCGGCGTCGACGTCATTCGCAAGCCCCACATCCGCCGGCGGAGGTGCGCTCGTGTAGCCGACCTCATCCCAGCGCCGCGCGGTCACCCCTTCAAAGGAAAACGCGACCGCGGAGCTCGGCACCAGTTCGATGAGCACGGGATCGGCGGCAAGCTGCGCGTCTTCCCCCCGCATCGTGGTCGCCACAAAGTCCTGAAGCTCTAGAACGACGTGATCGAAACGCACCGAGAAACCATCCGCAGTCTGCTCTGACGAAATGCCCATGCGGGCCTCGACCTGGCCGAATGCGGTCACGGACACAGTCCCCGTGTCGCCGCCTCCGCAGCCGAGGACGAGAAGAAGAAGCACACTCAAGCCACGCATGTTCACCCCATCAGTCGACGACGCGCGCGTCCCACCCGGCCGGGTCACGAAGACCGAGGTACCAGGCGTTGTGGAGTTGCGAAGGCTCCTCCACGAAAACCTCACCCTCCTGGCCGACGAAGTCGTCGAAGCGCATCTGCCGGACCCAGGCGCGCGGATCGGCGCGAAGTTCGATCGTCGATCCTTCTGCGAGTTCCCCGCCAACGGGAAGGGACTCGAGACGCCGCGCGATGCGGTCGTCCGGAATGGTCTCGCCAAGGACCGCGACAAAGCGAACCTCGTCGTCTCCGCGTCGGGCGATTCCGCGAAGGAGAGCATGACCGCCGCGCGTGGGGCCACTCTCGGTCGCGTTGTCGAAGCGGGCCTCGTCGAAGAGAACGTTCATCGACGCGAGGGGACCGGCTTCGGCGAGCGCGGGCTCGAGCATCCGCGGGGCGGGATCGAGGAGGTCGACGGCGACCTGGTTGAGAAGTTCGCTCACGACGCGTTCGGAAAGCGTGTTGTCGTCTCCGGCGTGGGCGTGGGCCGTTGAGGGTCCGATCAGGTCCGAGAACCGAAAGGCCGTCCGCGGCGGCGCAAAACCATAGACAGGGCCGAGGAGGAGTTTGGCTTCGAGGATCTCGACCTGCCACGGATCGCTGCCGATCGTGTCCACGAGAACGGGACCGTCCGTTTCGACGGCCGACCGAAAGCGCCACTGAACCTCAACCGTCTCGCCTCCGGTACCGGGAAGCTGGCAGGCCACGAAGGCCGAGAGCGCTGCACCGACGAGAAGCGAAGAACGAAGCACGAACAACAGGCTGACGCGACTGAGGCACTAATGCAATACGATTGTCGGAGCGCGTGAGACTATGAAATCGCTCAGTTTTCTTCATCCTCCGGTCCGAAGAAATCGAGGTGTAGGGCGAGCGTAATCATGAAGGTGCGCGGCGGCCCCGCAGAGAAGTGTCGAGTGGCCCGCATGGAGAGCGGAAGCTCCGGGTCCCGGAAGTTGGAGACGTAGTTGAGCTCCGTGCTCCGGTAGCGCGTGTCGAAGAGATTCTGGAGCGCCGCCCCGACCTCGATCATGCGCCAGCGAGCCCCAAACGCGACATCGACGAGGGCATAGGGATCGGCAACATCGCCGAGGGGCAACGGTCGCTCGCCCACGACCTGCACACCGAGCGCCGCGTTGAAGGAAACCGTATCCCGGCGAATCCGAACCGGAACGTTTCCGGTCGCGTCGAGGCGGGCGACCCATCCCGGGATGAAGGGAAGACGTGGACCGTCAAAGAGCGCGAGGACGTTCGAACCGTCGGGCTGCAAATGACTCCGCGTGTACGTCACGCTTCCGAGCACATCGAGAAAACGCTCGTAACGAATCCTCCCCTGAAGCAGCACGCCGGAGCGAATCGAAGGACCGAGGACGCTGTTGCGACCGGCGGTGGGATCGAAGACGAGATCGCGCGACACGCGGGTGGTAAACGCCGACGCGCGAGCCTCGCCCCGCCAGGGATCCTCGGCTTCGCCACGCTCGAAGGATGCTCCGGCTTCGAGGGCCGTCACCCGCGCGAAAGGGGCGAGCTCATCTTCGGAAAGCGCAGCCGCGTCACTCGATCGGGCGCCGAGGCCCGCTGCGATGACGAAGTTGAGACCCTCGATCGCCTCGAGACGAAGCGAACCTCGCGGCGAGACGGCAAACCCGGACGAGGAGAAACTCGAGCGCGGAAGCCGCTCCCCAACCTCGTCTTCGCTCGCAAAATTCCGGTCTCGAACGTTGAAGCCAAAGAAGTCCGCGCGAACCCCGCCCACGAGGGCAAGCCATTTGGCAAAGCGAAGATCCGCGCGGAGGTACCCGCCAACAAGGGTCTCGCGCACGCGTCGATCGAACTCGGTTCGGTAGGGGATCGAGCGCGCGTCGCGACGTCGATCCGCAGCGGTGTCCGCGTCGTCAAAACGAAACTGGATGCCCGCTTCAAGACGCTGGGCAAAGCCGAGGAAGGGTCGCGACAACCGATAGCGACCTCGCGCCCCGACCGTGGTCGCGTCGTACTGCTGGTCGAGGTTGTCGCCGCGCTGCGGTCCTCCGTCGGTTCGCGGGTCCGTTTGAAAACCCGTGAAGTTCTCTTGGATTCGCAAGGAGCGAACGCGCGCAAAGGTCGTCAACTCGCCGTGCTCATTGGGGCGACGTCGCTGCACGCGCCCGACAACGCCTGCCTGTGAGCTGCTTCCTCCCTGGTTAGGGTCGTAGAAACAGAAGAACTGGGCGTCGCGACCTCCGTCGCAGTTGCTCAACGCACGGCGGTCGAAGTCGTCGGCGCGAATGACGTTGGCCGAGCGCCAGGTGCTGGTCGCCCCAAACGCGAGAATGCTGTAGCGGAGTCCACTGCTTCCGCGTCCTTCGAAGCGACCGAGAGCGGAACCGTTGCGGAACGACCGGTTGGGTCCGAACCCGTCGCCTTCGTTGTACGCAACCGCGGCGAAGGTCCCTTTGGAAGCGCTTCGCGGACGCCACCAGCTTGCGACCCGAATCTCGTCGAAGCGGCCGAGGCCAAGGGAGAGGTGAAGACCCGGCTCTTCGACAGCAAGGCGGTACTCAGCCGTGCCCGCGGTCGCAAAATCCCCCTGGACAGGGTCGAAGGGCCCCTGCACGACGCGAAGCGAGTCGACGATCTGCGGGATCGCGAAGAGCGTGTCGACGTAGCCGTGGCCGTGGGCGTTCGACACCTCGTTGATCGGCATGCCGTCGATGAGAACCTCGAGGTCTTCACCCTCCGCAGCGTCAAAGCCGCGAAGGAACATGCCGAGGGAGTGCCCTTCGGTCGCGTGCTGTGTCAGGAGGACACCTGGGACGAGGGTGAGCATCGCCTGCGCGTTGGTGCGCGGGACCCGACGGAGCTCACCGAGCTCGATGTCGAAGTCGCTGATGGCCGCGTCGTAGCGCTCCTCGACCGGCGCGTCGGTCTCACCGTCCGCACCGAACGCACCGCTGCTCCCCGTGTCCGCGTCGGCATTCGCGTCGGCGTCCGCGTCGGCGTCCGCGTCGGCGTCCGCGTCGGCGTCCGCGTCGGCGTCCGCGTCGGCGTCCGCGTCGGCGTTCGCGTCGGCGTTCGCGTCGGCGTTCGCGTCGGCGTTCGCGTCGGCGTTTGCGTCGGTATTCGCGTCGGCATTCGCGTCGGCGTTTGCGTCGGCATTCGCGTCGGCATTCGCGTCGGCATTCGCGTCGGCATTCGCGTCGGCGTTCGCGTCGGCGTCAGTATTCGAGTCACTCGAACCCTCGGGATCGTTCGCGGACAGCGCCGGCGCGAAGTTCACCACAAACCCAATCCGCACCCCCACCGGCTCACCGTCGACGGTCGCGGGGACAAAACGCATCGTTCGCACATACGCGACGGCGCGCGTGACGAGCTCTTCCCGGAGCGCTTCGTCTTCGACTTGGACGTCTTGGACCGTGGCGTCCTGCACGGCGCCCGACTCGTCGATTTGAATGTCGAGCCGCACCGCTGCCGCCATCGCGGCGGGCTGAGGTTCCGCAGGTGTCTCCAGCTGCGGCGGCACGACCTGCGCCGACGCACCAGCAGCTGCGCCGACGACGCAGCAACAACAAAGACAGGACAAGGAGAACTTCATGCAATCGCGTTGCGGAAGCCCCCTGGGTAGCGCGGCGGTTCCTGTTTCGCAAGCATGGTGAGCTCGGCGTCGGAGTCGATGGCGACTCTACGCGTTTCCCATCCCAGCGGTTTTGAGCGAAGTCGCACCGGCCTACGAAACGAGACGACCGGTCATTCGTCGAAGCGACGTTGAAAGTCGCGGCGAATGTCTTCCCCGCGCTCGCGCAGCGCGTCGAAGGTTTCAATTCGATCGAGGAGCGCGACCACCTCTTCTTCGTGATCGTCCACGAGGTCGCTCATCACCAGGTAGTCGAGGACACCGACCCCCCACACGCGTACGCCTTGGTTTGCATCATCGAGGAACTCGTGAATCCACGGAAGCGCGGTCGCATCGGCGACGACCCGAAGAAGCTCGACCGCCATCGTGCGTTCGTTGGGGTCGCTCGCTTCGCGATAGATTCGGTAGCACTCCGCCATTGCCGCTTTCGGGCGAACCATCGAGAGCACGCTGCGCGCGACCTCCGATCCCGGCTCGCCCTTGATGTAGTGCGCCACGGCGTGAGCGATTTCCGCCTCGCCGAGGATCGCCGCGAGCGCTTTCCGCGCGACGCTGATCCCGCCCGAAGAGAAACTGCCTTGCTTCCGCGCGAGCTCGGTCCAGTCGATCATCCGATTCCCTTGGGCGGCGGCTACTCGACCGCTGACGAGGGCTTCGAGAGAAACGAAGAGCGTCACGATTGCTACCCAGAACGTCATGGTTAAGTCGCGGCGATGGATGCGGCAATTCCAGAAGAGACGACGCTCGACGAGCGGACGGTTTTGCCGCAGTCAACCGCAGCCTCGCGGCCCTCACCTTGCGATCCGTCGACGCTGACCCGGCGTGGAGCGAACCCAGGGGCGAGGTTCACCCCCTCGCCCGATGCGTTGCCGACGAGCGGCTCGTCTCGCTGCACTTCGACACGTCTACCTACCAGGTCGGCGCGCTGCGCGGGACCCGCAACGGACTCGTCATCGACGAGGTTCTCGCGGACGGGACGACCCGACGAGGAACGCCCCTCGATCGCTCCAAACTGCGCGTCGTCGCATGGGGCACGCGCTACCTCGAGGCGATGCAGATGATCCACGCCGACTTCGACGAGAGCTTCGTCGCGAGCGATCCGGTGGAAGCGAGTCGTGGCCTGGCGCTCTTCGACCTGCTCACCAGCGCGCAGCGGACGGGCACCCTTGTCGAGGTGTTCCTCGAAGGGGACGCAGACGGTTGGTGGCCGGGGCGCGTCGTCGGACTTTCCGGCGCACTCGTGATCTTGCACCTCCTCGACGATCGGCGCCTCGAGTGGAACGGCTACGTTGCGCTTCGACTGGATCGCGCAGAACGAGTCGCTCTCGATCCAATCTCGCGAGCGCGGCTGCACGTCCTGGAGCGGCGCGGTCCTCCGTCGAAGACGTTTCCGTGCACGACGATGGAATCGCATCTCGCGTCCTTTGCCGGCTCACGAACCATCGTTGGTTTGGCCGACGCGGACCCCACTGCTTCGTTCGTTGGCTTCGTGGAGGACGTCGACCGGAACACTCGGCTTCAGTTCCTTACTCCCCTCGGCGAAGACGATGGCCTTTACGACATGCCCTCGCCCTCAATCGTGGCGTGTGAGTGGAACACCGCGTACCTGCTTTCGCTGGCGCAGCTGCGCACCCAAAGATTCTTGTAAGGATTCGGGCATCGGGATCGTCTTTCTAGGTACCAACCCTAGATGGAGCTGATTTCATGGAAGAATCCCGCGCCTGCCCCTGCGACAACTGCCCCACCACCTGCAACTGCGCCCACGATGCGCCCGCGGGCGACGGCTGCTGCTGCGGCGCCACCTGCACCTGCACCGATTGCAAGTGCGTTGCATCTACGTGTGGATGCCCGTCGGCCAAAAGCGAGTAAAGTGGCCAACGTGACGACGCGAAATACCGACCTCATCGCGGAGGCTCTCCGCGAGCACCGGGCGGCTCTTTTCGCGTTCGTTCGCGCACGCATGCCTGCGGAGGAGGTCGACGATCTCCTCCAGCGGGTCGCCCTCCGCGCCGTCGAGCGCGCCGACTCCCTTCAGGACCCTTCGCGGGTCGTCGGTTGGTTGTTTCGCCTTCACCGAAACGCGATCGTCGATGCAGCCCGAAAGCGCGCTCGTCGTCGAATCGTCGAAAGCACAGGCGAAGAACCTGTCGCAGAAACGGATGTCGACGAGCGCTGTCGCTGCAGCGTCGTGCAAGCCCAGCGTCTCGGCACCACCTATGCGCACATCCTCGAGCTGGTGGACATCGAAGGCTGTTCCCTCCCCGAGGCGGCCGAGACCTTGGGAACCACCGTCAACGCCGCAACAGTCCGGCTCCATCGCGCGCGCAAGGCGCTGCGAAAGCGGATGCAAGATCACTGCGGCGTGACCAGCGCGGACGAATGTGACGACTGTCGCTGCAGCTACGACGGATGTTGCGCGGCCTAGCAAGGCAATCAAATTGCAACTGCATCGCGATCGCGTAATAACGGGACGATGACAGCCGAGAACGCGCAATCGAAGAGTGCGGTCGACAAGCTAGGCGTCGTTGCGAGCACCGCTTGCGCCGTGCACTGCGCGACATCCGCGCTCGTTCCGACCGTCCTCGGCGCGCTGGGACTCGGGGCCCTGCTTGGGCACGAAGCGGAATGGGGTTTCACGGTCGTCGCGATTCTCTTGGCCGCCGCCGCGCTTTGGCAGGGATGGCGAGCTCATCGGTCGGTACCCCTCGCTCTCACGTTTGGTGCAGGGATCGCCGGCCTCCTTCTGTCGCGGGGTGTGGAGGAAGCCGGCATTCATGGCGCGGGGCCCATCATCGGGATCCTCGCCGGCGCCGCGCTGGTCGTCGGCCACGTCATGAACATTCGCGCTCACCGCGCGTCCTAACTCCAACACGCCCCTCGCGCAGCGCGACCTAGGGCTGCACTTTCTTGAAGCTCTCGCGTTCCGCCATCGCCGAGAACCAACGTTTCAGGTGCGGGACGTCCTTGAGGGTGGCGTCGCTCGTCGGCATGTCCGAAAGCGTAGCGATGATCGGCAAGACCATCAGGTCCGCGAGACTGAGCGCGTCGCCCGCGAGGAACTTGCGGCCCTGCAAGCGCGCGTTGAGAAGCGTCGTACTCTTCGCGATCTTCGGCGCCGTGGCATCGATGATCGTTCGGTCGGGTTTGCCACCGGGTCCGCGAGGAAACACGAACTGAAGGATGTGATTCGGGACCGCGTTCGGGTAGAGGTAGCAGTTCACGACGCTGATCCACTTGTCCATTTCGGCGCGCGCCACGGGGTCCGTTGGCGTGAGGTTTGGCCCGTCGAAAACATGGTCGAGGTAGCGAACGATCGCCGATGTTTCGAAGAGGCGAACGTCGCCGTGCTCGAGGACGGGAACCTTTCGGTAGGGATGTAGCGCGTCGTACCCCGGCGCGAGTAAGTTCGGCGCCTCAAACTCGTATGTGATGCCCTTTTCGAGACAGGTCATCAGGACGGTGCGGGTGTAGCTGCTCGGCGGGAGGCCGTGAACGGTGACGTGAGCCATGCGGAAGAGTAGCGCGGCTCGCCTCGTGTTGCGTTACCTACGTAGCCGAAGAAAAGCGCGCGATTCCGTACGAAAAGGCCGCCTCGAGGCACGCGTCGTACTCCGTGTAGAACTCCGCCTCGTCGGGATGGGGTTCCTCTCGCCCCTCGCGCCAGAGGTCACGCCAGCGCTCGAAGCGGGCGGGGTCGATCAGGATGGGTTCAAGAAGCAAGAGGAGCGCGAACTCTCCCATGACGGCGCTCTCGCGGCAGAGGTCGCCGACAATGTCCTCATCGCGAAAGTCCGCGTCGATATTCGCGACGCGGCGATCGGCAAACTCCTGAAGCATCGACTTTGCAAGAGGGTGGTCGAAGCAGCCTTTCGGTGGACGCGCCCAGGTCTTGGCGAAGCCGGCGTCGGTTCCGTTGAGCGCATCAACCAATTGGGCCGGGACGCCGACCGGCGTATACGTCGGTTCCTTCTCACCTTCGATCGCATCGAGGAAGCTTGCGACCTCCGGGGGAACTTGGCCGAGGTGCGGGCGATGCCGCTTCACCGCCGCTGCAGCAAGAGGACGGAAAGCGTTCCCCTCCTTGAAGCTGAAACGGGAACACTGAACGAGCGCGCCCAGACATGCGAGAAGGCGGGGGACCTCCTCGGCCGAGCCCGAAAGCGCGGGAACGACCCCCTCCATTTCGCGGATTGCGTCGCCGAGCCCGTCATACGCGGCGTCGTTCTGAAGGATTCCTGGTCCCCATGTGCCCATGCGCAACCTTATGCCGCCGGCAGGCTCGCGGCGAGCCTCATCACCTGCGCCAGCGGGGTTACGTGAGGCCGCCCCTTGTTCGTTAGGGTTCCGGCCATGCGCGTGATCATGCTTGTGCTGCTGGCGAGCTCGCTCGGGTGCGGAGACGACGTGACGCCAGACACTGACGGATCCCTGATCGCCGACGCCGGACGCGACTCCACCGCTCCCTTTGCCGATTCAGGGGCGGACACAGGAACCGACGCTGGAACCGACGCTGGAACCGACGCTGGAACCGACGCTGGAACCGACGCCGCCCTGCCCTCCTGCGGCGAATCCGTGGAAGGCCTCGATGTCTGCGTCGACGAGGGCGACGTCTGCGAAGTGCGCTTTACCGACGGACGGGGATGCACCGCAGCATGCGCGAGCGTCGGCCGAAGTTGTCGCGCGTCGTTCGAAGACAACGACGACGCGTGCGCACCGATGGCCGGCATGCCGGCGCTCAACTGCGAAGACACCGGACATCGCTCGGACTACTGCGTCTGCGGTGGTGGTGCTCCTACGGATGGCGGCGTACCTGACGCAGGTCCAGGCGGTGCGATCGATCCCTTTCGCGCGTTTCCAGAAGCGGAAGGTTTTGGCGCTCTCGCGCTCACCGAGTGCGATCGGTCCAATCCCGAGGTGCTCTTCGTCGACAACCTCAACCCGAGCGGGACGGGATCGCTGCGCGCCGCGGTCGAGGGCTCGGGAGATCGGCTTCGCTTCGTCGTCTTTCGGGTGGGCGGCACCATCGAGCTCTCGTCGGAACTCTCGATTCGGCGAAGCTGCCTCTACGTCGCGGGGCAGACGGCACGCGGAGAAGGCATCCAGCTGCGACACACGGAAGGAATGGATCCGTCCCGCGTTCGAAACCTAATCTCCGGCCACGCGACGTCCGGCGTGCACGACGTCGTTCTTCGGTATCTTCGCTTTCGGAGCAACCGCGGAGAGCCTGGAAGCGGCGACAACATCTCGTTCCGCGCAGGGCGGCGCATCATTTTCGACCACCTCTCCGGCGCCTACGGCAACGACGAGTGTTTCTCCACCACGACCTCCTCGTCCGGCGAACCGATGTTCGACGTGACCATGCAGCGCTGCCTTCTCTCCGCCCCCCTCTCCGACCACCAGGTTGGAAGCATCGTCGGCCGGTCGAGCACCGACGGCACCGAGGCGAGCGGCTTTTCGGTTCACCACAACTTCTACGCGCACATGACGCATCGAAATCCGATGCTGCAGTCCTCCGGCGACGCGGAAGTGATCAGCAACCTCATCTACAGCTGGCGCTCCCGCGTATCGCGAATCCACGGCGAGACGCGCGCCCTCGTCTCGAACAACTGGATGGTTCCAGGCCCGCGAAACCCGGTCCCGGACGAAACCGACTTCTACAAATACAACGGCTCGGGCACCCCCCGCGTGCGCTTCGAGGGCAACCGCGCCGAAGGCTACGGCGACGTCGGCTGGGACGAGTACCACAACGATAGGAGCGACTCCTTCGGGCTCCGCGCGGCGCACGAGCTCGAGCGCCCTCGAGTGCCCGACGTTCCGGTCACCGTAACGCCCGCAGCCCGCGTGCGCGACGAAGTCCTCGCCGACGTAGGCGCGAACGCAACGCTCGCCTGTGATGGCACGTGGGTGCGCTTTGTCGACGAAGTCGACGCGTGGACGCGGGACTCCCTGCGCGATGGAACCGGACCGGACCGCGCCGAGGACAGCGACTCCCCGGATGATTACGTCGGCTACCCCGCGATCGAGGGCGCGCCTCCCTGTGCGGACGAGGATGACGACGGGATGCCGGACGAGTGGGAACGACGCGCCGGACTCAACCCGCGCGTGCGGGACGCATTCGAGGACGCGGACGGCGACGGCTACCTCAACCTCGAGGAGTACCTCAACGGGTCTCTCCCGCGTTGACGAGGCGAGAGTTCAACCAGCCGCGAGTGAACGGAGCTCCTCCGCGAGCGCGGAGGGACCAGCAACGATTCCCGGTGTGGTCTCGGCAATGTTCGTAAGCTCCGAACGAAACCACTGCTGCGCAGGGTCCGCGTCTTGGGTCCGCGACCAAAGCAGGTGGACGGTAAACTGATGCGCAGGCAGCGGCGGGGGAAACCTCGCGATCGGCCAGTGCGAACCAAACGCCACAGCCGCCGACCGCGGAATCGACATGACGAAGTCGGTGGCGGAAACGAGTGCGGGAGCCGCCAGAAAGTAAGGAACCTGGAGCGAGACACGACGCTCCACGCCCGCCTCCTTGAGCGCGGCATCGAGGGAGCCTGGCTCCCGCCCCGTGAGTCGAATGGTCGCGTGAGGCCAGCGGGAGAACTCGTCGAGCGAAACCTGATCGCGCTTCGCGAGCGGATGACCATCGCGAACAACGGACACCAGCTCATCTCGAAAGAGCGGTCGAGTGCGGATGTCGGCGGCGGCTTCTCGCGGGACCATGATCGCCGCGTCGACCTCTTCCGCGCGAAGCCACGCGGTCACCCGATCGACGTTCATCGGCACAACTTCGAGGTCGACCCCGGGAGCGAGTTCATGAAGCCGGGCGATCAACCGCGGCAGCAGCGTCACTGTCGCCATGTCAAACATGACAACTCGAAACCGACGCGACGCGGTTGCGGGATCGAAGCGCGGCGTAT
>JBCDAA010000292.1:0-11653 GCA_039186435.1 Myxococcota bacterium | reverse complement strand
GCCGATGGAAAAGACGCCGAAGCTTGCACCGCCGCCGCCGCCGCCGCTTCCGCCCGCGCGCGCCGCACAACCGCCCGCGCCGCCACCGCCGCCGCCCGCGCCGAAGGAGTTCGCACCAAGAGAACCGTTGTCGCAGCCGCCGCTCCCGCCGCCGCCACCGCCGCCGCCGCCGTTTTCGCCGGTGCCGCCCGGGCTGCCGGTGGAGCCTTCCCACCACTGGCCGACGACGCGCCCGCGGTTGTTCGTCGCGCCCGCGCCAGCTGCACCGTTTCGCACCCGACCTGCGTTGGCGCTTGTTCCGATGCCACAAATGGTGAGGCCTGCGCCACCGGTGCCGTTGGCACCGAAACCGCCCGCCATGAATTGAGCGGCAGGGGCGCCGTTGTCCCCAGGTAGCGCATCGCAGCTGGATCCGTCGCACACGAGGATGCACGCGTTGTCCATCGGGCCGCCGTCGCCGCCGATGCCGGCCGCGGTGTTCGCTGCGGACGGTACGCCGGAGCACGTGTTCGCACCCGCCGTGCCGCCGGCGCCGAAGTCGTTCAAGCAAGGCGTGATGAACGTGTCGGCGTTGCCTCCTGCGCCACCGGCCATGCCCGGTGTGGCTGAGGTGACGACCGCGTCCGTGCCGTTCGAGCCCGCGACGCCGCTCGCGCCATTGCCCTGGACAATGGCGCTTCGAATCAGTTCGAGGCCCGCGCTGTCGGTGATGTGGACGACGTAGCTGCTGAGGCCTTCCATGGCCGCGTTTGCGCCGCGAAGCACGACGTTTTCAACGGTGGGGGCGACCGCGAGGCTGCGCCCGACGAGGGTGACGTATTGATTCTCGGCGCCGCTGAACGCGCCCTGAA
Source organism: Myxococcota bacterium (assembly GCA_039186435.1). Taxonomy (GTDB): domain Bacteria; phylum Myxococcota_A; class Polyangia; order Polyangiales; family Houyiibacteriaceae; genus JALVDI01. The sequence continues at coordinate 10,802 of JBCDAA010000292.1, read as the reverse complement.
TCTCGGTGCGATGGTCGCTGTCCGAACGGGGGCCGCGTACCCACGCGACGTCGTAGCCGCCAAAGATTCGGATGCCGTCGCGGAGGGTTACGATCTCCTCGTAGGTTCCCGCCATGAGGAAGAGGTCGCGGCGCGACTCGGTGATTCCGCGCGTGGTGGCGTGCGCGATGGTTCGGCACGGGCGGTCGAACTCGAGGCCGCAGGTCGCGGTGTCGTTGCCCATCGCGCTCGAGACGAGGATCGCGCGACCGAGGTCACCGTCGATGCCGTCGCAGTTGGTGTCCATGAACTCGGCGTCAGGATCGTCGCTGTCGGATCCCGCGGCGCACTCGCAGCCGTTGCTGAGGTCGCCGTCCGAGTCGGCGAAGCCACCGGTGCAGTTGAGGGCGCAGGTCCCCGCGTCGCAAGCGGCTTCCATGTTCACCTGTTCGGCGGTCGGTGCGGGGCACACGACGCAGTCGTTGTCGCCCGTTGCGCCGCAGGCCATCACATCGGTGAGGTTGTCGGCAGGAGTGTTGGTGCACGAGGCGGAGCCCTCGACGCATTCGTCGAGGGTGCAGCTGTCGCCGTCATCGCAGGTGCGCATTCCCGGGCTCTGGCACATGGAGTCGACACAGACTTCGTCGCCGTTGCAAAACACACCGTCGCCGCTGCAGTCGTCGTCAAACTCGCAGGCGCTTGCCGTCACGCATCCCATGCCGACGGCGCAAACGGTCGCATCCGGGCAAAGGTCGTTGTTCGGAACGTTTTGGCACTCGTCCATCTCGGTCGAGCAGCTGTCTTCCGTGCAGGCGACGCCGTCCTCGCAGGTGGGGGCAACCCCCGCGACGCACATCCCGTCGGTACAAACGGTCGGTCCGTTGCAGAACACGCCGTCGTCGACGCAGTCAGAATCTGTCGTGCATTCGCCGGTGCCGGCGTCGTCGGTGCCGCCGTTGCCGCCGGCCGCGCAGGCGAGGGAAAAAGCGAGAAAGAAGAGGAAAGCAAAGCGAGCGATCATGGCAACGTCTGCTTGTAGTGGATGCTGTTCACTTCGCCAGGCGAGGGGCGCGGTTGGGCTGCGTCAGCTCACTGCCCCCAGCGGGAATCTTCCCTGGATGCAGTCGTAGGATGAGGCGATGAAGAGCCCGCAGTCGGAGCGTGTTGTGCGCAGTCTCCTGCGCCTTGAAGGTCAGGGAACGTTTGTCGCTTCGCATCGCGAGCCCGCCCTCGGCCTTTTCCTCGAAGTTGAAGGGGTAGGGCGCTGTAACCTTCCCCTCCGCCGAGAGCAGATCGAAGCGCTGCTCGACCGGGCGACGCCCTCGCCCTTTGGCTATCGGGATCAGACGCTTACGGATCCGGCCGTGCGGAGTTCTGTGGAACTTCCGGGCTCGGCGATCGAGCTGACGCCGCGAGGATGGGCGCCTCGCTTCGAACGCGGCCTCGAGGAAGTGTGCGAGGCCCTGGGCTTTCCGCCGGAGGCGAAGGTGACCCCGGTGCTGTCGAAGCTCGTCCTCTATCAGGAAGGGCAGTTCTTCGCGCGCCATCGCGATACCGAGCGCGACGCGAACATGGCGGCGAGCCTCGTCGTCGTACTGCCCTCGGTCCACGAGGGTGGGGAGCTCGTCGTGTCCCACGCGGGCGAAGAGGTGTTGTGCGAGACGTCTTCGGGAAGTCAGAAACATCTCTCTTTCGTGGGCTTCTACGCGGACTGCGTACACGAGGTTCGTCCGGTCACGAGCGGGACTCGGGTCGCGCTGACGTACGCGCTTCACGTCGAAGCGGCAGGAACCGCATCGCCTTCTTTTGTCGTGGACGAGGAGTTCCCGGATCTTTGTCAGAGCGTGGAGGCGTTCTTTGACAAGGCCGAGTGGATGGTGGTGCTCCTCGACCATCACTATTCGACGAAGAGCCTGACCTGGGCGCGATTGAAAAACAGTGACCGCGCGAGAGCGGACGCTCTCCGGCGAGTCGCACGGACGCTCAATGCGAAGTGTTTTCTCGCGTTGGCGGACGTTCGGGAGACCTACGAGGCGCCGGAAGGAGACCAGCCCGGGGAGTTGCCGCCCGGTGGGTATGGACCGCTCGTCGATCTTTCCGTGACCCTCGATCATTGGCTCGACGAGGCCGGAGAGCCCTGTGCGGGGACGGACCTTGAAGGGGACATCGAGTGCACCGTGAGCACCATCGACTCCCACACGCGCGCCGCCTACCATCAGTGGCACGAGCCCTGGACGGGAAACGAAGGCGGTACGGCCGACCGCTGGTACCACCAGACCGCGCTCGTGGTGGTGCCTGGCGGTGACCTCCTCCAAGAGATGCTCGACCCGCCTCTCTAGTTCGCGGAACGGTTTGTTCAAAACGCGGCGGACTCGCAACGGTGCTTCCCTTTCGCGGGCCTTGTCCTGCCTTCCGCGGTGCCTGACAACACGTCTACAGCGTCGCTGTGGAAGGAGACACGATGGACATTCGAGCAGCCGAGAGCGAACTCAACGCGATGATCCTTAAGGGCCAAGGGATGGAGGCCTTCGAGAAGTTCTACGCCGACAACGTGGTCATGCAGGAGAACCGTCAGGACCCACGCAAAGGAAAGGACGCTTGCCGAACCTACGAGCAGGAGTTCTTTGGAGCGGTCGCGGAGTTTCACGGCGCAGAGCTGCACCACAGCGCGGTGGATGGTGACCGGAGCTACTCCGAGTGGACCTTCGATGTGACGTTCAAGGACGGCAAGCGCATGACGAATACGCAGATCGCGGCGCGCACCTGGAAGGACGGCAGAGTCGTCTTCGAGCGCTTCTTTTACGAGCCGAATATCGCGTAGTCACGTCGCGGGGCCCGTCGCGGGGCCCGTTTCGAAGCGCGCAAAGGGATGCGCGTAGTAGCAATGCTCGAGAACGAGTTGAGGAATGCCCTGTAGCCGGAGCCGGAATGCGAAGTAGTGGATTCGCAGTCGGCCCGAGGGGTCTTTTTCGGAGACGGAGAAGGCCCCTTTCTCGATCTTCCAGCTGGCTTCAACGACGCCCGGATCGTCCGAGGAATCGACCGGCCACCAGGGATCGTCGCTGACGTCTCGCCAGTCCCGCATCAAGAGCCTGTTGCCATCGCGCTCGTAGTGAAACTCCACCGAGAGATCATCGCTCGCATTGGTGACGGCGCCGCGCCCGGCGGCGAGATGAAGCGATCCATCCTGTTGGTACGCCGGAGCCGCCCGCCATTCGGTGTCCTCGAGCTCGCAGGTCGACAGCGGTCGTGCAAACTCGCGCACAGGGAACCAACCCTCCACAACGGCCTTGCCCGCCCAAACGATCACGTCCTCGTCGTAAAGCGCGACGCGAATCTCCGTTCGATCGCCGAGGCGATCGCTTTGCTGCCAGTCTGCGTCGCACGCAAACGTAAGTGACGTAGGTCCCTCCGCGTGAAGCTCGGTTCGTCGGTCAAAGCGCTCTACGGTTCCGGACATCCCCGGCGCGTAGGCCAGGACGTCGAGGCTAGCGTTGAGCTGAAACGCTTGCTGTGTTTCGAAGTCGAGCTTCACCCGAAGCGTTTGTCCTTCGATCTGCGCGCGGAGCTCCCCCATCGACGCGTCCGTTCGAAATCGGTGGCGGCGCTCTTTGTATTCGCGGTCGCGTCGCGCGATGGATGCCTTGTACCTGAGCTGGAACGCGGCAAATATCGCGAGCGGAACTCCCAGCGCCAGCGCGCCGCTCACCATGGATCCGAGCAGAAGGTGCGGAAGGTCGAGGAGCCAGAAGGTGAGGGCGGTTCCTCCGACGCTGCCGACGCCCGTTGCAGAGACGAGAAAGGCCACGACCTTGGCAAACCCCGAGTTCGACATGCCCTCCCAGGAGATGCCCAGAAAAACCGACATCATCGCCGTTCCGGCAGCGACGCCAACGACAGCACATAGAATGGGAATCAAGGTGGTCACGACGCGAACCTGTGAGGGAACGCTAGCATCGCCCTCAGCGAGTGCTCTCGAGCGCCGTCAGAGCTCGCGGAGCGGGACGCTCGTGCGAATCTCGCCGAGGGAAACGTACTTGCCGAGCTTCGCTTGAATCGCGTCGACATTCGCCGCACGCACGGTCGCGACATCCACGCGCCGGAACATCTCGCCGGTCTTCTTCGGAAGCACAGCATCCAAGATCGCGCCCCATCCCTGGGTCGCGAGGCTTTCGAAACTCTGAATCAGCATCGTTTTGTCCCGGTGAATCCAGAAGCACGCGGTGTCGACCCGGTGCCCGCGAAACCAGAGGATGAGTTCCTGAAGGTTGGGGAGCGCGTCGAAGAGTTCGAGGGAAAGCGCGATGTCATGAAGGGAGGCGTTGACCTCGAGCGCCTCGAGCTGTCCGGCGAGAGGAGACGAAACGAACCACGGCGGTACGATGAGGTAGGGCGCGTCGCCTCGTTTGATGCGGTCTCGATCGCTTTCGCGGCCATCGACACTAAGCGCCCGAAGGCTCGTTAGTGCACCCACCTTGAGCGGGTCGTTCCAAATCTTCCGGGACAGCTTTGCAGGTGTCCGCACCCGTCGCGCATCGTGCCACGCATGGTCCACGGACGGCGCAAAGGCGACCTCGAGCGGAAGCGGTTCCTTCGATCGAGACCACCGGGCGAGAGAGTCCGCGTCCAGGGTGGCTCGGCGGAGGCGCGGCAAGCGCGTCGCGAGCTCGCTCTCCTCCTCGTACAACGTCGCCGATCGCGGGTGGGACCACTCGACAAGGTGGGGCGCTCGCTCTTCGAAGAGCGCCTTCAGGTCGCCCGTGAGCGAACCGCGAACCTGCACGGCCCAGCCGTCGGCGGTTTCCTTCCAGACCGCGCGAGACTTTTCCTTCGTCGTAGGATCCACAAGGGGGAGCGAAGAGGCGAGGATGCGCGGCGGTCGGGCGCCGGTGCGATCGGGGGCGTTCGTGTCGTTTCGAATCTGCGAAAAGCGCGTGACCTTCGGCTTTTTCTTGGGCCGGAGATAGCTGATGTACGTGCGAACGGTGGTGAGAAGCTCGCTAGGATGGCCCGGGACGCCGGCGAGACTCGCGAGGTAGTACAAAAGGGCTCCCTCTCCGTAGCTGCCGCCGCCGAGCGCACGGCCCAGGCGGGCGCGAAGGTAGCGCTCCCCGAACCCCGCGTGGGGTTTGGCTTCGGTGCGAATCGCGAGACAGAGCTCGGCCGCGTTGCGCGCCTTCCTCGCGTCAAGCCTCTTGTCGCTGAGGTGCTCGTCGATGAAGGCCTCCGCCTGGTCGAGTCGTTCGGCGGCGAGGGCTGCGCGAAGAACGGGAAGATAGCCGTGCTCCATCTTCGGCTTCTTGCGTTTGTACTCCATCGCGAAGTAGCGAACCGCGATGTCGTGCCCGGTCGCGAAGGTCTCCGGCTGAGGAACACCGGTGGCGATCCAATCCCCAAGGGCGAGCGCTTGGTACGCTTTGGCGACGTTGTAGAGTCGGTCTTTCTTCGCGTCCGCGGGCGGGACGGCGAGCTCTTTGCGAAGGACGTTTCGCGCGAGCTGGAGGAGCTCTGCGGTGTGCCACTCGGGATCGTTTTGTCCGCCGACGAAGTGTGCCTCGGCAACCTCGCCGATCGCGCCCGCCCAAAAGAACGCGTTAAAGGGCTTGTCCACGAGCTCGCGCGCTTGCGCAATCCGGGAGTACGGATTCTTGCGAATCGTGTCGGGGTCAAACGAACGGGCCACGCGCGTGGGTATCAGCCCGTCCAAAAACCTTCAAGATGCGGCCCGAAAGAGGTCCGCGAGAGTCACGTCGCGGTTTTCGAAGCTTTCGCGCAGGCCGTAGACGCGCTCAAGTTCGTGTTGGAACCACTCCAGCTGGAGCATGTCTCCGAGGTTCCAGCGTTGTTGCGCATCGTAGATGTCCCAGACCTTGTCGTCTGGCGAGAAGGCGAAGGCGTTTGTTCGCGAGAGCGCGAACGAGTCGACGAAGAGCCTCAGGAAGGTTTGAACGTCCACCGGATTCGCGTGCGGAAACCGGCGAGACCACTGCGCACGGGTGGATGGACGCGCGAGGTACGTTCGTGAAAAGTGCGACACACCTTATTGGCAGCTGAGCTCCGCCGGCGCGCCGGACTCGTCGACGCACTCGCCTTCGTACTCGCTGCAATCGCGATCGCGCGGGTAGGCGATGGGCGCGTCGCCGCCGCAGCGACAGGCGCACTCGGCTTCGAGGACGTGCAGACCTGCGTAGGAAAGGTCGTGCTGGCTGAGCGGATCGGAAGGATCGGAGCCGCAGGGGCACCCGACTTCAAAGCAGCCTGCAGCGAGGATCAGCAAAGCGAGAAGGGGGAGCAGGCGCACGGGGATAGTGAATCACGACTGGCGGGTGTTGTCCTGCCCGTCCTTCCTCTCCGTCCTTCCTGCCCGTCTCCGACGAAACGTTGACCATTGGCTCTCTCCTTAGCCACTTCCGGGCGCGCTCAGCGCCGACTGCTACCTCGAGGATGTGACCTACGACGACGCCCTTGCCGCCTTTCACGAGACCAACCCGGAGTTCACGGACTACGGGACCGATCGCCTCTCCAACCACGGCCCGATGGCCGCTCATGCGCTCCACGCGCTCGGGCTGGAGAGCTCGATCGGCGCGTTTACTGCGCGCTACCTCACGCGCCTCCGTCCGTACGAGGACGACCAGGGCGCCATCGCGTTCGTCGAGGACTACGCGGCCGCGATCGAACGCGAGGGATGGCAACCCGTCCTGCTTCGCGCGCTCGAGGAACTCGTCTGGGGGGTGAGTGCTGGCGCGCTCCACGGCGTGATCCGCACTACGCACGCCGTACGCGGACTGATGGAAGCTTCGACACCTATTCGTCGCCGCGAACTAAGTCACGCGCTCTCCTACTGGAAAGCCCGTCACGTTCGCCTTCCCGGGACGGTCGGCGCGGCACCAGCGATCCCTCTGGCGAGGTTCTTGCGCAACGTTCCGCTCGTCGTCGATCGCGTGGACGGTCTGATCATTGATCGAATGCTCCGCGTCGAGACGCTTCCTGCGTTCGCGAACTATCTTGGGAGCGCTCGGCTTCCAGCTTCGTTCGAGGAGACGACGACCCTTCTCACGACCTTCGCGGCCGAGCGAATCTGCGAGACCGCCGATCCACGCGCGCGCTTTGCGTACCTCCATGCGTTCACGGGCTCGAGCTGCTTGCGCATTCTCGGGGCGCTCGTTCCAGCCGGCTCTCTTCGGCGCGATCTCGAGCGTTCGGTGGTCCAGGCGATTGCGGCCCTCGACGCGGTGACCCGTGAGACCACGCCCACCCCCTGGGAGGGCCGCGTGCACTCGATCGACGAACTTCGCGCGCACGCCGCCGACTGCGACGCGCCAGGCTACGATCATCACATCAAGATCATCGAGGCGGTGCTGCGCGAACATGCCGCGAGCCCTCGTCCGGTCCTGCTCCGAGCCGCGTCGTGCCTGATCAGCTAGCTCGCGACCGCCATCGACGCTCAGCGCTCTATGCCGGGAAGGGCGTGGCCCCAATCAAGTGTGAAACTTGGTCGGGTCCCCCATCCACTTCCGAGAGCTTCGCTCTCGCGCCCTCTTCGAAGGCGTCTGACAGAATCCTTGGCCTTTCGGCCAAGTCTCAGGTCAGCGCCGCAGCAACCGAAAGGCGAACTCGCGGGTGTTGAGCGCTCCAGCGCAGGTGACCCAGAGAATCATCAACGGTTCGAGGAGGCGCGCGTTCTTGAGAGGGCCGGCGTCCACCGGGTCGAATCCGACCTCCGCCACCAGCTGGCGGACGACCTCGCGGGCGTCCTCGTCGTCGCCGCAAAAGAAGTTCGAAGCCGGTCTCCCATCGTAGGTTGGCGCGGCGAGGTTTTCTGCGCCCTGCGCGTTGAAGGACTTGAAGACGCGCGCATCGGGAAGCCGCTTTTGAAGTTCCTCCGCCGCTGAGGTGGTGTGCCCCACGGCAAGGGTCATTCCCTTCGCGACCGGATTCGTGCAGTCGATGACGACCTTGCCGGAGAGGTCGCCGGCGTCGTCCAGCACCGCATCGAGAGCTCCGTAGGGAATCGCGAACACCACGACGTCGGCGTCTTTCGATGCGCCGCCGAACGAGCGTTCATCGGCGGCGCTGGGATCCCGCACGCCGTAGACCACCTCGTGGCGGGTGCCCCACGCGCTGCCGAGCCCCGTTCCGATGCGCCCCTTCCCCAAAATCGCGATCTTCATGAGTTCCTCGTTGCGATGCTTAGGGCGATGCCCCGTCCATGACCGAGGACGAGCGCGAGTTGGATCCACAGCATCGCGACGGGTTCGAGAACGCGGGCACGCGAGAGGCCTCCGACGTGGAAGGGCTCGAATCCAAGGTCGAGACAAAGCGTTTTTGCGATCGCGCACGCCCCTTCGTCGTCCCCGCAAAGAAACATCGCCGCGCGCCCGTCCGGGTAGGCCGGGTTCGCCATGTTTTCGACGCCCGTGGTGTTGAAGACTTTGACCACCCTCGCGGAAGGCGCCCATCGCTGGACTTGTTCCGCACCGGAGTCGTCGTGCCCGTGCGTGAGCGCGAAGCCGGCGCCGATGGGATTGGTCGCATCGAGAAGCGGCTTTCCGCGGAAGTCACCGGCACCGGCGATGGCGTTTTCGGTCGCCGCCCACGGCGTTGAGAGGATGACCACCTCCGCTGCGTCGATCGCCTCGCCTACCGGTCGAGCGCGGTCTTTGAGTGCGGCGTACTTCGGCGCGGCCGGATCACGAACGGCGTAGAGGACGTCATGCTTCGCTTCGAGGCCGCGGCCGATTGTACTTCCAACGTTTCCGGCGCCGAGGACCGCGATGCGCATTCCTGTCATGAGGACGCTACCGACCGAGCGCTTCGATGACGAGCTTCGCGGCCGCAGCGCCTGAGAACTGTTGCTGGCCCGTGATGAGGAGACCATCGCGCACCGCAAAGTCCCGAAAGCGCTGGTCGACGACAAAGTTGGTTCCCTCCAGCGCCCGGGCTTCGTCCTCGATCCAGAAGGGCTGGATGCGCTGGCCGACGAAGTCATCCGCGAACTTCTCTTCTGAGTTTGCAAACCCCGTCCAGGTTTTTCCTTCCACGAGAAGCTTGCCCGAGCTCAGCTGCGTCTCGAGAAGAACGCAGGTCGCATGGCACACGAGGGCGGTAATTTTCCCCGCCTCGTAGAAGGAGGCGACGAGCGCTTGCACCTTCTTGTTTCCGCGAAACGTGAACATCGGGGACTGCCCACCCACGAGAAAGATCCCGTCGTAGTCGGCGGGATCGACGCCCTCGATGCTCTTCGTGTTCGCGAGAAGGGCTTGGTGGGCCGGCGACTTTTTGAATCCGAGGCTGAGGATGTCGTCGGCGGCGTAGCCGCTCTCATCTTCCGGGTCGCTGAAGCCGTCCGCTTCGAGCGCACCGCCCTCCGGGCTTCGTATCTCGATGTCGTAGACCGCCTCGTGAAACGCCCAGTAGGGGTGCGTAAGCTCCGCCCACCAAAAGCCGACGGGCCACTGGGTGACCGTCGACACCGATGGATTTGCAGCAACGATGAGAATTTTCTTCTTGTGATCGGGATTCGTGACGTTCGTGTTGGCGCTCATGGTGAGGCAACAGTGGGTCCACCACGAATCGACAACAACCAAATCTGACGAAATCTATCGTTGCACTCGCTGCATCTATCGCCCCGTGGGATCGGTCGCGCTGAGACTCCGCCGGGCACGCGGGTGCGAGCGGGCGCCCATCGCCTCGGTGACCTCGAGGAGGCGTTCGCGCAGCCAGCGATGGCCGGGGTCGGCGTCGAAGCGCGGATGCCAGACCATCGAGAGCGCGAAGGGCTCGAACGGCAAGGGCGGCTCGAGGATTTTGAGCCCAAGGGGAGGCCCGAGTTTTCGCGCAATTCGCTCGGAGATGGTGACGACGCGATCGGAGTTGGCGGTCAGCTCGAGAGCGGCCCGAAAGAAGGGAACCGCACGAGCCACTCGACGCGTCGCGCCCCGCTCCTGGAGAAGCTCGTCGACGTAGCCACCAGGACGACCACGAGGTGCGACCTGGATGTGTTCGAGCTTTAGAAACTGCGCGAGGCTGAGACGCTTGCGCACGACGGGGTGGTCCTTTCGGACGGCGCAGACGAAGCGATCCGTAATGATCACGCGAGTTCGGAGCTCTGGGGGGAGCTCGCCGTAGATCCCGATCGCGAGGTCGGTTTCGCCGCTGCGTAGCTTTTGGGGATCGTCGACCGCGTTGAGGAAGACGCGGAGGTCGAGTCCCGGCGCGGCCTCCTGGAGCGCCGCGTCGAGGGCCCCGCCGAAGACCGTCAGCACGTAGTCGGTCATGGTGATGGAAAACGTGCGCGACATCGAACCTGGAACGAAGTCGCCCTCGTCTTCGAACACCCGGGCAGCAACGGACATGGCGTCCTGGACCTTCGGTTTGAGCGCTTCGGCGCGCGGCGTGAGAACCATGGAGCGTCCGGCGCGAACGAGTAGCGGGTCGCCAAATCGATCCCGCAGTTTCGCGAGGGCGTGGCTCACGGCGGGCGCGGAAAGCCCCAATCGGCGGGCTGCGCCGCTGACGCTCCCCTCTTGAAGGAGAGCATCGAGGGTCGCGAGGACAGCGAGGTCAGAAGATTCCATCGAGTTCATGGATGGAAGCATTGGATTCGATGACGCGCAATCGTCAGCATCCTGGGAGGGCGAGACCCACGCGCCGAAGCGCAGCTCTAATGCGCTCGGTTGCCTCGCCTCGCCTCGCAACGTCGAGGAAGCTCGCGACGTAGGCCCACTCGTCGTAGTCGTCCGTGGTGCCCGAGCTCCAGACCTCGACGGTGCCGGTCCACATCGCGGAGACGGAGCGAAGCCGCGTCCCCATTCGCTTCCCCT
>JBCDAA010000291.1:0-11741 GCA_039186435.1 Myxococcota bacterium | reverse complement strand
GCGCGGTCGGTTTGGGCCGCCGCCTCGCCGCTGAGCACGTAGCTCACGATGCGACCGTCCGCTCCGTCGATGTCCGCATCAACGAAGAGCGTGCCAGGGCCGGTGCAGCTCCGCAGCGAGGGCTCGACCTGGACGAACGACTCCTGCAAGCGCGCGCGAGAAGGCGGACCGGCGTCTTCCGGCTCGGGAATGACCTCTGAGGCTGGCGCGTCAGCCGGCGTCTCGTGGCATACCTCGAGGCCTCGTCGCCGCGCGCGTCGCCGCGATCGCGATCCCAAATTGCCGACGCTGCGTCCGCTCGCGATCGCGAGAATGAAGACCGCGGCGACCAGCACCACGCCCACCGTGTAGCCGACGGCTTTTCCGGCGGCGCGCGCGCGTGCCTGACGACATTCTTGGCGCTGCTCTCGCGTCGCGCCGGTGGTTGCGCATCCGAAGGTTGAAGTGGCGATCACGATCGCCAAAAGAAAGCTGATGACGCGCACGGCCCCTCCTGGTGCGTCTTGGGCGAACGGTCGTGAAGGAACGCGTTCGTCGAGGGAACGTTCGCGCTTCGCTTCTATTCGCCAAATACGTTCGCTAGGCCTACACCTTCCCTGTGGCTTTTCACGAGGGTGGATTCTATCGCCTTCCGCTCGATGAGCGTCGCCGTCGTTTGGCGTCGCTCCTGGAGGTGACGGAAGCAGACGTGCAGGACGCCCTCGGCGACGGCGGCCTTCGCGAAGACGCCGCCGACGCGCTCATCGAAAACGTCGTCGGGCGCTTTGCGCTTCCCTTTGCGGTGGCGCGGCACTTCGTCGTCAACGGCAACAACACGATCGTTCCCATGGCCATCGAGGAACCCTCGGTTGTCGCTGCCGCCTCTGCCGCGGCAAAGCTCCTTCGCAGTTTTGCGACGGAGAGCACCGCCCCTCTCGCCATTGCTCAGGTGTACCTCGAAGGCGCGCGCACTGCGGTTGACGACAACACCGAGGTCCTCGACGTCGCGCCGATTCTTGCCCGCGCCGACCAGAGCATCTCGAACGTCGTCGTCCGGGGTGGCGGCGCTCGCGAGGTCGAGGTCTCCAAGGTGGGCGAGTTCGTGCGCGTTCACGTCTACCTCGACGTGCGCGATGCCATGGGGGCAAATCTCGCCGATACGGTCGCGGAGGCGGTCGCACCGCTTCTCGAAAAAGCGCTCGGTGGAAGGGCGCTCCTTCGCATCGTGTCCAACCTCAGCGATCGTCGCCTCACAACGGCGCGCGTGCGCTTGCCCGTCGACGTACTCGGTCGCGCGACCGCGGCGTCAATCGTCAAGGCCAACGAGATCGCAGACCTCGATCCCTACCGCGCAACAACGCACAACAAAGGCATCATGAACGGCGTCGACGCGGTGGCGCTGGCAACCGGAAACGACTGGCGTGCGGTCGAAGCGGGGGCCCATGCCTATGCCGCGCGAAGCGGCCAATACCGCACGCTCACCCGCTGGACCCTCGACGACACGCACCTCGCAGGGGAACTCACACTTCCGCTCTCCCTCGGGATCGTTGGGGGTGCGATTCGCGCGCACCGCGGCGCCCAGTTTGCGATCGCGGCGACCGGCGTCTCGACTGCGGCCGAGCTTGCGGGCGTGGCGGCCGCTGCGGGACTTGCGACGAACTTCGCTGCGCTCCGCGCCCTCGTCACCACGGGCATTCAGGCCGGCCACATGCGACTTCATGCGCGGAGTGTCGCGCTCCAGGCGGGAGCCGAAGGTCACGAGATCGACACTCTCGCGGAAAGGTTGAGCGGCGCGGGGGAGTTCACCCTCGAGCGCGCCCGTTCGCTCCTTGAAACCCTGCGTGCCGAACCTTCAGAAGCGGAGCGCTAGGTCCGCCTCGTCGTCGCCGCCGCGAACGAGCCAGAGAATCCCGGCCAAGAGCGCCGCGCCCGCGACCGAAGCGAGGATTGCGCCGGCGCGATTGAGGCGCTGTCCCTGGTCGTGAAGATCGCGGGCGCTCGTCAAGGAACGGTCGGCATCGTTTGCGTTGTTGGCTTTCACCTGGCCTGCTGCGATGAGTCCACCGCCCGCGGCGAGGGAGGCTGCGCTTACGATCGTGAGAACCACCGCGCCGGCCGTGGAACGCTCCGTCCGTTCGACGACCGGTGGCGCATCGTTGGCTCGCTCGGCCTGTTCTTCCAAACGGTGTCGTTCTGCAAGTTGTTCGTCGAGGACTTGGAGTCGCGACTCGACCGCCGCACGGTTGTCAGGATTTGACCCAAGGTATTCGGCGTAGGCGTCACGCGCGCTTTGAAGGTCGCCGAGGGATTCCTGCGCTCGCGCGTAATTGTAGAGAAGAATTGGCTCTGGAAACGTTTCGTTGGCTTCTCGAAACAGGGCCGCCGCTTCTTCGAAACGTCCTTCATCGTACGCCGAGACGCCTTCTTCGAAGAGACTGAGGGCACGCGTTCGCGCGTCGTTTTCCTGAGCGACCGCAACGGACGTTATAGTGAGGACCGCGAGCACGGCGAGCTTCATGCTGAACCCATCCACTCCGACCACCATCGGTCGCTACGAGGTACTCGCCCTGCTGGCGACAGGGGGCATGGCCGAGGTTTTTCTCGCGAGGCTCAAAGGGGCCGTCGGCTTCCAGCGCGCCGTCGTCATCAAACGCATGCTGCCACAGTTGGCGCGCGATGAGGAGTTCCGCGACATGTTCGTGGACGAAGCACGCATCGTTGCGCGTCTTTCGCATCCCAACATCGTTCATGTTCACGAGCTGATCTCGAACGACAACGAGCTCTATCTCGTCATGGAATATCTCGAAGGCGCGTCGCTCTCGGCGCTCCTTCGAATCCTTCGAAAGTCGAACGGTGGGCTCGCGAACCACATTTCGACCTACATCATGACGCGTGTGGCGGCGGGGCTGCATCACGCGCACGAGCTTTGCGATGATCAAGGGGAGCTCGTTCATCTCGTGCACCGGGATGTCAGTCCTCACAACATCTTTGTCGACTACGAAGGGTCCGTGAAGCTGATCGACTTTGGCATCGCCAAGGCGCGCGATCGCGCAACCCAAACGACGACCGGAACCATCAAAGGCAAGTTCTCCTACATGGCGCCGGAGCAGATCCTCGGAATGGAGGTCGATCGCCGGGCGGACGTCTTCTCCTGCGGCGTCGTCTTTTACGAGATGGCCACCGGCGAGCGGCTCTTCGCGGGAAATCAGATCGAGCTCGCCCACAAGATCACCTCCGACCGCCCGATCGATCGTCTCGACAAGGTGGTGGACGGGTTTCCGCCGGCCCTCGCGGACGTGGTCGAGCGTGCCCTTGCGAAAGATCCCGAAGTTCGCTTTTCCACCGCCCTCGAGTTTCAGCGAGAGCTCAGCAACGTTGCGGCGGAGCTCTTTTCGCGAACCAAACTGGCCGAGGAAGAGCTCGCGGAGCTGATGGAAGATCACTTCGGCGACACGAAGATCAAGCGTCGCCAGCTTCTCACGAGCACGGCCGCGGATACGCTGCCGCCTCCCGAGCCCACGCACGACGTCGACACCGTTCCGAGCGTGCATGTCCATGTGCCCCCGGCGTCCAAAGGGCGACCCGCCTTTCTTGTGGGTGCTGCGCTTTTGCTTTTGTGTGCTGGCGGCGCGCTTTGGTGGGCGCTCAAAACGCCGGAGCCACCCCTCGCGACGCGTGCGCCTGCGGCCGCGCCCGAACCTGCGCCCGAGCCGCCCCCCGCGCCGGCAGAGCCCGTTCAACCCATCGCGCAGGCGCCGGTTCACGTGGAGGTTCGAACTCAACCCCCTGGGGCGAACGTGCTTGTGGACGGCGCCCTTCGAGGAACCAGTCCGGTGGTTATCGAGCTGGCTCGCTCCACCTTGGGATGCCGCGTCGAAGCGCGTCTCGACGGGTATGAGACCTTCGAAGAGAACGTCGTTCCCGACGTCGATCAGCGCCTTGTCTGGTCTCTTCGACGACGTCCTCGACGAACCTCGGGCCGGAGTCGCCGCGACCGACGGGCAGCGAGGATGACCCCGGAACCATCGATGGAACCAGAACGGGGCTTCTTTCGGGTAAACTGATTCCGTGGGGGATTTCGGAAAGCTCGCGCTCGCGGCGCTTGTCATGGGCTGCGTCCCGAGCCTCGACGTAAGCGATCGCCGATGTCCGTGTCCGACCGAGTTTCGCTGCGAGGCCGACCGCTGCATTGCTGGCGAGCCGACCGATGCCGGGGTGGATGGTTCCGGTGACATCGACGCGGGCGACGCGGGCTCCGATGGCGGTGTTGGTCAGCCCGACGCCGCAATCGATGCGGGATGCACGCTTCCGATTCCGGACGCGCCGCCTTCCCCCCTTCGCCTTCGCAGCGGACGCCTCGCCATGGGTGCGAATAGCTCGTGCTTTGTGCGAGGCACGCGGCTCTTCTGCTGGGGGAATACCAACGACGATGGGGAGCTCGACGGAGTTCCCTCCGCGTGCGGCGGGTCGGGGTGTCTTCGCGAGGTCATGCACCCCATGGGCCTCGGGTGGACGCGCGTCTCTGTTGGAAACACGCACGGCTGTGCGATCGACGAGCGACGCGCGCTCTACTGCTGGGGCGAAAACGACAACCTTCAGCTCGGTGATGAAGACGCGACGGGTGCCGTTGCGCGCGTGTCGAACTTTCTGGCGTCCGACGTCTCCTGCAGCGGCAACAGCACGTGCGCGATCAAGGGCGACACGCGCACGATCCTCTGCTGGGGCCGCGACATCAGTGGCCAGACCGGCGTGCTCACCGACGGTGTTTGCTCGAACCTTCCCGAACGGCTCACGCCGACACCGCTTCGAATCGCCGACAGTGTGATCGAGGCGTGCCCGCCCATCTCCGACGACCCCGAAACCGGACGCTGGGTCGAAGTGATCAACGGCGAAGACACCGCCTGCGGCATGCTCGCGGACGGGCGCGCGTTCTGCTGGGGCGGCACCGTGCAGGGAGTGACCGGCCTTCCCGAGACCGACTGCAAACCCGGCTGCCGACCCAACGAACTCGAGGGCACCTGGGCGCAGGTGGGGCAGACGCAGTTCTTTCATCGCTGTGGGATTCGGAGCAGTGGCGAGCTGATCTGTTTTGGCCTCAACGGCTTCGGTCAGCTCGGGATTGGGTCGATCAAGGAAGACGAAACGCCCGACATCGGCCCCTGCACGCCCGAGCCACCGGACCTCCCTGTCGACGCCTACGATAACGACCGCGGCGCCGAGGTGCTTCTCTCCGAGGCCATGCCCGTGACGCACCCGGAAGGTGACGCGTGGGCCCAGGTGGCAAGCGGGGGATTTCACACCTGCGCCCTCGACGGGACGGGCCGGGTGTACTGCTGGGGCGGGAACTTCGCGCGCGCGGTTGTGCCGAACACCGGAGACGACTTCGTTTCTCCGGCGCGGGTGGAGGTGCCGGTCTCCGCGCCGATCGAAGAAGTCGCCACCGGTCGCGTCGGCAGCTGCGTGTGGACCGAAGACGAGAACGTCGTGTGCTGGGGGCAAACCGCCATCAAGTGCGCCGGCGTTGACGGCTGCGGAACCTTTCACGAGATTCCGTTTCCGCCTTAGCGTCCCGCGCAACCGTGGGCGTCAGTTTGCGATTGCGTTAGCGTGGTTCGCCGAGGTCAGCGGTGACGCTGCCGTCCGTGACCGCGAAGTCGACGCGGTTTTCGTCGAGCAAGATGAACTCCGGGTGCGTGGTCGTGAGGAAGACCTGACCGCCGAGTTTGGCGAGGAGTTCGAAGAGCCGGCGGTTGCGCGAGCGATCGAGTTCGCTCGACACGTCGTCGAGAAGGAGGATCGGCACGCGTCCGACGCGATTGGCGAGGACGTCGAGTTCAGCGACCTTCAGGGCGAGGACGATCGCGCGATGCTGTCCCTGGGACGCGTGGTGTTTTGCGGCGACGGAGCGCACCTCGAGACCGAGGTCATCGCCATGGGGGCCTTCGGCGGTAAACCCGCGGGCGCGATCTTTGTCGTAGCTTCGTGCGAGGGCCTCGCGGATTACGTCCGGATCCGGCTCGACCCGCGGGCGATAGCGCACCTCGAGCGGTAGCTCGACGCCGGCGACGTCCCGAAACGCTTCCTCCGCACGCGGCGCGATGTCCTCGATGAGTCGGGCGCGGGTCTGCCCGATGATTGCCCCCGCCTGCGCGAGAATCGTGTCGAAGGCCACGACGCTACGACGGTCCAGCTCCTCGCGCTTAAGAAGTCGGTTCCGCGATCGCAGCGCCTTTGTGTAGCTCTGGAGCGTGGACGAATAGGTCGCGTCCATCTGCTCGAGAATCCGGTCGAGGTACGAGCGCCGCGGTTCGGGCGACCCCATCGCGAGCGTGAGATGACCGGGGTGAAAGAGCACCACCTGAACGGCCTGGTGCCAGGTTGCGATCGATCGCGGCCGTTTGCCGTCGAGCTGGAGCTTGCGGGCGGCGCGGCGATCGAGGCCGACGCGAAAGGTTCGCGGCGCAACCTCGCCGGCGATGCGCGCGTGCAGCGAAGCAACCTCATCCTCGAGGCCGATCAAACTCTCGGTTTTGGCGCCGCGAAAACTCCGGAGCGCGCCGAGGTAGTGGATCGCTTCGAGGAGGTTGGACTTGCCGGCCCCGTTGTCGCCGTGAATGACGTTGAAGGCCGGACCCGGCTCCAGACGAAGATCGCCGAGGTTGCGAAACCCGCGGGTGAAAAGCCGCTCGACGCGCAGGGGAACAAGGGGCACTGGCTTCTTCGCTGCGGCGAAAGGAGCTTCGCCTTGGCTCAGGTCTTGAGGGTATATAGCAAAATGCGCTTTCTCGTGACGCTTGTTGTCGTGGGGTGCGGAGCGAGCGCACCGCGCGTCGACCCTGCACCCCCGGAGGACGTCGAAACGGACGTCGAGACGGTCGGACGCGAGGAGCCGCAGCTCCACGCGTTTCTCGTCGATGGCGACGTAGTCCTCGGAAGCGACGGCGTTCACACCGTTGTTGGACCCGCAGGGAGATGCGTGACCTCGTCCGCCGATTCGTGCGCTGGGTGGGTCGCATTCCTTGGCGACCAGGCGGCGGTGTTCGCGGCGCCACGCCGTGAGGGGCCGCCCGCCGTTGATCCCGCGGCGCCGTTCATCGGCGGTTTTGAAGGCGCGCCCCTCACGTTTCGAATCGAAAGTCCGCCGGGGGATGCGCTTTGTCCGGGCAGTCCCACGCGCGTCCTCTTTGTGCAGAACGATGAGGTGGTCGGAGAGGCATCGATCCCAGCGCCCGTGGTGCGCGAGGTCGGCGAAGGAGTCGTTGGCTACATCGAGTCGGGCGAGGGCGCGTTTGTGCTTCTCGCCTGGGGGAATCGGCGCCGCTTGGTCGACCTCGGCGGCCGCGCCATCGTCGAGGGGGAGGTGAGCTCAACCCTCGAGTGCGAATGCTGCGACGACCCGTTCTAGCGTGAGGCGACAAAGCGCACGGCATCGGGCATCGCGCTATGAAGTCGGTCGACCAGGACCTCCCGGGGAAGGCCGCGTCCGGAAGGAAGCGCCGAAACCGAGACCGCATCACCCATCAACCCCGGATCCGGGCTCGCCGATCGCTGAATGGCCTGCGCGGCTTCCTTGGCGAGCGGTAGATCGGGTCCCGACGCCATGGCTAAGAGGCGCAGTCGCTGTCCGATCGTGAGGCGCGCACCGACTTCATCGATCGCGCGGTAGGCCGCGGTTGCGTCGCCGCCCACCAGCGCTTCGAACGCGGCGATCGGGGCTTCGTCGTCGTCGGGAAGCGTGGTGGTCGCGTGCACGCGAGAACGATCTTCGTGTCCGCTCTGGCCGCCGAGCGCGACCCCCACCTGGGCGAGCCGGCGGAGCGGGTCGTCGGTGCTGCTCGCGTTGGCGAGGCCGAGGGCCGTCGCGTAGTGGCCGGTCGTGAGACACGCGGCGACCAGCGCGCTCGAGTGGGATAGCGCGCTCACCGGACGTAGCGAGGCGATCGCCTGAAGATCCATCACGAGCGCCGCGACCACGTCGACCGAACGCTGGCAGGTCGCGAGATGACCCTCGGCGCGCGTTCGCTCGGCGCCTTTCATGGAGCCATCTACGAAGGTCGCGACCCCTTGCGCGCCGTGCAGCGGTCCGGGCGTTCGTGGTTTGAGTTCCAAGAGCGTTCGATCGCGCATGGCCTGCCAGGTCGCGTCGACGGTCCTGCGAGCGGCGCGAAAGTCTGCGTCGTCTTCGGTTCGCAGGGCGATGCGAACTCGCTCGTTTGCGCTGGAGCAGTCGAGAAGAAAGCGCCAGACGATGTCCGCGTCGGTGAGGTCCTGTGCTTTCGCGAGGCGGAGTGCGACGCGATCGAGATCTTCGGCGACGGAGAGTTGAGGCTGGCCGAGCGTCGCGGCGATCTCGACGATGCGAAGGCCGCGTTGACGAAGTCGCACCATCGCCGCCGCGCGCGGGGTGAGGCGCTCAAGAACGGACGCCACGCGCTCGGCCGCGGCCGCGATCGTTGCCGTGACCTCGTGCTCGACCGTCGGGCAGGACACCCCGGAAAGAGGAGTTTCGTCGAGGGCGTAAAGCTCCACTTCGTGGCGAACCAGAACCGCGAGGTAGGCGTCGAGCCGATTTCCTTTCCAGCGCTGCAGAATGGCGCCGTCGTCGCGATGAAGCGCCTCCCAAACCCGCTCCGTGGCGGAGTGAACCTCTTCGGTGACGATGCTTTCACGCCGGGCGCCAAAGACGCGGAGCGCGATCAGCTCGACGAGACGCTCGAAGCGAGCCTCGAAGGCTTTCCACGCGTTGATGTCCCCCTGAGCACACCGCTCGATGAGCTCCGCATCGGCGCTTGGCACAGGTTCATCGTAGTCGAAGTTCTTTCGCGACGGATCCAGGGGGATCCTGACGCGAAATCAATCAGTAATTTCGACCCCTTCGTTGACAGAGGGGTGATGCTTCGGTGTACCGTCGTCCCCGCGGATGAGCGATCGTATCGGCAATTGCCGCATCGTCCAGGAGATCGGCAGCGGCGGTATGGCCGTGGTCTACAAGGCCATCCAGGAGCCGCTGGGCCGGACCGTCGCGATCAAGGCGCTCAAGCCATCGATTGCGATGGACAGCCAGTTCGCAAAGCGCTTCGAGCGAGAAGCGCATTTCATGGCGTCGCTCCAGCACGAGAACATCCTTCACGTCATCGACTTCGTGAAGGACGGGCGCTCGATGTACATCATCATGGAGTACGTCGAGGGCATCGATCTTTATGATCTCCTCGAGCACTCGCCGACGCTCCCGCCGGAGGTCGCGTCGATCATCGCACTCCACGTCTGCCGCGCCCTCGACTACGCGCACTTCCGCGGAATCATTCACCGCGACATCAAACCGGCGAACATCATGCTGTCGAAGCAGGGCGAAGTGAAGCTCATGGACTTCGGCATCGCCCGCGATGAAACGCTCAGCGACCTCACCGAAACCGGCACCGGGCTTGGCACGCCGAGCTACATGAGCCCGGAGCAGATCCTCGGCGACAAACTCGACTTTCGCTCGGACCTCTTCAGCGTCGGCATCGTGCTCTATCAAATGGTGACGGGGCAAAAGCCCTTCATCGAAGACGAGACGCGCACGGTGATGCAGAAGATTCGTCTCGATAGCTATCAGTCGCCGCGAAAGCTCAACAGCAAAGTCCCGCGGCAGCTCGAGCGCATTCTGGGTCGCTGCATGGAAAAGATGCCGGCGAATCGCTACCCGACGACGCAGGCGCTCATCGACGATCTGATGGAGTTTCTCTCCCCGCGTGTGCCGATGAACTACTCGGCGCGGCTGGTGATGTACCTTCGCGACGTCGGCATTTTGACCGACAGCGAAGCGGACGGGCTGCTTGCGGCAGGCGCGCCGCGAAATGTGCGCCGTGGTCTCAAAGACCGGCGCCTGGTGCGACATACGGCCGCGATGAGCACGCTTCTCTTCGCGGGGATCATCGGCGCAGGCGGCGCGATTCAGGTTTCGGCGGGCACCTTCGAAGAGGGCGCGCGCGAGTTTGCGACCGGTGCGTCGCGCAGCGTCGTCCCCTCCCGCGCGGGACATCTTCGCGTCGTCGTCGATCCGTGGGCGGACGTGTACATCGACGGCCAGAAGGTGGTGACGACCCCCACCGCCCAGTCCATCGCGCTCACGCCAGGCGTTCACTACCTGAAGTTCGTGAACCCTTACTACCAAGAGCTTCAGCGCGAAGTGACGATTCAAACCGGCGAGACGGAGCTCATCGAAGTTGCGCTGGAGCCGCTCCATACCCTCGACACCACCGACGAAGAGGGCGAGGAATGATGTCCGGTCGCCTTGCGGCGGGGCTCGTTCTTTGGGCCGGACTACTCGGCGCGTTCGTCTGGAATGTGGCCGCAGACGACGGGTATCAGCACGTTGTCCGCGAAGGCGAAACCCTCGCGTCGATTTCGGAGCGCTACTACGGCGACCCGCGGCGCGAGGCGGTTTTGGTCGCAGAGAATGGTCTTACCGCCGGTGGGGGCGCGCCGATCGTGGTGGGGCTTCGTTTGCAGATTCCGACGGTGAGCTACCACCGCGTCGCTGCAGGAGAGACCTGGGCCGAGCTCGCGCGGCGCTTTTATGGCGACTCGCGACGCGCGTTCATTCTCGTCGAAGCGAATCACGGAAGCTCGAACGAACAGCCGGACGAAGGCGCGGAGCTTCTGGTTCCCTATCCCCTTCGGCACGTCTCCGGGCAGAACGACAACGTGCTCCGGATCGCCAAGGCGTACTACGGTTCTGGCGTTGAGCACGCGCGGCGACTGCGACGCTTCAACAACCTTCGCTACAACCGTCTCGACCGCGGGGAGATCGTCCTTGTACCCCTCTCGGATCTTGTGCTGAGCGAAGAGGGTCGAAGCGTGATCGAGCAGGCGACCGGCAATACCTCCCCCGCCGGGGAAGTGCGCGAACTTCAGGCGCAGATCGAAGAGGACCTCCCGCAGCTTCAGGAGCTTTTGCGGCGAGGGCGTTTTGCGGAAGCGGTCGGTCTTGGAAACCGCCTTCTCGGAACCAACGTGGTCACGGGCAATCAGATCGTGACGATTCAGCGTGAGCTGGGTACCGCGTACGTTGCGCTGGGTCACGGCGACCTGGCGACCGAAGCCTTTCGTGCCGCACTCGCGAGGCAGCCGGATCTTCAGCTCGACTCGGTGCGGACCTCACCTCGGGTGATGCGCGCGTTCGATCGCGCCAAGGAGCTGCAGCGTCCAGGCGCGGAAGAAGAAGCCGACGACGCGGACGCTGGCGTCGACGCAGAGCCGGAGCCCTAGACCGCGCTTCGTTTGAACTGACCGCGCGTTCGCTTGTTCTCGACGTCCCGCGCGGCGTTGCTCGTCTCAAAATACCGATAGTATTCCATCAACTTCGCGCCTTGCGTGGAACGCCGAGCCCTGCGCGATCGCACAATCAGTTCAAAGTGCGCGCGGTCTAGACACCGCTAGCTCCAGCGGCACTCGAAGCTGAGACGGACCGTGCGAAAGCCGAGCGCTTCACCGTCCGACTGCGGTGCTTTGGTTCGAATTTCTGCGTCGTGGGTGCCCGCCATGCGAAGGCAGATCGATCCGTAAAGACCGACGCATTGATGAAGCCAGTCGGCGAGCTGGTGCGGATGCCTCCGATGTCCACGTCGAGGTGACCTTTTCCCCGTGCGACGATGATCGGCGCTCCGAAATTGAACATCTGGGTCATCACCATCACAACGCGCGAGACGGTCATGTCCGGCGGCGCGAACCGAACGACAACGCGGTAGACGCCTCGGAGATCCTGCTTGGCCTGCCACTCG
>JBCDAA010000290.1:0-11742 GCA_039186435.1 Myxococcota bacterium | reverse complement strand
TCGCAGATGCGCTGGCTCACGCCCCCGAGCCACGGATCGACTGACGGTATTTTTGAGATGTGCTCTACTCCCGGAACGCGGGCTGGGTCCACGCGCTGCGGCCTTCTTCGTCACGAATCACCGCGCGGACGTACTCGCCAGGGGAGAGCGCGGAGAGCTCGAAGCGAACCCTCGTTCCGCGCGCCTCGTGAATCGCCCTGCCTTGGCTGATGAGCTCGAAGGTGTGTTCGTGTTCGGTCTCGATCCGAAGCACGTCCTCAGAGACGTCGAGGGCAGCGAGTTCGACGCCGTTCGAGGAATAGAACCGACCGTCGCGAAGGGCGTTGCGAATGGCGGCGGGATCCCGCGCGGCGTGAACGACAACCCAGCCTCGGTTTCCCACGTGCGCGATTCCTCCCGAACGGCGAACGGTCTCCGCGTCGTTGTAGTGGTGCGCGTCGTCGGTCGCCGTACCCCACAGCCTGTGACCGCGGCGAAGAACGGCGTCCCAGAGTTCCATGGTGGACGGTTCCGAGCCGCCGTCGTTGTTGGAGTCCACCGCCTCGTTTGCGACTTCGAAGAGCCGCAGACCGCGACTCGCGAGCTCGGTGAGAAGCGCGGCGTCTGCACCGTACTGGTAGTTGGGATGGTTAAGCTGCGCGATTCCGCCGAGGCGCCTCGCCCGTTCGATGGAGTCGGTAAACACGTCTCGCCGCGCGGGAATGCCGAACGCGCGAAGATGAACGAAGCCTTCGTGTCGGGGATCGACGACGAGTGCGTTGACGTGAAGCGGACAGTGGTCCGCAAGCTGCGACGCCGGCAGGCAGCGGCGCACGTTTTGGGTGAGCTCAGCGCCCGGAAGCACCAGCATGTCGCCGTGGTTTTGTCCCACCGTCACGTGGTTGTGATCCGTCACGACCACGAAGTCGAAATCGTGCGCGGCATACCAGGCGAGCGCGTCCTCGGGCGGGGTCCGGCTGTCGCCTGAGAACCCGGTGTGCATGTGAAGTTGCCCCTTGAGCCACTCGGCCCGCGGTTGCTGGGCGCGCCGGCGTTGGGGCGCTTCCGCCTCGGGTGCGCTCGCGCTGCAGTCACATGCAAGCAGCATCAAGAGGAACACACGCACAGATCGAGTATGGCGTACTGCGCGGCGCCCAACGTAAAGGTCGGGTTAGAATCAGTGCGAGGTTGCGTGTCGGCAAGAGACAGAGACGCCGCGCGGAGTGGTGCTTCTCCGCTGCCGGGTATTGATTGAACAAACATAAATCACAGCCAGTGACAATCGGAGTTCTTTAAGAGAAAAAGAAGTCGCTCGCGCGATGGATGCGTTGTTCATGTTCGCGGCGATGTTCGTCGCCGTTCTTGTCTTTGTCGCGCTGAACGTGCTTCAAGAGCTGCTGCGCATCCGATTTGGCAAGCCCGGCGCCGATTGGGTTCAAGGCCCGGACGTTCCTCCGGAGTACTGGCACCTCTTTCAAGGCGCGATCGAGATTGTACGCGCGAAAGGGTTTGAACCCTTCGCGTGGATCGAGTTGACCTCGCCGTTGGATGGGTCTTGGCGGATTGCCTATCAGCCGTGGTTTCGCGCGAACGACGGAACGTTTGCTGGACTTGAGCTTGCGGACCCCCTGAACACGCCGCGCTCAGTGCACCTGGTATTTACATCGCTCCTCGCGAGCGGACGATCGGTTACGACACACAACTACGCGCTGCACTTACAGATCTGTCTCGATCCGAACAACCTTCATCACGACGCCTACGCTGCAACCGTCGACGACCAGCTCGCGTTTCATCGCGCCAAGATCGCCGCTGCTGCGGAGATAGCGAACCCTTCCCCTGCCGAGTTCACCGATGCGGTTCACGCAAGCTTGGAAAACGGGTTTCAGGCGATGATTTCTTCAAACCAGATCGCCGAACGCTCCGACGGATATCAGCTGACGCTTCTCGGAGCGCTTCGACTCGGCTGGCAGATGGTGAAAGGCGGCAAGGGAAAGCCCACGCCAGACGCGTTCTTGCCATCTGGCGTCTTCGAGGTTCCACCCCGATTACAGTTCGAGGGATGGCTTCGCTACGACGAGCTTCGTCAGCGAACCAGCGCGCGGCGTACCTCACTCTGGCTCTTTGCGGGCACCGCTCTTCTCACGCTTGCATCGTTTGCCGGCTGGTTCGAGCTGCAAACGGCGATCTTGGTGATCGTGGTGTTGGCTCTTCATGAGGGAGGGCACTACGCCGCGATGCTCGCGTCCGGCTACCGAAACGTACGGGTCTTCTTTCTGCCGTTCGTGGGGGCGGCAACCACGGGCCAACCCGTCGAGCGCACGTTGGGGAAGGAGCTCTTCGTCCTTCTCGCGGGTCCGCTTCCGGGGGCCGCGCTCGGTTTTGCGTTGTTTTTTGTGGTGGGAAGTGAGTTCGACTCCCTGCTCGGCGAGTTCGCGTTGCTCTTGGTGGGTATCAACCTACTCAATCTCCTTCCCTTCTTTCCCCTCGACGGGGGCCGAGCCGTCCACGTCCTGGTTGGGGACCTTCATCCTGTGATCGACATCGGTCTCAAGGTGCTCGCGATGGGGGCATTCGTCTTCGCTTGGGTCGTCCTCGATGAGCCATTGGCGTTCGTTCTAATTTTGGCGGTGGTTGCGACGTTTGCGAACAAAGCAGCGCGAGCGATTGAACAGGAGTGCCGCCAAGAAGGGCGGACCGCTCCGGTGGATGTGCTCTCTCGGGTGCTCGCGTATGAGGGTATGACCGGGTCCAAAGCGCGGGTGACGATGCAGTTGGTTCTTGACCGCCTCACTTCGTCGGCGCCTCGCACTCGGGCCCGCGTGGCTGGTGCGTTGGTGTACGGGACGATTGTTCTCGTGTGCTTTGTGGGGCCGATGGTGTTTCTCGTCGCACAGGAGGTTGATGACGATTTTCAAGCCGGCCATGCGACCGTGACGTGCAGTGACCCGCAGCTGCCTCCCAACCGGACCGCGTTTACCGCGATCGCAATGATGCCTTCTGAGAGCGCTGCCGAGGAGCTCTTGCGCAGCGTTCAAGCTCCGTTCCCGGCGCATTGCGTGCTTCCGCCGTGGACGCACCCGCCGACTCAGGAAGTGATGAACGCGCGCCGGACGTGGGCCGCCATCTTGGAGGCGGAGTGGTCGCACGAGCAGC
The DNA here is from genome assembly GCA_039186435.1 of Myxococcota bacterium. GTDB lineage: Bacteria > Myxococcota_A > Polyangia > Polyangiales > Houyiibacteriaceae > JALVDI01. Next base: position 8,610 of record JBCDAA010000290.1, on the reverse strand, counting down.
CCATCGCGTGGGCGGATGCAGTGGCGGAGGTTCGCGCTTCGAACGAGCCGTGGCTTGATGAGGTTGTCTTGGACGCGTACACGACCGAGCCCTTGGAACTGGACGCGGTGATGGCACGCCGTTTTGGTGTCGAAGCTTGCGACGCAGGACGTCTGCGTTTGCATGGGCATGCGGACGGTCGCGAGCTCTACCTGCGCGCGTACGCACCGGATGAAGTGGAAGCACAGGAGCTGGTTCGCTACCTCTGCGCCGAGACACGGACCGAGCTGCAACTGGTGTGGATCGAGTAGCTATCGTTCACTGACGCTGCGTTTTCAGCCTACACTCCAAGGATGTTCGACCTCGACCAGGGAGGCGCCGGTTCAACCGCGGTTCGACACGCGGTCCCGCGCGACCTTGCAGGACTGGTCGCCGGTGCATGGTCGCAGAAGCGCGGAGGCGCTCACGCCTGGCGCATCGTCCCGGACACCTGCAGCCACCTCGTCTTCTGGCGAAGCGAAACGCAGGTGTCGCTCTCGGTAGTTGGCGCGCGGCGCACGTTTGTCGACATCGATTCGTCCTCGCGTGATCTGACCGTAGGCGTACGGTTGTGCGTTGGCGTGCTTCCGGTCTTGATGCGTGACCGTGCGAATCTTTTCACGGATCGAGGCATCGCCCTCTCGGTGCCTCAGGTTCTCGCTCGGGCATCCGTCCGCGAAGTGCTCGCGGGGATCCTTGGCTGGGTTCGCGAGCGAGCGGCGGGAGAAGTCGATGCTCGGCTGCGGGCGTACCTGGCGGGAGAGAGCACCCTTCCGGCGCGTTCGCGGCAGCGTCTCTTTCAGCGCGACGTGGGGATCGGTGCCTGCGAGTTTCGGCGGATCGATCGGCTTCATCGTGCGATTCGACTCCGACAGGTGGGACATGCATGGGCGCGAATTGCGAGCGACGCTGGGTACTCGGACCAGCCGCATCTTGCGCGCGAGTTTCAAGCGTTGGTTGGCGAGTCCCCGACCGCGTTTCTGGGCCGTGGCCGAAATCTTCAAGACGCCGGCCGGAGCAGCCCGTAGTCGGAATCGATGCGATTTGTTTGCGCCGTGATCCTCCTTGCCTGCGGAAGGGATGCCCCCGAAATCTCGATCGCCACAGCCCACGGAAGCGCGGCAGAGCGTCAAACGCGCGAAGACCTTGCTGACCTTCTCGACCGCTACGACCTCTCTCCGTGGCGGTCGACACGCCGGGTGACCATCGACGAGGACGCCATTCCCCACAGTCATCCAGTGCTGACGCTTCACACACGGCATCTCGGCGATCCCGACATGCTCCTTGCGACCAACGTGCACGAGCAGATTCATTGGCAGGTCGATGCGGAGCCCGCGAAGCTTCAGCGCGCGTTGACGCGTCTTCGTGCGCGCTACCCCTCACCGCCGGTTGGATTTCCGGAAGGTGCGCGAAACCAAGACAGCAGCTGGTTGCACCTCGTCGTGTGTTGGCTGGAGCTTGAGGCGATGAAAACGCTTCTTGGCGACACACGGGCTCGTGCGCTGATGGCGCGTCAGGATCACTACACGTGGATCTACGCGCGCGTGCTGGAAGATGCGGAGATTGGGAACATCGTGAAAGCCGCGGGTTTGGCGCCGAACTAAACGCGAACCAGACCCTCAACGTGGCAGGGTAGCCAACTCGCGGATCTGATAGGGTGGCGCGATGCGTGAGCGTTTTGTTGAGGTCGCGTCGCTCGAAGAGTTCGAAGCAACGCTTCGTAACCACAAGTTGTACCGGGAGGACGACGTCACCTTCGATGACCTCGCGGCGGGCAAGATGTACGTCTATCGGGGGGATGATTTCGTGGTGGATTCCGAGCTTCTCGAGTCCCTCGACATCTCGGCGCTCTTGATCGAAGGGTCGATCGAGGCGGCGTTTCTATCCGTCGGCGCGATCTTTCCGGAGATCGGGGTGCTCTGTGTAACGGGCGACGTGGGTTGCAAGGACATGCTTTGCATGACGGAGTCGACCGGGATGGTCGTTGGAGGGAGCCTCCACATCAGCAACGCGTTCTATGCCGACTGCGGAAACTCGGTGATTCAGGTCAACGGCAATCTGACGGCGAAGCTCTTCTACAACACGCAGTGCTCGGTCGACGTTCACGGAGAAGAGAAGGTTGAGCTCGACGAGAGCGTGTCGGCTGAACAGCTCGCCGCGTTGGGCATCAACGTCGGAGAAGACCAGGACACAGCCGAGGCGGTCGAGGCGTATCTCGACCAGCTCGGGAGCGACTAGAACACATCTCAAAAACCCCGTCAGTCGATCCGTGGCTCGGGGGTGTGAGGCGGCCCTTCTGCGAGCCGAAGAAATGCCGAGTATTTTTGAGCGTGAGGAGACGGGGCCGGACTGCGCGTTCGTGCCGCGTAGCGGCGACGGGGTTTTTGAGATGTGTTCTAAGTCTTACGAAAGCGCTGCTACCGGCCGTAGAGAAGCGTCGCGAGTTCGCCGAGCCACTGCTCCTCCGGCGAGGGACCGACCGCAAGCTCACGGGACGATGCACCTCTGGCGAGACGCCGCACGCTTTCGCTCGCGTCGGGTGCATCGCGAAGCACCTCGAGAATTGTCGCGAGGCCGACGGAAACGCCGCTTTGCTCCATCCAGGTGGCGACGCGCGTGGCGAGCTCGCCGTTGGGTGCGGACGGCGTGTCTTCCGCGGGACCGAGGGCGTTGATCGCGGCGACGACGCTTTCGGTGCGCTCCTTGTAAGGCAGTCCCTTGAGCGCTTCGGGAAAGATCGGCGCGCCGAGGTGGTAGTCCTGGCGACCCATGCCGACGGGGTACTCGAGTTTGTCGGCGGCAGGCTCGCTGGGAAGTCCCCGCGTGAAGCGAACAGGCACGATCGGAACGTTCGCCTGGATTGCGAGGTCGCAGAAGATGCCGCTCATGGTGCTCACGCGGTGGCCGGCGCTGTGGGCGCGGGTGCCTTCGACGTGCACCATGAGGCTCTTGGCGCCGGCTTCTCCGGCGAGGTTTTTGGCGATGCGCGGGAGCGACGCGGGGTCGCTGCGATCGAAGTGGGTGATGACGCCGGGATCCTTCGCGCCGGGGTAGCGAAAGCAGAGCGCGATGAGCTGCCCGAGCCAGCTTTGGCGGTGCTCGTCTTTGGCGAGGGTGAGGGTCGGAACGCGCTGGAGTGCGCCGGTGACGATCGAAAAGAGGAGCGATTCGATGCCCACCTGGTGGTTGCCGAGGTAGAGCACACCGCGGCCCTGAAGCGCCTGGAGCCCCGGGTCGACGTGAAAGCGTCCGACGAACTGGCGAAGGAGCGCGTAGTAAAGATCTTCGACAGGCCAGGAGCCGAGGCCGAAGAACTCGCGCCAGAACGCGCGGACGCGATCGATGGTGAGCGCTTCGCCTGTGAGGCGTACTGCGACCGCTTCTCGGTTGCCGGCGGTCTCGTACTGGAACGACGTGAGCGGAAGACTCGCGGCGATGGCGCGGTCTCCCGTGACCTCGATCTGCTGGGGGTGAAGACCGACGCGCTGGGAGAGGTGGTCCTTGATGGCGATTTCGGAGAGCTCGCGCGTGGTGAGACCGTAGGCCTGGCGCACGGTGCCAGGAAGCCAGTCGCAAAGGCGCACGTCGCTCGCGTCGAGGGTCGCGCCGGCGTCGTGAACGGCGGAAAGCGTCGCGCCCGGGATGGGAAGGGCGTCGCGAAGAAAGCGCCGACGGTCGGAGGGCGGAAGCACGCCGAGACGTCCTTTGGGCATCAGCACTTCGACGAGGCGAAAGTCCGCCAGCGCGCGTCCTTCTTTGCGAAGCTGCATGCGGAAGATCGGAAAGCGCTTCTCAGCGTCCTCGAAGCCTTCGAAACGCGCTTCGCATTCGACCTGGCCCTCGGTCGGGAGCGCTTCGTAGAGCTGCAGGTCGAGGTGATGCGGGTACGCCACGACGTCGTCGCCGACCTGGTCGGACCAGAGGGAGAGCTGGTCGTGGGGAAGGATGTGCGTGACGGCGTCGAGCAAGCCCTGGTGCGCGGCGCCGTAGGGGACCGTGCCCTTCGCGGCGTCGAGTACACCGCGCGAGGCGTCCGTTCCGCGCTCGAGGGAGACGAGGTAGTGAAACGCCGGGCCGTGAAAGAGCGCGTCGGTCGCGTAGGGGTCGGCGACCGGCGACGTGACGGCGTCGCGAAGGGGTTCGAAGGAGGGCGTTTCGATGCGCGCGCGGGCCGCGACCTCAAAGCGGGATAGCTTCGGATTGGCGGCGTCGCGCCAGACGAGGACGCGCACCTCGCGGCCCTCGACCTCGGTTCGAAGGCGCGCGCTCTGGTCGATGACGACCCAGCGCTCCATGCGCACGTTGGAGAGCGCGTGAATTTCGCCGAGCTCCGCGCGGGCGGCGCCGAGCATGAGGTCCACGATGCTCATCATGGGGAGCGCGGGAAGGGTGTGTGTCGGGCAGTGATCGAGGAGCCAGGGCTGCGCCGCGGGGGTGAGGGTGAGCGTGCCGTCGGCGCCAGCGGTGATCGCGCCGGATGTCGCAGCGCTGGATGTCGCAGCGCCGGTTGTCGCCGCGACTGTCGCGGTGCTGCTCGACGCGGAGGCCTTCGTCGCGGTCGCCGCGCTCATCCCGTTGGAGGCGCCCTTCGCGGCCCCGTTTGACGTCGCCGTCGAGTCCGAGGCGCCGGGCGAAGTTCCTTCGGGCGCGCCGTCCACCAAACGCATGCCGAGGCCGGGCGCCTCGTAGATGCGTTTGCCGTCGACCCAGAGCGAACAGTCGCCCCGCACGAAACGCCCGCGCGCGTCTTCGCCGACTTCCACGATCTCCAGCGTCGTCGAGATCAGCTTGTTCTCCGGAACCACCTGCCCGCGGTACTTCCAGACGTGCTCCATGCCGGTGGCGATCGCCTCAAAGCGCGGCGCCTCCATGCCTTCGTCCATGCCGGCTTCGAGCATGTGAAACTGCAGCGCCTGGAGCATCGCTTCGATGCCGAGGGAGCCGGGCTGCACGGGGTCCTGGTAGAAGTGCGCCTTGAAGAACCACTCGCCGGGGTCGACGTCCTTTTCACCGCGCAGGCAGCCGAGACCGTCGCGGCCTCCCGTGGCGTCCCAGTGGGTGATGCGGTCGAGCATGAGCAGGAAGGGCTCAGCGAGGCGCGCGCTGCCGCTGCAGTACTTCGCGGGGCGAGCGCGCAGGTCGACGGAGTAGTCGGAGTCGATCGCGAGGAGCGCGCGCTGCTCGTCGGTGGCGGGGAGACCCTGCTGGTTGTCGAAGGCGCTCGGCGGAAAGAAGCCGAAGACGGTGTCCAATTCGTAGACGAGGGTATCGCCGACGAAGCAGCGCACGTCGAAGGAGACGATGATCATGCCCGCGGAGCGCGAGAGGTTCTTGTTGCGGACTTCGGTGCGGAGCGTTCCCGAGGAGGGCACGACCTCGGCGTGAATCGTTCCGGTGCCGTCGAGGTTGCGGAAGAGAAAGTCGTCTTCGCTCGTCAGCGTGCTGCCGACGTAGCTCGCGATCCAGCCGCAGGGCTGGAGCGCGGCTTCGAGCAGCACGGCAAAGGGCATGACCTTCGCGCCGTTCTCGCCAAAATACCAAACGTCTTCGGGAACCTCGTACTCAAACTCGAAGTCGCATCCCGTTTCGAGCTCGCCCATGGCGCCGCCGACCTGGGTGACGCGGGTGAGGAAATGATAGGGCGGTCCGGGAAGCCGAGGCGTGCGGCGCGTGCCGTCGAAGCGCGCGTACATCGGACCGAAGGCGGTCGAGGGCTGTCCCCAGGCGCAGGCGAGGAGCGAGGCGTAGTCGAAGCGGTGGCTCGTGCCTTCGTAGATTCCGAGCGCAGCGCGTTCGTCCGTTTCAGTGGCGGGCAGCGCTTTCTCTGGCGACGAGAGCGGCCAGCCGGGGACGAGTTTCAGTCCGAAGCGGCGCGCGTGAAAGGCGCCAAGGCCATCGACCGTGCAGAGCAGGTCCGCGTAGAGCATTGGTTCCGGGCCGTCGTGTACCTCTTCGACGAAGACCTCGTAGGTAAGGTGCTTGCTCGTCGGGGTGACCTGACCACGGCAGATGAGTTTGTAGGTTTCGTCGATGATGGGCTGAAAGCGCCAGCCGTCTTTGTCGACGGTGTAGCCGAGAGCGGAGAGGTAGAACGCCATCGTCTGCACGCATCCCTCGAGCATGAGGGTCCCGGGCATGCAGGGATCGTTTTTGAAGTGGCCGTCGAAGAACCATTTGTCCGGGGTGATCTCGGCGACGCCCTTGAGGTAGCCGCGTCCCCAGGGGCCGCCCTTCGGATCGAACTCGGTGACCTCGTCGAGGAAGAGCATGCGTCCGGATTGAATCTGCGGCGTGCGGGTGTGCGTCTTGGTGCGCATCACGCCCTCGCCGAAGCAGCGCCAGGGTTCGCCGTCCGCAAAGGCGCGGAGCTCTTCGCCGGTGAAGGCGCGTTTGCCGTGATCGACGGCGGGCGGGTCAACTCGGGCGTCGGCGATGATGTCTTGTTCTTCCGGTTTCCAGAGAATGCCCGCGCTGTCCGCGAGCTCTTCGTCGGTGAAGAAGCCGGCCTGGCCATGACGAACGCGGAGCGCGGGCCGGTAGGTGCCGTCGGCGCGGCGGACCCAGCAGTCGTAATGGAAGAAGAAGAGGCGGACGTCGCCCTGCTGCGCGTGGCCGTCGATGTGAATGTCGTAGGCGAGGGTTTCGCCGACCTTCGGGAGGTCGCCGAGCCAGGTCATCTCGCAGCCGAGGAGGCGGTAGGAACGCTCGCCCTTGTTGGCGAAGTCGGCGCCGAGGTAGCTGATGAGCATCAGGTCGGCCTGGCCGCTTTCGATCATGATGCCGGCGGGCATGTGGCCGTCGTGCTGGAGGTACCAGGAGTCCGCGCGCACGTCGGTTTCGGTCCAGCAGGTCCCTTTGCCCATGCTGCCGGGTTCGGCATCCATGCCGGTGCAGCGATCGGCGAGGAGGAGCGGCGGTTCGGGCATGCGGACCTGCACCGCGTAGCCGTCCTGCTGTTCGAAGAGGGGGCCGAAGATGGTGCTGATCTTGCCGCTGGCGTGGACTTTGAGGGCGTCGCGATCGAAGGAGGGGCCGCGGGGTTTGAAGGCGAGGGGGAGTTCCGTTGCCGCGCCGTTGGGTTGGGGCGTCGGCGTGGCACGCGGTGGGTGAGCGTGGGCGTTGGCGTCCTCGGGCACGGACACGGGCACGGGTGGTGCGGCTTTGGATGCGGTCGGTGGTGCGATGCCTTGGGATGCGGGAGCGGTCGGCGGTGCGCTTCTGGGCAGAGGCACAGTCGGGGATGCCGCGGGTACGGCGGTCGGTAGTGCCGCGCTTTTGGGCACGGGCATGGGCAAGGGCATGGGCACGCTTGCCTGGGCCGCGCTCGGCAGTGCAGTGGCGGGCTGGGTTCCCGCTGGAACGTTCGCCGTCGGAACGAAGAGGGTTGTTTGCAGGAACTGTTGATGGAGCGCGGATTGCTGTTCAAGGAACGCGCGGTGAATCTCTCCGAGGCGTCGCTGGTGCGCGGTGAAGTGCGCGAGGAAGGAGGGTACGCCCGGCTGGGGCTCTGCGATCGGAGCTGTGCTCGGCGGTAGCGCGCCCGGAGCTGTGCTCGGCGGTAGCGCGCCCGGGGCTGTGCTCGGCGGTAGCGCGTCCGGAGGTGCGCTCGGAGGTAGCGCCGGAGTGCTCCGGGCTGTTGCCGCGATGGTTGCCGGTGGAGTTGCGGCGGAGGTGACCGTTGTGGTTGTGGTTGAGGGCGGCGCGGCGTGCGCCATCGCGGTCGCTGAAACGGCTCCAGCGATCGGTTGAGGTTGCGCGGACGTGCGCGCGGACGGCGCCGAAGTAGGCGCGGCTTCGCCAACGGGGGGAAGCCAGGGAGCAGGGGGCATCGTTTGCATGGAAGCCGTTCCTTGGGTCGCGCGCGAAAGCGGCGGAATTGAAACCGGTGGAACTGAAACCGCGGGCCGTCGCGCGGGAAACGTGAGGGTTGCGCCAACCTCGGGCGCGGTAGCGCGGGGCGAGATCGCCGTCGCTTCGATGGACACGCCGGCAACGTTTTGGTGCCGCGTGGTGTCGGTCCAGGGTGCGCCGCCAATGCGCTGACCGCGCGCACACGAGAGAATACCGGCGGTGACCTCGAGAAGCGTTTCGGCCGCGTGCGCGGAGCCGATGCGGTCGCGAACGGTCGCGCTCGGCGTGAACGAAGCGGGTTCCAACGTCGCGAGGACGGGGAGGCCGCGCTCGCGCGCAACCTCTTCGGTGCAGAGGGTGAGCACCACCGCGGCATCCGCAGCGTTCGCTCCCGACGTCGCTGCGCGGTGCACCACCTCGTGCGAAAGATCGACCGCGCCAACGAGCGCAAACTCGAGCTCGCCGGCACGCAGCGCGCGCATCGCGATCGAAAGCGCATCGGTGCCGCTCTCGGTCTCCGCCGCGACGGTAAAGCTCGGACCCTTAAGATCCAGCTGACTGCTCAGCCGGTTCGCTGGCATATTCGGCAGCGTGCCGACCACGTGCGAGGCCTCGAGGGGCGGCACGAACGCGTCCTGCGTTGCCTGAATCCAGGCCTCGTCCGCGCCGAGCTTCGAGGCCCAGTCGCGCGTTCGCCAGCGTGCCCCCCAGCGAGCGATTTCGGGGTCGCATTGATAGCCC
>JBCDAA010000289.1:0-11759 GCA_039186435.1 Myxococcota bacterium | reverse complement strand
GCCTGGCTCCTCGGCGGCGATTCCGACGCGGCGAAGCCCCTCCTCGCTCGTCACGTAGAACGCGAGGTGCGTTGAGTGGAGCTCCGCGAGAAGCGCCTCTGCAAGCCGCTGGAGAAACGTCGAAGGGGACGGCGACTCGGTAGGCGACTCGGTAGACCACGCAGCGACCAGCGCGTTCGGCACCTGGCGGGGAGAAGCATCTTTCCGAGCTTTCCAAAACACGATGACGAGCCTTCGCGACACGGGTCGCTCTTCGGCTCATCGCCCGAAACCCGGCGTTTCTTGAGAGCTGGACGGCTAAAGGCCCGCCAGAAACCGAACGATGAACCCCTCGACCAACGACGGAGGAGACATATGGAATTTGAACGAGTTACTGACGGGTCGTTCTCGATCGTGCGGGTGCCCTCCCGCGTCGACGTCACCAACACCCAAGAACTGCTCTCCGCAGTTCGATCCTGTACGGCACAAGGGTCCGACCAGGTCATCCTCGACCTCTCGGCAACCGAGGCCATCGATTCCACGGCGCTCGGTGCGATCGTATCGCTCTACAAGTCACTTCGCGTTGGTGAAGGCGACCTCAAACTCGCGTCGGTGCAGGAGGGCGTAAAGCGCGTCCTTGCCCTGACTCGTCTCGATCGCGTCTTCGACGCCTACGACGATGTTGCCGCTGCCAAGGGAGCGACTCAGGCCGCTTCCTAACTCGACGGACCATGAGACCGTGGATTGTGATGGCCAACGAGGGCACCTACCCGTTTATGGGAGGCGGTGTGTCCACGTGGTGCCATCAGCTCTGCAGCGGTCTCGAGAGCGTCGACTTCACGATCCTCGCGGTCACCGGCGACACGCACACAAAGTACAAATACGAGCGACAGGACTCCGTTAAACGGGTCGTTCACGTGCCGCTCTGGCCCGGGGAGGAGCCGGCGATTTACCTCAACCCGGGCCGCTACAGCACGGTTCTATGGCGTCGCTGGAACACGACCTCGGGCGCGCTTTCCAAAGCGTTCCTCAAGCCGTTCCGCACCCTCCTCGAGGAGATCTTTCTCGGTGGGACGCCCATCGACCGGCTCGTGGACGCCATCGTCGAGGTGGGGCTCTTCTTTCGAGAGAACGACTTCAAGGCGGCGATGCGTAGTCGCGAGGTCTGGGAGATGTTTCTCGAATTCGCCGAGCGCTTTCACGAGTCGCCCGCGGGTCGCGACAGCCCTCCCCCGACCATCGCGGATGTTACGACCTGCGGCCGCTGGTTCTACAACATGCTGATGCCCATCGGGATGCACGTTCCCGATGGCACCGTCTTTCACGCAACGATCGCGGCGTCCTGTGCGCTCCCAGGCATTGTCCGCCGGAAGGTCGACGGGACGAGCTTTGTCGTCACCGACCACGGCGTGTATCTGCGCGAGCGCTACATCAACATTTCGCAGGGGGACTTCAGCCAGATTCAGAAAAAGTTCCTCATCGGCCTCGCGATTCTCCTCGGGCGCGCCTGTTACGCGGTCGCGGATGTCGTGTCGCCGGTGGCTGCGTTTAACAGCCGCTGGGAGATCCCGTGGGGCGCAGCCAAAGAGCGCATTCGAATCATCTACAACGGCGTCGACACGGAGTGCTTTCGCCCCTCCCCGAAGCCGGAGCACCGACAGGGAAGACCCACGGTCGTCGCTGCAGCGCGCGTATTCCCGCTGAAGGACGTCGAAACGATGATTCGCGGCGCCGACGTCGCTCGCAAGATCATGCCGGAGATCCACGTGATCTGTTACGGCTCCCTCAAGGCCGACCCGCCCTACGTGCAGAAGTGCCGTGACCTCATCGAGGAGCTTGGCTGCGGCGACAACTTCGAGTTTGGGGGCTTTCACCCGGACCCCTACGGCATCTTCATCGAAGGGGACATCAGCGTTCTCTCGTCGATCTCCGAAGGGTTTCCGTACACAGTCCTCGAGGCCATGTCGAGCGGCGTCGCGTGCGTCGCCACCGATGTAGGCGGAGTCCGAGAAGCCGTCGGGGACACCGGCATCGTCGTCCCGCCGCGCGATCCACAGGCGCTCGGTGAGGCGCTGGCCGAACTCCTCAGCGACCCCGACCGGCGAAAGCGATGCTGCCGGGCCGCGCGCGAGCGAGTGGTCTCCGAGTTCACGATTCAAAAGCAGCTCAAGGGATACGAAGACCTCTACTTCGAGATGCACGAGGACACCCTCGCGCGCCAGCAAAGGGCCGCGTGATGGGTACCGAAGGAACGAGCATCCCGCCGCCATCGGTTCGTCAAAGCCGCCCGTCGATTCCGCCTCCATCCGTTCCGCCGGTACTTCCCCCAAGCAAAGATCCGCCCCCGCCGGCGCACGAGAGCAAGCTCGACTCGGTCGTCGAAGTCGTGACCGGCAAGATCGGGATTCCCCTCGACTCCTGGGCCGTCGCCGCAACCCTCGAGTCCACGGGGATGCGCGACGTCGATGCCGTCGAAAAATACGGTTACCCCAACCTCTTCGGTCTCGCTGGCGACGTCTATGACCTGATTATGAAGGACCCGCCGGCGGTGGAGGCCCCCCCTGACGAAAAAGCGGAGGAGGTTCGCCGAGACCGATGGCGACGCTTTGCCCGCCATCTCTTCGAAGGCTCGTTCTTTGCGATGCCGATGCTCGGTCAAATCGCCTGCATTCTCGTCACGCGCTATTCGCTTTGGGCGTCGCTCGACTTCACGGAGATGCAGGCGACGCTCATCGGCCTCGGAACGGTCGCGAGCTTTGCGATCACCGGCGGCGTCGTCATGACCATCGGGCGACAGGGAACGGTCTACCGAGGCATGAAGGCCTACACGCTGCTCGCCAAGGTGTGTCGCCGCCTTGTTGCACTGGGTCTTGTGCTCGCACTCCTCGTTTGGGTCGTCGCTGCAGTGCTGAACTGCGTCGTTCCCTTTCTCGGCGCGTGGGCATTCGCCACGGCGAGCCTCTACTACATCGCGCTATGTGCGATGTGGCTTTCGCTGGGCCTCCTCTACATGCTCGGCAAGCACGCGTGGAGCTTCGGCGTCACGTTCTGCTGCGGGCTGCTGGTCGCGGTTCAGGTTCGCGTTTTCGGACTGGACGTCGAGTGGTCACAGCTTTCGTCGATCGCCCTCGCCAGCGTGCTCGCGTTTTCCGTCGCCGCCCGTACGATTCGAAAGCTGGTCCCCGACGAGGATGCGAAGCAAACCGTCGCGCCTCTCCCGCCCCCCGACGTCGCCGCCGGCATCCTGGCACCCTTTGCCGTCTACGGCCTCGGCTACTTTACGTTTCTCTTCGCAGATCGGCTCATCGCCTGGACGGCGCCCGGGCGACCCCTCCCAATGCCCGTTTGGTTTCACACACCCTACGAGCTCGGCATGGACTGGGCGCTGATGTCGCTCTTGGTCCCGATGGCGTACCTCGAGCACGTCATCCACGAGTTCGCGCCGCGTATCGTGCGGGAGCAGGACGAAACCATCTACCGAGCTGTCGGAACCCATCGCCGGAGCATGATGGCGTTTGGGTCGCGTTCGTTCGTGATCGTTGTCGTTTTTTCGATCGTCAGCGTGCTGGTCACCTACTGGGGCATCTCGGCACTCAAGGCGTTCGACGACGTTAAGGAGATTCGGGACTTCTTCGCGAGCGACACCACCGAGTGGGTCTTCTGGTTTGCGGCCGCGGGCTACCAGCTCTTGACCTGGGCCCTCATGGTGGGGCTGCTTTACTTCACGCTCGCGCGCGGGCTCGTGGTCGTCCGCGAAATGTGGCGCTGCCTGGCGGTCGGCGCCGTCGTCGGGTTCACCGCCTCCCGACTCGCCGGTCCAGAATGGGCCGTCCTCGGGTTTACGGCAGGCACCCTTTACTTCGCAGCGGGAATGATCCGGCACGGCGTCATCCTCACCAAGCGCATCGACTACTACTACTACTCGGCCTTCTGACATGACGTGGGACGTCGTCAGCACCGCCCTACGCATGCTTCTTTGGGTCGTCCTCCTCGGCGGGGTCGCGCCCAATCTGCTCTTTCGGCGGAGCGCTCACGACGGACCGGCACGCGTCGCACGCACGGCCATCCTCAGTCTCTTTGCCACCGCGGTGCTTTGGTTCTGCGGCCAGCTCAACCTCGGAACGTTTCTCGCGTCGCTCTTCGTCTACGCCGTCGGTGCGGAAGTCCGCCACCGGCGCGGCGTGATTCAGTGGGTGGTCCGATTCCTCTGGAGCCGTTTCGCCGACCTCTTTTACGAACCCCGGCCTGCCGACGTTCCTGCAGGCGTGGGCATCCTCCCCGCCGCGGAAACGCCCGACGAGGAGGAGAAGGAAGCGTCCTACTGGCGCCGAAGGGTGGCGCGCACCAAGCGCAGCATCACGCAGTCCCGGGCGATGATCGAAACCGGGATCGCGATCGGTCGCCGGGCGACCGCAACGATCGCCGGCTCCACCAAAGCCACTCGCGACCGCGTTCAGGCGCGGCTGGGCGCGCGACGCGCGGCACTCTTCGCGACGCTCCTCGCCTCGGTCACCGCCCTGCTCGCCGTCGTTCTTCGTCTCCTTCGCGACGAGCCCATCAACGGAGAAGAGACGAACCGGCTGATGCACCTTGCGGGGTGGGGCGACTCACAGGAGTGGCTGCCGGACGTGGTGTTCAGCGAGCTTGGCGCTGCCCTCACCATGTCGCCGCGCGCCACCGCCACGATCGCCCTCGGCGCTCCATTGATCTTTCTCGCGGGTTGGTCCGGCGCGCACGCCATCCGTCGCATCGCGCCGGCGACACCGCCCTGGCTTGGTGCGCTCGCAACCTCCGTGATTCCCGCCGTCGCGATCGTCCAAGGACAAACCGCGTCTCTCGGACTTCTCGCCGTCGCGCTTGCGCCCTGGCTCTGCACCTGCGCCGGGGATGCGAGCCGCCGCAGCCGGCGCCCCGTCGCGCTGCTCACGATCTTTGCGATCCTTCATCCCCTCGGCTTGGCCTGTGGCTGGATCCTGCTCGCGGCTGCGCTGGTGTCCGAGCGTGCCGAGCGTACCCCGCGAGAGCGTCTCCGCGTTGTGGCGCTTTTGCTCCTTCCCCTTCTGGCCCTCGTTGCCGTCGCTCTCGGAATGGGCGGCATCCAGGCGTGGTCGTCCCTCGCCTTGAGCGAGACGCCTCCGCGCTGGCTCGTCATCGTCACCGTCGCGAGCGCCGGCTGGCTGCTTCTTGGGGGTCCACGACGCCGAAGTGATCCGGTGGTGTGGGCGGGGCGTGCTCTCGGTGCAGGCCAGCTTGCGCTGACGTTTGCGGCCGGCGGCTTCGACGGCGAGCCTAAGGTGGCAACGCTCCCCTACGGTCTCGAGGTGATGACAACGGTAAGCCTCACCGCGGCCGCGGCGGATCTGTGGAAGCTGAACCGACGTGCCCGCATCGGCGCGGTTGCGTTCCTCGCGCCGGCCGTCGTCGTCGCCTGTGTTCTTGCGACCGCTCCGCAAACCGCCACGGAAGAGAGGCGAGGGCTCTCCCGCCCGCTCCTCGAACTCGCGGCCACCATGCGGCAGGAACACCTTCCCTGGAACTTCTCTGTCGTGGCGTCTCGCCGCGCGCTCCCTGCGTTCGTGGACAGCGCGTGGGTCGTGGATGCGTCCCACGTCGCCGACGCATTCCCACCACAGCGCTACTACTTCGACCCAGCGCAGCCCGAGCAGATCATCGGAACGCGATACACGTATGTCGTCCTCGACGGATCCGACCCCGACGCGGACGCTCAGGCTCGCGAATGGGTCGACCAGCTCCAAGCGCTCCGCGCCTATCCCCAACCTGCGCCTTACCACGCCTGGGAAGAGGGCAACCTCGAGCTCTTCCTGCTCGCGCGCGATCCGGAATACGAACTCCAGCAGTCCAGAGCGCCCCGGAGCGCGTCGCTAAAGCCGCTCTTCCCGTCGCCCGATCGAGGAAGCGAGCGCCTGTGCTTCCTGTCTTCGTTCGCGCTGCGGGAACCCCGGCCTCAAGGAGGGTTTCGTGACGATTTCCACCACCGATGATCCGCTTGTCTCCATCTACGGACACCTGTCGGACATCGTGCAAGCCATGTCGGGGGCGCTGGTCGTCCTTCGCGACGATGGCGTGATCACGGAGATCAATCCGGCGACGAGCGAGCTCTTCGAAACGGCGCCCGAGAACATCCTGTGGCAGCCGATTCAAGGATTCTTCATCTCGAACGGCTACAGCCTTGACGAGATGTTCGACTTCCTCGTCGACCCCAACACCAAGCGCGACCTTCGCGTCCATGGCCTCGTTCGAACCGCAAAAGGAAGGGAACTGGAAGTTCTCGTTTCGATGCGCCTGATTGGACACCTACAGCCCGGCGTGACCCAGCGCTCTGCCGTCTGCACCCTCCTCGACATCACCACGGAGCGAAAACTCCAGCGTGATCTTGCGTACGCGCACAAACTTCAGGCGGTTGCACAGCTGGCGACTGGCGTGGTCCACGAGTTGAGCACGCCCGTGCAATTCCTCGGCGACCACGTGCACTTCCTCTCCGACTCGATCGCAGAGCTCGCCGAGGCCTCCTCCATGAAGCTCACCGGCGCCGGCGATGGCGTTCTTGTCGACCTCAAGCGCTCGATCGCGGAAGCCCAAAAGGGCCTCGAACGCATTCACGAGATCATCGACGCCGTGCGAGGCTTCTCGCATCCTCGCAAACAGGCTCGAACACCAACGGCGCTGCGACCGATCATCGACGACGCGCTCGTCGTTGCTCGCAGTGGGTACAAGCACGTCGCGCAGGTCGAAGTACACGACGAGCAAACCCGGCTCGCCCTTTGCTGTCCCGCCGACATCCGACAGGTCGTCCTCTCACTGATTGTCAACGCAGCGCAGGCGATCGAACAAAGCTGCCGAGACGACCTCGGTACGATTCGGGTCGAGCTCGTGAACGGCAAGGGATCGTCGGTCGTCATCCGAGTCGCGGACGACGGTCCGGGGGTCCCCGAGTCCCTCGCACAGCGCATCTTTGAGCCCTTCTTTTCCACCAAAGAAGAAGCGATCGGCACCGGACAGGGACTCACGATCGCGCGTCAGCTGGTCGAGGCCCAAGGAGGCTCGCTCAGACTCCAGCGGCCTTCCTGCGGCGCCACATTCGAGATCTGTCTTCCAGGCGCCACCGAGCATTGACACCTCCCGCCGAACACGGAACACTCGTTCAGTATGAGGCGCATCGAAAACCCGCCCAATCCCTTTGAATCCAATCACTTGGAATGGGATGGGCCCGCGCCTCCAGCGACGCTCGAGATCTTCGAAGAGCAGGCCCGAAGCGCCCTCTCCCGCAACGAGAGTCCCGACATCGGCTTTACCTGGAGCCTCAATCCCTACCGCGGTTGCTTTCATGCGTGCGCCTACTGCTACGCACGCCCCTCCCATCAATATCTCGGCTTCGGGGCGGGGACGGATTTCGATCGCAAGCTCGTCGTCAAGACCAACATCGCGGAGCTTCTTCGGACCGCGCTCGATCGCAAACACTGGCGCGGCGAGACGATCGTCTTCTCCGGAAACACGGACTGCTACCAGCCCCTCGAGGCCACCTACGAGCTCACCCGCGCGTGCCTCACCCTCTGTGCCAAGTACCGCAACCCGGTCGGGATCATCACCAAGAGCAAGCTGGTTCGGCGTGACATCGACGTCTTGCAAGCGCTGAGTCGCGATGCCCGTTGTCATGTCGCGGTGAGCATTCCCTTTGCGGACGATTCGATGGCGCGGGCGATCGAACCCTTTGCAAGCTCTGCCTCAAAACGCTTTGCGACCATTCGAGTTCTCGCCGAGGCCGGAATCCGGGTGAGCGTTTCTCTCGGCCCGATGATCCCGGGCCTCAACGACAGTCAGATTCCAGAGATTCTCGAACGCGCCGCAGACGCGGGGGCCTCCGGGGCGTTCTTGATCCTCATTCGACTTCCAAAGGAAGTACTTCCGGTGTTTGACGCACGCCTCGAGGAGGCGTTTCCGCTCCGTGCGCAGAAGGTCCGCAACGCGATCCGGGAGATGCGCGGCGGAACGATGTACGACGCCCGTTTTGGCGCGCGAATGAGGGGCCGAGGCGCTCGCTGGGACGCGATGCGCCAGCTTTTTGAGCACCACAGGCGGCGGCTTGGCCTGGAGATCGTTCAAGCGGACAACGACGAGCCAACGACGTTTCGCCGCCCAAGCGCGCAACTCTCCTTGTTTTAGACCGTCCGAACGGATCCGCTACTGCTGGTACGCCTCGCAGATGCTCCGATAGAAATCGTCGGCGAGGTGCAGGACCTCCTCCGACTCCCGCAGCGCGAGGAGCTGCTCCGCGAACTCGAGATGCCGCGGGTCGTTCACCCCGAGGGCTTCCTCGAGACGCTCCGCCGCGACGCAGACGACGCGGCCTCCGCCGAGGGCGATCTTCCCCGGGACGTCCGTGAGGTAGATTTCGTTTTGCGCGTTGTTGCTGTCGAGTTGATCGAGGACATCGCGAATTGCCTTGGCGTTGAAGGCGAACATGCCTGCGTCCAGCTCGCCGATGGAACGCTGCCCCTCGGAACAGTCCTTGAACTGCACAATGTCGACGAGGTTGCCCTCACCGTCTCGAAGGATCCGTCCAAAGTGCGGTGGGTCGTCGAAGACGAAGGTGAGCACCGCGGCGTCTGCGCCATCCTCGATCGCCGCCGCGAGGCGATTGACGCTCCGCGGGTTGAGCCACGGCATGTCCCCGAAGGACACCACAATGACATCATCGTCGCGCTCAAGGTACTCGGCGGAGTCGATGATCGCGGACGCGGTGCCGCGGGGTCGTTCCTGAACCACCACCGCGGTATCGCTCGGCAGCACCGCGCTGACCTGATCGGACGCGTGCGAAAGCACCGCGACAAGGCGATCCACCGGCGCCTCACGCAGAGCGTTGATCGCGCGCACCACCATCGGCACGCCTCCGACTTCGTGGAGAACCTTCGGCTTCGTGCTTTTCATTCGCTTGCCGAGACCTCCCGCAAGCACCATCCCAATTCGACTCATGGCTCCTCCCGGTCGATAGTCATCACCATTCCGTGTCCGTCCTCGTGCCAAGTCACGTGGTCGAACACGCTGTAAATCACCCAGAGTCCGCGGCCGGACTCCTGAAGCGGATCCGGCTCTGGGGGTTGCTGCCGGAACTCGATGGGACACGCCGCGCCCTTCCAGCGAAGCATGATCGAAGCGCGCGACGGCTCGGAGGAAACCTCGAGGGAGACTCCTCCACGAACTGCCCGCGTAGTCCCAAAGTAGGTCGCGTTGTTGCTCCGCGCTTCCGACGATCGCTCGAGCGCGCCGTGAACGATGGCGTTCGTGACCGCCTCCGTGACGCCCATCTCAACCATGCCGGGATCGTCGAGCGGCGGAAGCTGTTCCATCACCCACTCCGTCACCAGCGCGAGCATCGGAACGCACGCATCGAAGGTCTCCTTCGCACGCCGCGTTGGCCACCCGCCGGCGTTGGTCACGCGTTCGAGCAGCACGATCGTTGCGTCGTCCGGCTGCTCATGGCCGAGGATGCCCACGATGCGGCTCGACAAGGTTTCACGATCCACTGGTGCTGCATCCAAGAGCCCGAGCTCCACGATCGTTCGCTCGATCGCGTCCGCGTGCCCGAAGGGTTCCGTGAGCCCGTCGCTCATGATGACGAGGCGGTCGCCGGCCTCCACCGGTAGTTCGACTTCCTCGTAGTGCTGGTGCGGAAGCAACCCCGGGGGCAGTCCGCCGCCCGCAACCGAATGAACGAGCGCACCGTCACGTACCTGGCCGACTGGAGGGAGCCCGGCGTTGACGATGCAAACGTGATCGTCGTGGGTCTCGATGAGAGCGAGGACCGCGTATTTGCCGCTCGCCGTCGCAACGAGCTTTTCGTTCAAGACCGTCATCGCCTCCGCCGGTCCGCGGCCGATCAGGGTCGTTCGAAGCTCCGTCGCGACCTGCGATGCGATGATGGCAGCCGCCACCCCGTGCCCACACACGTCCACGAGGGCAACCACCGGACTGCGGCCGGTGCGAACAACGAAGAGAAAGACGTCGCCGCCCACGCCGCCGGAAGCGACCACCGCGCCGGTTGCCGTCCAAAGACCCCAGGATGCAGGCGTTGTCGGGAGCTGCGCCTGTTGAACTCGCCTTGCTTCATCCAGCTCGCGGAGGAGCTCGTCGCGGGCAAGCGCCGCGTCACGGGCCTGTCGACGGGCCTCCGCGAGGCCGATCGCAGCGGTCACTCGCGCGCCGAGGAAGCGCCAGTCGACCGGGCGCGTGATGAAGTCTTGGGCCCCCGCGGAAAACGCTTCTTGAATATGCTCCGGACTACTCGACGAGGTGAGGAGCAACACCGGCACGTCGCGATGGCTCCCGCCGCGCATGCGCCGAAGCACCTCCGGACCGTTCATGCCCGGCATCATGTAGTCGAGCACGATGGCGTCCGGCGTAAGGGCGTCGAGGTCCAAAAGCGCGGTCGGCCCGTCGTGGGAGGTGTGCACGGCGAACCCCTGCCGCTGAAGGAGAAGACTGGCCATGCGACGGTTCGTCGGATCGTCGTCGACAACCAACACAGTTTGCGTGGTGCTCTCCGCTACGGCAGTCACATCACGACCAGACCGAGGCCCGCATCGGCGGCGGGAGCTCGGAAGGAGTTCGTTCGTTGCGGCAGAGCGACGGCGCGATGCCACGCCATTCGTGCCTCCCTCGAACGCGATCGGAGAGGTCCATCGCGAGGTTGGCGTTCCAGCGGCGGAGCGCGCGCGGAATCCCGCTCACGAGCGAGAAGATCGGACGCTCGGGGTCCATCATCCAGGCTTCGCGCTCGTAGGCGGCAAGAATCTCGGCCGTCCCACCGAGGGGGCTCGCTTGAATCAGGCACCCCGACGCCATCGCTTCGATGAGCGTGAGCGGGTAACACTCAGGAACCATCGAGGGGAGCACACAGACCCGCGCCCTTCGAAGGCGCGCCGCAACCTCGGCGGGCGCGAGGTAGCCCGCGAAGCGAACTCGCGAGGCAAAGCGTCCCTCAAGCGCCCGCAGAACGTCCGCCCCCTTGTCGCCGAAAAGGCTGTGCGCGACCGGCGCGAGCAGGCGCGATCGATCGGTGGTGTCCGCCATTCGAACGAGAAGGCGACGCGCGGACTCGCGATCCCCGGTGTCGATCGCTTGAACGAGCGCCTGGAGGGACGTGCGATCTGGACCGTCGCCGATCAGCTCGAGTTCGGCGTCGAGACCGTCGTGGAGGAGGTGCGCAAACGCGGCGATGGTGAGGTGCGGTCCCTTGTCGAGAAGCAGCCGTCCCACCTGCACCACCCGCGGTGCCCGCGGCTCGTCGAAGCTTCGAAATACATCGGTATCGATGCCCACCGGAACGACCGCAAAGCGCTCGGCCGGCGCATCGAGGAGCTCGCAAAGTCTGCGGCGAGCGGTCTCGTTGAGCGCTACCGGCTTGGTTGTTCGCGCGAGCGTTTCTCGCGCCATTCCTCGCGCGACCGCCGACGCGGCGCAGGCGTACTCCATGTCCGTGCCGTGCGAAACCACAACGGTCGGGACCTCGCGCAGCGTCGCCGCGAGGGTGGCGCCGTGGGCCACATGAAGAAAATGGTTGGCGATGACGAGGTCGGGTTTGTCGTAGATCGCATCCACTACGTGAGCGGCGACCGTCGCGCTCGCCTGCCGAAGCTCGCCTTAGCGCATGGTCGCGACCACCGGCGCCTCCGGAAACTCAGCGCGTGGATACGCGACCGCAACGGCGTCCTCGGGAAGCGGTCGAAACCGTCCACCCAACGCACGTAGCGCCGAGAGCTGAG
>JBCDAA010000288.1:0-11807 GCA_039186435.1 Myxococcota bacterium | reverse complement strand
GTGTCCACGATCGCCGACGCCCCGGTCGCCTCGTCGGTCAGCACGTACGTGTTCACCTGAAACATACCGACCGTGAACGTGCGAATCTTCATCCTCTTCCTATGCGGCGCCCACCTCGAACACGCAAACTCGGGCTTCGACGCTCAATGTGCTCTAAGGTCCGCCCGTGCGCGAAATCCTCCAAGGCGACTGCCTCGCGATCCTCCCGACGCTCCCCGACGCCTTCGCCCGCCTGGTCTACATCGACCCCCCCTTCAACACCGGGCGCACCCAAAAACGCGAGCGCATGAAGGTCGTGGCGAGCAAAGAAGGCGGACGCCAGGGATTCGGCGGACGACGCTACGACGTCAAAGCGGTCGCGAGCGGCGCCTACCGCGACGCCTTCGACAACTACCTCGGATGGCTCATGGAGCGCATCGAAGCGTCTCTTCATTGCCTTACCGACGACGCGTCGATTTTCGTGCACCTCGACTTTCGCGAGGTCCACTACGTCAAAGTCGCCCTCGACGATCTCCTCGGCCGCTCCTCCTTCATGAACGAAATCGTCTGGGCCTACGACTTCGGCGGACGCCCCAAAAAGCGCTGGCCCGCCAAGCACGACACCATCCTCTGGTACGCGCGCGACCCCAAACGCTACGTCTTCCACTACGACGCGATGGACCGCATCCCCTACATGGCCCCCGGCCTCGTGGGAAAAGAAAAAGCCGCCCGCGGAAAAACCCCGACGGACGTTTGGTGGCACACCATCGTACCGACGAGCGGACGCGAAAAAACCGGCTACCCCACGCAGAAGCCCCGCGGCATTCTCGACCGCATCGTCAAAGTCCACAGCTCGGAAGGCGACGTTGTCCTCGACTTCTTTGCCGGCAGCGGCACCTCCGGAGAATCCGCCGCCGCGCATGAGCGTGGCTACGTGATGATCGACGAAAACCCCGAAGCGATCGCGGTGATGAAGAAGCGTCTTCCACGCTAGCAGCAGCAACGGCACAATCGGAGCGATGCGCGCGCTCCTCGCCTCCGCCCTGGTCGTCTTCGCCTCCCTCGACGCATACGCGCTTTGCATGGCCCCGCGCTATGGACCGAAGCTGCTCACCCCCACCGACCGACCTCTTCCCGCGGATGGGTCGCTCGTCGTCGGGCTCGAAAACGCACGCGCCGGAAACACCTCGGCGATGCCCACGCTCTCCTTGGTCCGAGAGGGAACCGAGATCCCGCTCCGCAACCGCGCGCTCTCCTCCTCGCTAACGGTCTACACCCCCGCACGAACCCCACCGCCGGGTCGATACCGCGTTCAGGGATTTCCCGCCGAGACCACGGTGGAGTTCAGCGCAGATCGAACGCAAGGCGAACTCCAGGCCCCCCGGGTCCGCGCGGTCACCCGCCTCGTCACCCAAGGTCTTCGAGGCGAGCGGGCAACGCTCAACGTGACGCTCCAGGGCTCATCGCCCGCGTTTCTGATTCTCGGCGAAGACGAACACGGCGTGGTCGGCTGGAACGCAGACCTGACCCTCGCGGAGACCACCATCTTTCGCTCCGGACGCTGCGGCGCAACGCCGCCGGGCATCACCCGCCCAGTCCCGGACGCAGGATCGACGCTTCGTTTTCGCTACATCGATCACGCCGGCCGCGTCAGTGCCCCGAGCGCACCGGTGCGCGTGACGAACCGGTAGGGAACGCGCCTAGCGAAGCGTCGCCTGAAGCCGCTCCACCTGAGCACGCGCCGCATCGCGCGCAGCCCGAAGCTCGCGCGGCGCCAGCTCCAAGAAGCGCTGAAAGTGACCCAGCGCGCGGGTGAGATCCATGCGATCGCGAGGCGCCTCCACATAGAGCAGCCCAAGGTCGTAGTGCGCTTCCGGACGAGACGGCGCGATCGAAATCGCTCGCTCGTAGGAAAAACGAGCTTCGTCGAGCCGCCCTAACGCCCGAAGCGCAATCCCACGTTCGACGAGCGCGTCGTAGCGATCGGGTTGATGCTCGATCGCCGCCGCAAAGAGCCGCTCAGCCTCCTCGAAATCACGATGATCGAGAGCGACCTGACCGTGGTTGATCCACGCGTCCACGAACTCGGGGTCCAGCGTGTAGGCGCGCTCAAAACGCTGAAGCGCGATCGCGATCCGGCCCGCCGCGAGATCCACGAGGCCGCAGCGATTCCACGTCGACGCTCGATTCGGCTCTTGGTGAAGCGCCTGCTGACACACCAGCTCCGCCTGCTCGTTTTCCCCCGCCCGCAAATGCGCATCGATCAAGAGTGGAAGAAAGCGCGCGCGTTCCCCTCCTTCGCGGAGCCGTTCCGCGAGCAGCGCGATGGCCTCGTCCGGACGACGAAGCTCCGTCAGCAGCGTCGCGAGCGTGACCACCACCGCGTCGCACTCCGCAAAGGAACGACGCAGGCGCCGAAGCTGGGCCTCCCGCTCCGGCGGACTCTCCGCGAGCGTGGCGAGCTCCCCCTGGCAGGTTGGCATCGCGGCCTGCTCCTCAGGCGTCCGGGACACGGGCGATCGGGGCACAACGGAAGTCCCCGACGCGCCACAGGCGACCAGCACCAAGGTGAAGAGCAATCGCACGCTGGTCCTTGGACCCCTGAGGAACCGACGAATTGGGTGTTCCACAAGATTCCAACGCCCATGCTACTCGTCGGCTTTCACCCCTTTCAGCCACGGAACTGAGGCGCTATACCCGCCGCGTGCGAATCCAACTCAACGGCGAGGAGCGTGAAGTCGAGGCCGGCGCGACCGTCCGCGACCTCCTCGTCACGCTCGGGCTGGGCGACACCCTCGTCGCAGTCGAACGAAACGAAGAGATCGTTCGGCGCGCGAACCACGAGACCACGACCCTCGTCGAGGGCGACCAGATCGAAGTTGTGCACTTTGTCGGTGGAGGCTGAGATGGCGGACGAATTGAAGATCGGCGAGTTTTCGTTTCTCTCCCGCCTTTGGACGGGCACCGGAAAATACCCCGACCTCGACACCGCTCGCGCGGCGCTTAAGGAAAGCGGCTGTGAGGTCGTCACAGTCGCCGTTCGCCGCGTCAACCTCGACGAGCGCGGCGCGGATTCGATCCTCGGGGTGCTGCAGGAAGGCGGCTACACGCTCCTTCCGAACACCGCCGGCTGCTACAATGTCAAAGACGCCGTTCGAACCGCACGCCTCGCGCGCGAAATGCTCGACACCCCGCTGGTCAAACTCGAGGTTATCGGCGATCCCGACACCCTCTTTCCTGACGTACCCGCGACGCTCGAAGCTGCGAAGACCCTGGTCGACGACGGCTTTGTCGTACTTCCTTACGTGAGCGACGACCCCATCGCATGCCTTCGGCTCGCCGAGCTCGGATGCGCGGCGGTAATGCCTCTCGCCGCCCCGATTGGGAGCGGCCTCGGGATCCGCAACCCCACCAACATCGAGATCATCGTGAAGCAGGCCAAGGTCCCGGTACTCGTCGATGCGGGGGTCGGCACCGCGAGCGACGCCGCCTTCGCCATGGAGCTCGGCGTCGACGCCGTTCTCATGAACACCGCAATCGCAGGCGCGTCCGATCCCGTTCGAATGGCACGTGCGATGAAGAACGCTGTCTCGGCGGGGCGGGACGCATTTCTCGCCGGGCGCATCCCACGAAAACTCTACGCGACCGCCTCGAGCCCCCTCGAGGGCGTCATCGGCTCGACCGCGTGATCGCGCGGCTGCTCATCGGGGCCCTCCTTTGGATCGCCCCGTTTCAATGCGCCTCCGATCCCGATCCAAACCGTCGCCTCGAAGACACACCGGCGGAAGCCTTGTGGGGCCTCGCCGAACGGTTTCGCGCCGCCGGCAACGAAGACGCGCGCCGCACCGCGCTCCACGAGATTACGGAGCGCTACCCGACGTCGAGCGAAGCGGAACGAGCCCGCGCGGTGTTGGATGGCCGCGAGGTCGCGCCGGACCCGCGCGAATGTCCCCCCGAGTGATGCGTGCTCTCTGGATCACGCCTCCCGAAGGCAGCCTCGACGAAGTCGTCGCCGGCGCTTCCGAAGGGGTGCCGATCCTCCTTCGTCGCCCGGGATTCTCGACCCGCGCCCTTCTCGCGGAGGCGCGCGTACTTCGCAAACTCGCCCGGGTCCTTTTGATTCATCGACGCCTCGACATTGCTCTCGCAATCGGCGCCGATGGGGTTCACCTCCCGGAACGCGGCGTCTCGGTCGGCGATGCGAAAGCGATCCTCGGCAAGCGTATCGTCGGCGCGTCACGCCACGATCGGGAAGGCCTCGAACAGGCCGCCGCAGAGGGCGCCGACTACGCCACGCTCAGCCCGTTCGCGACCGTTCCTGGCAAGGGCCCCGCCCTCGGAGCCGACGGGTTCAAAGCCCAGCGGAAAGGCGTTGATCTTCCTGTACTCGCTCTCGGCGGAATCGACCGGGAACGCGCGGCGATGGCACTCGCCGCAGGAGCCGACGGCGTCGCTTTTCTCCGCGCGGGCTTGGACCCTGAAGCGCGCCGAAAGCTCGTTTCCTTCGTTCGCGAGGACGCCCCCGACGACAGTTTCTTCCCGGAAGGTTGACAGCACGCAGCCACCGCGGGAAGAGCATAAATGTGCGCTCATTCTGGAAGCTGATTCTCAAGGTCGCCCTCTGGGTCGGAGGCATCGCCCTCGTCGCGTTTGGCGTACTTCGCCTCTTTTTTATGGACCTTGTGGTCATGGGTCATGACGGGATGGCGCCGACGCTGATCGCCGGGGACGAAGTCTTCATGTGGCGCGGCGCAGACGACGCCGAAATGGGCGACATCGTGGTGTGCAATCACCCCACCAACGCCGGACAAATGGTGATGGGCCGCGTGCTCGGCAAGTCCAACATGGCGGTGCGCACCAACCGCGGAAACCTCGAAGTCAGCGGCACGCGCGCGGAGCGAGACATCATCGAATCGCTCACCTTTCACAGCCTCGACATCAACCGAGGAATCCGTGTCACCCTCAGCCAAGACTCCCTCGGCAACTTCTCCCACTGGGCGTTCTGGCCAGAAAACCCGCTCCGCATTCGAGAGACTCAGATTCCCGCGAACTCCTACTACCTCCTGGGTGACAACCGCACGAGCCACGCCAACGACAGCCGCACCTTCGGAACCATTCAAGCGGCCCAGTGCGTGGGCACTCTCTTCATGCGCATGAAGCCTGCGGAAAACGCGCGCGGTGTGACCGTGGACCGCGGCTGGCTTCAAATCCTAGACTGAGCGCCCCATGCGCCTGCTCCTGCTTCTGCTCCTACTTTCGGTCCCGGCGGCTGCCCAGCCAACGGTTCGCTATCTCGCACCGATGGAGGAGGAGCTCGGCCGTCTCCGCCTCGATCCCCTCTGCGAGGCGCTCGGTCCCATTCGCGCGCGCTGCACGCTGCGTCACGTGACTGACGACGCCCGCCGCGAACTCACCCTCACCGCCGTCTACTCCGACGAATCGGACACCATCTACCTCTACGTCGATCGCCTCGCGGTCGCGCCGCCGGAAGACGAAAGCACCCCTGCGGTGCTGCGGCGGATCGCTGAGCTCAACTGGCGTTTGCTCACGGCCAAACTCGAGTGGAACCCGAGCGACGGAGAGGTTCGCATGAGCGCGGTGCTGCACACGGATTCCAACTTCGACCGTCGCGCGTTTCGAAACCTCGTTCGAATGTTGCTCACCCAAGCGGATCGCTGGGGGCCTGAGCTTCAGCGCCTTGCCAACCCTGAGTAAGGCAGCCACGGATCGACTGACGGTATTTTTGAGCTGCGCGCTACCCAGCCAGCCAATCCAAGGGGCCGCGCCCCGCGTTCCCGAACGTGTCGACGTCGCGAAGTCCCACGTAGCGAATCAGCGAAACGAAGAGGTTGTGCAAAACGAGCGCCTTTTCATCGCGATTGCCGGACGCGACGAACTGACGCCCCGTCGCGATTTCGCCGCAGCCGTTTCCGAAGAGCATCACCGGCACATTGCCGTTGCTGTGAGGACCTCCCGCACCAAACTCTGAGGTCCAGAGCACCAGCGTGGTGTCGAGGAGCGGTCGACCATCCGCATCGAGGGTGGTCTTGAGCTTGTCGAGAAGCGTCGCGACCTTCTCCGAAAACCAGCTGTAGAAAATGTTCAACGCCCGGAGCGCATCGTCGCCGCCCTGATGGGTCCAGGCATGCATCTGCGGCCCGCTGTCGCCGGAATCGACGCGGCCCGAGACGGGAACGCCGTACGACTCGGGAATCGAAAAGCGTGCGGCACCACTCCCGAAAGAAAAGCTCACGACGCGGCTGAGATCGCAAACGAGCGAGAGTGCCATCAGCTCGGTGAAGGCGTTCAATGCGTCGTCACGCGTTTCTCGGCCCGTCCAGTTCGTGTCCTCGGGCATCGTCGTCAGGGGACCGCTCGGCGCGATGCACTCCACCGCGCGCGGACGCATGGCTTCCGCCACACTCGCCTCCAGCGACTCGATATTCGAGCAGTGAAAGTCGAGCATCTCTCGCCCCGGACCATCGAGCTCACCCCGGAGTCGTGCACAGTCCGCCGCGATATGATCGAGCACGAAGTGCTTACGCGCGAGCGCGGCATCGACCATCGTCGACCCTTCGCCGCCAAGACTTGGTGCGAGATCGGCCAGCGCCTCATACGGACTCGCGATCGGTGCGACCGCTTCGCCGGCCGCCTCGAAGAAGGGACCCCGCGCGCGATCGTAGTGGCCCCAGAGAATCTGCCGCTTTGGCGTCACCACGCCTGCGCGCTGAAGCTCCTGTCCGATGAACTGATCCAAGGAAGGCCCAGTGGACGTTCCGGAGCGTTCGTCCGTGCGCGCGGTCAGCGCTCCGAGCGTTCCCGAGCGATGCCCGTATTCACCGTTCTCGCCGAAGGGAACGCCAGCTTGATGAACCCCGCGAAAGAACACTCCGTCGGCCTTGTGTCGCTCGAGGGGACTCCACCAATCGTGAAGCGAAAAATCCGTCTCCGAGCCGCCTTCCACCGTCGGACCGGTGAGGTGCTGCGGCCCGTTGGGCGTAAAGATGATCACCAGCCGCCGCGGCGTCTCGACCGTCGCGCGGGACCGCGAAGGTCGCAGAAAGGGCCAGGCCGCGGCACAGAGTCCCGCCTGCTGAAGAAAACGTCTGCGCCAGGTCTTCATGGTTCCACCCGAACTCGCGTAAAGGCCTCCGACGCGACCAGCGCGTCGAGAAGCGGCCGCATTGCCCCGTCTTCGGCCACCGCGACTTCCTCCAAGGTATCGACCAGCTCTTGGTCGTCCTCGTGCTCAAAGTGTCCGAACGTCCAGCGGAACATCCGGCGCGCCACACAACGTGCCGTGGACGGGTGCGCGGCAAGCCCCTGCGCCATCTCGCTCGCGTTTTCAAAAACGATCATGTCGTCGCCCGCCGGAAGAACCCCCGATGTATCGAAGGGTCGTCCTAGACCGTCTTCGGCCTGGTAGCGACCCACGGGATCGAAACTCAGGAACGCAAACCCAGGCGGGCCGATGCGCCGATGGCAGCTTTGACACGCGGGCGCCGCCGTTCGCGCCTCCATTCGCTCGCGAAACGTTTCGCCCTCGATCTCTTCCTCGTCGACTTCGGGAATCATCGCAGGCGGATCGATCACCTCGCATAAAAGGTGTTCGTTGATGAACTTGCCAAGCGGGAACGGGGACGCACCGCTCTCCTTCGTATGGGCGGCGAGCACCATCGGATGCATCAACACACCCCGTCGCTCTGCAGAGTTGATGGCCGCGGACGCAAAGCTCTCGGTCGCATCATCGACCCCCACAAGCGCACCCACCGCCGTGTCGACGACGTATTCCTCGGTCGTGAGCAACGCAGGAAAGGTGCCTTCCTCCTCGAAGAGAACGCGGTCGAGAAGGAGGTCGAAGCTCATCTCTGCGGACGCGGCCAACGACGCGGGCGTTCCGGCGAGTACCTCCGGGTCCTTGGAGGCGACCCCACCTTCGGAAAGGCCCATCCAGTCGTAGACAAAGCCATGCATGCCTATCCGCGCGCGAGGATCATCAAGGAGCCGGGTGAGCTGCGCGAGGCGCACGCTCGGATCACGAAGGTCGGCCGCTCGTAGCTCCGCGTCGG
This sequence comes from Myxococcota bacterium, assembly GCA_039186435.1. GTDB lineage: Bacteria > Myxococcota_A > Polyangia > Polyangiales > Houyiibacteriaceae > JALVDI01. The sequence continues at coordinate 3,759 of JBCDAA010000288.1, read as the reverse complement.
GGCCGGACTGCCAAACGAGAAAACTCAGACGGGACGCGATCTCTTCGCCGGAGAGGCGACGGGTTCCCCGGTTGGTCCCGCCTTCGCCCACCTCACGTCGGTAGAGAAAGTGCGGCGAGGAAAGGGCCGCGGCGATCAAGGTCTCGAGACGCTCCTCGACGGTCTCGCCCGCGTCGGCGTCCTCAAGAATGCCGGCGTAGCGATCGGTGGGTGCGCCGCGAAATGCGCGCTCCAAAAACCCGCCGGACCACTCCCGCGCGCACGCGATATCCGCGAAATCACATCCCGCGTCGAGGGTCGCCACGGCCTCTTCGGCCGCCTGAACTCCAAGCTCGTAAAACGAATCAACCTCGTCGTAACCAACCGCTTGGGCGAGCGCGATTTGCCCGTGGCCTGCGACGACTTGCTCGGCCGGCGCTTCAGTTCGCGCGAGTTCCACGCCAAGGAGATCCGCGACCGCGTTTCGATACTCGCGCTGAGTAAGGACGCGGACTCCGGGCGAGTGTCGATAATCGGGAAGGCCGTCCTCTCCTCGCGTCGGACCGTCCGGCACAACCGGCGGCTCAAGCTCGGTTACGTCCCCGATGGTGCCGGTGCATCCCACGAGAAACGCGCAGCCGATCGCTCGGAGTCTTCGTCTCATTCCACACCTAAGTCGGAGGGCCAGACCGATTTGGACCAATCGATCCGAAAAACACGCGACGAAAGTTCGCATCGATCGCGCAAGAGGTGTGACGTCCGCTTCATCGGGCCTCAGCTCTTTCATAGGCAGAGGGGCCCAAATCGGCTCACGTCCGCGCCTTACGCAGTTCGCGCGAATGCCGGCTGCATTCCTGAAGCGGCTAGCGCGCGAAGCGAATCGGCACGCGAAGCTCGCCGCCACCCGCAGGGAAACGCAATCGACGAAGCTCGTTCACCACACACGTCTGAGCGCTCGGGCGACCCAGCGAGGAAAGCTCCATTTCCGCGCGCTCAACACTGCCGTCCACACCGACCCGAAGGCGCACAATCGCAGTCGCTCGTCGAAGTGAAACCTGGGCAAAGCACTGGCCGAGCGCAGTCGCCACGCTCGGCGCGGTGAGAACCGTCGCCGCGGCAGCCTGCGTTCCCGTCGGCGGATCCACCTGCGCGCGCGGGCCCTCGCCGGGAATCCCATCGCGTTCCTGATCGTCCTGCCACGCCCGGAGACGCTCAAAGTCCTCGCGCGCAACCACGCGGCCCTCTTGATCCAAGAGCTCGACAAACGCGAGGTCCGCTCGCACGGTCGTCACCGCGACGACCGAGCGAATCACGCAGGGGCGTCCTCCATCAAAGCCAAGAAAGAACCCGAGACGCAGGGCGTGCCCTTGTGTTCGCAGTTCCGCGGCACGTTCCTCGGTCGCGCGAAAGGCAATGCTCTCGAAGTCGGTCGGAAAAAACTCCGCTGATCCACGAAAGGCACGAAGGTTGCGCTGCGTGTCCACGCGAAGAAGCGAGTCGATCTCGTCGTAGGACTCGAAGCGAAAGCGATCGACGCGAACCGCGTAGAGCTCCCGCGGCCCAGGAGAGGCCGACGACCGGCAAACCGCGTGCAGCTCCTCGATGGCATCGACGGGTCGCTCCGCGAGCGCCAGCGAAGGAAAGCAGAGCAGTAGGACGGTCCAGCGCATCATCCCTCGATCGTTTCCACCGAAGGCAACCTCGTCAACAAAGCGGGGTTTTCCGAGAAAGTCGATGTTTCGGCGTTGTCGCAGAAGCTGCGCGCCGGCAGCCGCGATCGCTATGTTTCATCAATTTATTCAAGCATTTAAGGCCACTCGACACCCAGTGTCCCTTCCTGGAAAATTCAGCGAATTTTCCGCACTATGAATCCATGAAGCGAGCGCCTCGACATCTGGGGGTATGGCTCGGCGCAGTCCTTGGAACCGCCTGCACAGGGGACCTCGGCGACGTCCGATTCGAACCGGAACTCCCGGCCCCTCCCCCGCCGGTTGAGATCCTCAACTGCGATGTTGTCCGGCCCGGGCGCGCGCCCCTTCGGCGGCTCACCGTCCGCGAGTACGACGCAACGCTTCGCGACCTCCTCGGCGATGGGAGCGAGCCCGGCTCACGGCTGATCGCCGAAGCGCGCGGCGTGTCGGCGGATACCTCCGTGACCTCCCTTCTCGCAGAGCAGTACATGAACGCTGCGGAAGACGTCTCCGGACGGGTCACCGAAGACCTCGACGCCCTGCTCGACTGCGGCGGCACCGTCGACGACGACTGCGCCCGGGCCTTCATCGACGACATCGGGCCGCGCGCCTTTCGCCGCCCGATGACCGACGCCGAGCGCATCGAACTGGTCAGCCTCTACGATGCAGCGCGAAGCGAACTCACCCAGCGCGAGTCCGTGCGCGCCGTCCTTGAAGCCATCCTTCAATCGCCACAGTTCCTCTACCGCGTCGAGATTTCCCCGGTCACTGAGGAAGCCGTGGTGCGTCTGGACGGCTACCAGCTGGCAACGCGACTCTCCTACACGCTCTGGGGAACGATGCCGAACCAGATGCTCTTCGACGCAGCGGCAAGCGGGGCCCTCGACTCCGACGAAGGGGTCGCCACCATTGCCCGTGAAATGCTCCTCGACGCCCGCGCGGAGACCTCGATGCAGGACTTCTTCGCCGGCTTTCTGGCGCTGGAAGAGCTTGAGGATCTCACCAAGGACGTCTCGGTGTTTCCCGAGTTCAACGAGCACATCGCCGAGCTGATGCGCATGGAGACCGAAGCCTTCGTCCACGAGGTGATGGTGAACGGCGACGCCAGCTGGCAAACGCTGATGCGCGCGCCGTGGTCGATGATGAACCGCGAACTCGCCGAGTATTACGGCGTATCGGGACCCACCGGCGACGCCTTCGAACGGGTTGAGCTCGACCCGGGACATCACTCCGGGCTTCTCACCCAGGGCAGCGTCATGGCGACGCGCGCTCGCACCTACGAGAGCTCGCCAATCCACCGCGGGATGTTCGTGCGCGGCACGTTGATGTGCGGCGTCGTCCGCGACGTGCCCGAAGGCCTCGAAGTCGACCCGCCTGACCCGGATCCCACTGCGACGACGCGCGAGCGCCTGGCCGAACACCGCGCGAACCCGGTGTGCGCGAGCTGCCACGAGCAGTTTGATCCGCTCGGCTTTGCCTTCGAGCATTTCGACGGATCAGGACGCTTTCGCCCCGACGAAAATGGCCTTCCCATCGACACGACGGGCAACATCGTCGACTCCGACATCGACGGTGACTTCGACGGGCTAACGGACCTTGCCGATCAGCTTCTCACCAGCGAGGAAGCCCAGGCCTGCTTTGCCAAGCACTTCTTCCGCTTTGCAAACGAGCGCTTCGAGGTCCGCGAGGATGGCTGTTCCATCGGCACCATGGTCGACTCCTTCCGCGAGTCCGACTTCGACGTGCGCGAGATGATGGTCTCCCTAACGCAAACCGACGCCTTCCTCTATCGCGCCGTCGACCAGGACGCCTTCTCCACCGACTCGGGAGACGACTCGTGAGCAAGAAACCCCTTTCGAGGCGAACCCTCCTTCGCGGCGCCGGCGGCGTGGCCCTCGGGCTTCCGTTTCTGGAAGCGATGCTTCGTCCGGGCCGTACGATCGCGCAGCCGGGCGAGATCCCGCGCCGCGTCGTCTTCTTCTGGACCGCCTGCGGCCCGAACGTGAACACCTGGTGGCCCACCGGGAGCGGACGTAGCTACTCGCTCGGTCCGGCGCTCTCGGCCCTTGAGCCCTTCAAGGACAAGCTC
>JBCDAA010000287.1:0-11850 GCA_039186435.1 Myxococcota bacterium | reverse complement strand
GTGACGACCGGCACGTCCATCGCGATTCTCGTCCGCAACAAGGACGCGAAGAGCCGCGACTACTCGGACATCAAAGACCTCTACCGCCCCGGCCACGCCGACTTCACCTTCGACGCGAAATACGGCCGGCGCGACTACCGCGGCGGCGGGCGATCCTCCGCGCGCGAGACCGTCGCGCGGGTTGCGGCCGGAGCGATTGCCAAGCAGGTCTTGGCGTACGCCTTCGGTGGGACGGTCGTTGGCTACGTCGTGCGCGTCGGAGACGTCGTCGCTTCGGTGCCGTCCGAAGTTTCGCTCGCGCAGGTCGAAACGCTTCCCGACGGCTCGCCCAACATCGTTCGCTGTCCGGATCCCGACGCTGCCACGCGCATGGTTTCGCTCATCGAAAAGGTTCGAAAGGACCAGGACTCCATCGGGGGCGTGGCGGAAATCGTCGCGCGGGGCGTACCCGCGGGCCTCGGCGAACCCGTCTTCGACAAACTCCGCGCGGATCTCGGCAAAGCCATCTTCAGCCTGCCCGCCGTTATGGGCGTCGAGTTTGGCGCGGGGTTCGGCGTGGCGACTGCGCGAGGCAGTGAAAACAACGACGTCTTCGTCTCGAGCGAAGACGGCATTCGCACGGAGTCGAACCGCCACGGCGGCATGCTCGGCGGCATCTCCACCGGCATGCCCATCGTATTGCGCGCCGCGGTTAAGCCGACCTCGAGTTTGCCGCGCGAGCAGCGCACCGTGACGAAGGACGGGGAGGCGACGACGATCCGGACCCGCGGACGGCACGACCCGTGTTTGCTACCGCGGTTTGTGCCGATGGCTGAGGCGATGGTGGCGCTGGTGTTGGCCGACCACTGGTTGAGGCATCGCGGCCGCAACGAGTAGCGCTACAAGCGGCTCGCGGGTCGAATCTGATCGTCCTTTCGTCCGGAATCCGTCGGAGCTTAAGCCTCGTGGTACACCCCGGAGATGCGGATCTTCGTTCTTCTCTGCGCGATTGCCTGCGGTTCGAGCGGGTCGCAGGGCAGCGTTGCGCCCCCGGAGCCGCCGGAGCCGCCGCCCGAGCCCGTGGAGACGCCCGAAGCGCCGACGGATGACGCGCGTGCCGAAAGCGCGCACGCGCTCCGGCGTTTTTCCTTTGGCGCGCGGCCTGGCGACATCGACGAGACCGCGACCCGAGGAGCGCGCGCGTTTCTCCTCGCGGAGCTCGATCGCGAGGCGACGTCGGAGGCCGCGCGTTTCGCGACCCGGTACCCCGTCTACGATTCGCCCGCGCAGCTTCGCCGACGCTTTCCGAAGGAAAACCCGCGCACGCGATCGATGGACGCGATGAACGATCGGGATCTGATGCGTCTCGTCGCGAACAACGGGCTTCATCGATACGTCGACGCGGAGCATCAGCTGCGCGAGGTGATGGTCGACTTTTGGGTCAACCATTTCAGCGTGTTTCTCCGCAAGCAGCGGATTCGGTACACCATCGTCCGCTACATCGAAGACGCGCTTCGGCCGCACGCGCTGGGACGTTTTGAAGACATGCTCGTTGCCGTCGCGCAGCATCCGGCGATGCTCGAGTACTTGGACAACGCCTCGAGTGTGCGGGAGCGCGCGCGGGGGAGTCGCGGTCTGAACGAGAACTACGCCCGCGAGCTTCTCGAGCTGCACACCCTTGGCGTAGACGGGGGCTACACCCAAAACGATGTCCGCGAAGCCGCGCGCGTTCTGACGGGCTGGGGGATCGGACGGAACGACGAGGCGTTTACGTTCGTGTTTCGCGCTCAGCAGCACGACGCGCGTCCCAAAACGATCCTCGGGCAGCGCTTTGAGCCCGGTGGTGTCGAGGAAGGTGTTGCGCTCCTTCGCTTTCTCGCGGCGCGTCCGGAAACGGCGACGTTTCTTGCCCGAAAGCTCTGCCAGAAGTTCGTTTCGGACGCGCCGGACGACGCGCTGGTCGAACGTGTGGCGGCTCGGTGGCGCGAAACGCGCGGTGACATTCGCGCGGCCCTCCGCATCATCATCGAAAGCCACGAGTTCTGGGCGTCGCGCGGTGCGATGCTGAAGACGCCGCTCGAGTTTGTGACCAGCGCGGTGCGCGCCGTGGGCGGTGAGGTGCAAGACGCCGACCGCTTGCGACGCTCCCTTCAGCGAATGCGGATGCCGCTCTACGGTCAGGTGATTCCGACGGGCTATCCGGAAGCGGCGAGTCAGTGGGCGAGTACCGCCGGGATGCTTGCGCGGATGCAGTTTGCCCGGGAGCTTGTCGACGGCGGCGCCGGCGTTCGCGTTGATGTCGACGCGCTGCTTCCGGCGGACGAACCCAAGGCGCAACTGATCGCCCGACTTCACTGGAATACGCTCGGGGGCCAGACCTCGGCGGCTACGCGAGCGGTCCTCGCTCGAACCCTCGACGACCGTAGCGCAGACGGTCGAACACTCGCGCTCGCCCTCGCTCTCGCATCCCCGGAGTTTCAAGCCCAATGAGTCTGTCGCGTCGAACCTTCCTGGCCGGGGCGGGCGCCCTTGGGGCCTCGCGTCTTCTTCGGGTGCAGCGCGCGTCGGCGCAACGCCCGCGGAGCAACGTCCTAGTCGTCGTCTTTCTCCGTGGAGGACTCGATTCGCTTCATGCGGTCGTGCCCTATGGCGAGCGCGCGTACTACACCCTGCGTCCCACGATTGCGGTTCCGCGTCCGGGTGGCGACGAGGGCGCGGCGCTTCGCATCGACCGACGCTTCGGATTTCATCCAGCGCTCGCTCCGCTCAAAACGCAGCTCGAAGACGGGAATCTCGCGGTTGTCGTCGCGACCGGACTTCCCCAGGCGATTCGAAGCCATTTCGACGCGCAGTTCGTGATGGAGCGCGGAGGCGCGCGGCGCGCGGGGATCGCGACCGACGGATGGCTCGCGCGCGCGCAGCGTTTGCTAGGCGACGCAGGTTCGCCGCTGCGTTCGTTCTCCGTGGGCTCGACGAATATTGAGTCGCTCGCGGGTGCCAACGCGGTCGCCCTCGATGGCGCGCCGCGAGGTCTCAACGATCCTGAGCAGCCCTTCACGCGCGGTCTTCTCGAGATGTACGGCGAACTCAGCGCGGTCGAGGGAAACACCGGCGCGTCGTCGGCGCAGCGTGCCGGCAGTCAGGGAATCGCCTCCATTCGTCACTACCTCCAGCAGCAGCGCCGCGCCCGTTCGCTTCCGGAGACCTCGTTTCCCACCCACGGGTTTGGTCGTCAGCTTCAAACGGTTTCCCAGCTCATCCGCGTGGATCCTGGCGTGCAGCTCGTTGCGCTCGACCTGGGAGGCTGGGACACGCATCGCGGCGAGGCGCGCACGATGAACACGCAGCTTCAAACCCTCGCGACAGGACTCAGCGCATTTCAAACGAGCCTCGGAGAGGACGCCGACCGGGTGGTGCTCGTCGCGGTGAGCGAGTTTGGTCGCACAGCCGCGGAGAATGGCACGCAGGGGACCGATCATGGCTGGGGAACCTTCGCGTGGGTTCTCGGCAAACGAGTGCGCGCCGGCATTCACGGTCGCTGGCCCGGACTTTCCCGTCTGTTTGAAGGTCGCGATCTCGAAGCGACAACGGACTACCGCGACGTCCTCGCCCACGTCGGGTCGGAGCATCTTGGCGTCTCGGCCGACGGGCTCTTTCCGGGCTTTCAACCGGGCGCGCGACTTCGAATCATCTGAGCCGGCGTACGGCCTCGCTCAGCCGCGCCCAAACGCCAAGATCTTCACCTCGTCACCGAAGCGAATCCGAGCCTTCCCGTCGGCGAGTTCGAGCACGTCGCCCGTCCCAAACTTTGAATGCTCGACGATATCCCCGACTTCGAGTTGCATACGCGGCGAGTAGGGGATTGGTTCGCGGTGCCACTCGACGACGAGGTACTCCTCGACCAGGCGAAAAAGAAGGTTCGAGAGCATCGCTCGCCGGTCCGAAGCGTCGCTTCGAAAGCAGTCTGTGAACTCTTCTTCGAGCCGCGCCCACGATCGACGCAAGTGCTGCATCTCCGTTCCTGCCTTCGCGACCACGGCCCGTCGCGCGCTGTCCAGGAGATCATGGATCAGAGCTTGATGATGCTCTCGGTCGGCCATCGTATAAGGTCGAAGGCGGGACTCTGGGGTGTCCCGAGCGAAGGGCGCGAGCGCGTCGGCAAGCGGGGTGACCAGATCGAGGAACTCGGCCCGAAGTTCCTCCCTCTGCTTTTTGCTCAAGATCAGTTCGGAGAGTTCGAATCGAAAGCCGGTGAAGTGGGCGATTTGCCCGAGGATCCATTCGGGGTCGTCAAGCGGCGCGTCGGCTGCGGAGAACGCCGCCTCGATGTCGGGTTGGATACCGGCGAAGAGAACGGCGATGCCGGGCGCGGCAGAGAAGCACTGGAATCGGTCGCCCGCGTCGCTTAGTTCATCGCGGACCTGACGAATGGCGGCGTCTGCAACCCACCAGACCGCTGCTCCGCGGGACGGGGCCATCTCAAGGATCCCCTCGTCGAGATCCGCACGACCGCAGAACCGCCGAATGTCGACTGGAAGTTTCCCTGCCATCGTACGCCAGCCCGGTTCGTGGAGGAGCCCGACGTATTCGAGCGCCTGCAGGACCCGTATTCGAAGCAGCCAACGAACACGCTTTGGCGTACCGCGCGCGGGAGCGACGCTCGGGTGGACATAGGCGTCCACGATCTCCACCGGTGACGCGTTGGATCGGTGGCTCCGAGGCACGCACGCAAACACGAGGTCGCCCGGGGACACCGAATCCGCTAGCTCGGGTGCCAACCAACCAAGAAGCTGCTCGGGCCGCCAGGACAGCCGAACTCCAATCCGCGCTCCATCTTGGAATGCCCGACCGGACACCCATTCGTACCCTGGTTTTGGACTCGGCGGGTCGATCTTCGCAGGCACGTTCTCACCGGAGGCGAAAGGTCGCGACCGCGGCGCCCGGTGCCCTCAGGCGAACCACCGGCGCTAAGGGGTCCGACACATCGTAGACCGTCGAGCTCCCGAAGCCCTGGTCGATGCGAACGAGAAAGGGGGTCGGTTCCACGGCTGCCGACTCGCGGACGCTCCAGGCCACGGAGTAGCCGGCGCCACTGGGGATGCCGGGTACGCGCTGGACCGAGGTGGGGTCGGTGAGATCGATCGCGTGATAGCTCCAGTCCTCCTCGAGGTTCGCCTCGCGGACGTTCTCCGGCGTCAGTTCTGGTGCGTCTTCCTCGCGAACTACGAGGAACGCGGTGTCTCCTGCACCCTGGGACAAGCCACCGGCAGGGCGTCCGCCGGTTAGGGCAAAAAGGTCGACGAATTCCTCGTCGAATTCGGTTGCGCCACTCGCGATCCGAAGGATGCAGAGCGGACCCGGCGAGTCTCCTGCAGTCCCGGCGAGAATGTCCGATCCGTGCCGGAGAATCGGCCCGAAATAGAGATTGCCACTAGCGTCCTTCACCGCCGAGGTGAGCCCGCCGCAGCGTTCGCTGTCCGCGTAGGTGACCTCGGACGTTTCGATGTCCACAAACACCGCGCGTGTTCGAGTCGTGAGCGTAGTGTCCTCGGGACGGACCCCAAGCGTTGTAATCACCACACGATCTCCGTCGATGAGGGCAACGTTGCTGTAGTACTCGTCGACGCCTTCGGGTTGCCCGAGGTCGATGTCAATGTTCTCGATGAGGGTCATCTCCTCGGTGTCGAAGACGATCAGGTCGCGCGTGAAGACGTTAAAGAGATAGCCGCGGGGGCCATCTGGAACGACGAGGATGCCCGCGCCGGTGACCGCGCCAAAGCGGAGGAGATCGACCTCGCCGGTCATCGTGACCGTTCCGTCGCCGACCGCTTCAAAGCGCTGGATACGCGGACTCTCTGCGAGCCCAACGTAGAAGACGCCGTCGGACGAAGGAGGCACCGAGAGTGAACCAAGTCCTGGAATCACGACGGACGTGTCGAGGCTAACCTGCGTTCCTTCGGCGAGAGACGGGAGGATGGTTCCGTATCCTGACTGCCCCTCTGGGCTGTAGGTGATGCCGACCGTGAGGTACTCCGCCGGGAAGTCGCCTGGCGCCGTGCTGGCCGGTGAGCCAGCGCACCCGAGAACGAGCCCGAGAGCCGTGAGAGTGGTGAGGAGGTCACGTCGATGGGCCATGAATCACCGTAGTGAGACTGATGGCGAGGTTCAACTCGGTGAAAATCATCGCGCTCATGCCCGCCCTCGACGCCCCACGCGTTTCGCGTATGCTCTTCGTGGGACACCGGTTCGAGGTGATCATGAACGCGGACTCGCCGCACACCCATCGCTGGGTGACCAACATCGAATCGCTGCGCGCGGTCGTAAAGCCGCCACCGGACGCGATTCGAAAAAAGATCCTCAATCGGCTGGAGAAACACAGCCAGCATTTCGTTGCGTGCTCGACCCTGTGCGCCTGGAAGGTGGCCGGAGAGTCGTTGGAGATCGCACAAGGGACTCGCGGATGGGCCCTTCCGCAGTCGAACGGCGACATCACGCTCTCCGGTGTTTCGTGGAATGGGGATCCGGCGCCTGTCGGGAGCCTCTGGGTGGTGCCCGGCATCAAAGAGACCCTGCGCGTGAACGGGACGCTCTACGCGGGAGAAGAGGGTGCGCGTCTACGCCCGCGCTGGGTGTTTCTTCAATGCCCGAAGGCGTTCGTGCGATCGCGCGTCTGGGATCCCGGTGCGTGGGCGCAAGGGGTGCCGCTCCCGAACGGGTCGGCGACGAGCGTCGATGAGGTTGCGGGGCGTTTCATCGAAAACGCCTCGATCGGCTTTGCGGCGACCGATGGCGAAGAGCGCGTCGATGTGTCCCCGCGCGGCGATCCTCGTCAGCTCTTCGTGCGCGTGCTCGATTCGAAGACCTTGCTCCTTCCGGATCGAACCGGGAACCGTCTCGTGGACACGCTCACCAACCTGCTGCACGAGCCGTCGCTTTCCCTCGTTCTCCTTCAGCCTGGCTCTGGGGACGCGATTCGAATTCAAGGGTCTGGGCGAATCACGGACGACCCAGCGCTTCTTGCGCCAAGCGCCGTAAAGCGTCGCGTTCCAAAGCTTGGGGTGGTCGTTCGTGTCGAGAACGTGGATCTGCTTCCCGCGCTCGTCGACGCGCTCTGGGATCCGGCGGGTTTTATCGACGAATCGGATTTTCCGACCATGGGCGAAATGATCCTCGATCAGATCGTTCCGGGTGGGCGTCTCAACAAGCTTGGCGCTCGGATCTTCGATCTCGCGAACGGCTATCACAAGCGTCGCAAACTCTACTAGCTAGCGCTAACCACGGCACGCGGTCGTGACCGAACGCGGACGACGCCGCGAACTTTCCTCGAAGTCCGGTGTCCGACAGCGTGTGGTGATCGAGGCGATCGTGCGGTGGCGCGGAACGGTTCTTTCGCGGCGCATCGAGCGGCGCGCGTTTCGCTCGTCGCGTGGGTTGCCGGTCGCGTCTCGGGTGCTCGCGGAGCAAGTCGCAGGCGTTTGGAGCGTGCACGTGCCCGCGGAGTTTGTCGCGACCGTCACCGAACGCTGCGCGTCCTACCGAGAGCCTGCGCCAGTCACGGGAACGATCCGCCTCTCCAAGGGCGCGACGATCGCGCTGCGGGCGGGGGACCTCGACTTCGCCTTTCGGGTGGTCGATGTGCCGCCGCCGCCAGCGCGGGCGCCGCTCGTTGGCCGTCGTGCGCTCGCCTACGTGTTGGGGACCATCGCGTTTGCATCGTGCTTTTTGGCGGTGGGCGCGCTGCTGCCGCCCGCGATGGCCGAGGTTCCTCTTCCGGCGCCGACGATGCGTGTGGTGCGCGCGTCGCTCGGGTCGCCAGAGCTGGACAAAGCGCTCGCCGAGCCGAAGCCTGCGAGGCGCACCCCGGCGCTCCTTGGGGTGTTCGACTTCCCCGTGCAGGAGGAACCCTCGTGGAGTGCAGAGGCGTTGCTCGCGCCCGACTGGAGACGTCCTCCGGGAGGGGATCCGCGGAACGTTTGGCGTCACGTCCTTGAAGATGAAGTCGCGCGCTTTCACGCACATCCTGATCCGGTTCTCCGCACAGTTCCGCCACCGAGGAATGGGTGGACCCTGCCGCGCGTTCGCGAGTCCCGCTTCGTCGTCGACGGCGCGCTTTCCGAGTCGCTCATCCGCCGCGTCGTTCGGCGTCATCGGTCGGAGCTTCGCTTTTGCTACGAGCGGCTGCTCGAACGTCTGCCGACCCGCGAAGGAAGCGTCGCGGCTCGCTTTGTGATCGAGCCGACCGGCGCGGTTCGAAGGGGGCGCGCCACCGGGTTGGATGAGACGACCGCACACTGCGTCGAGGAGGCCCTGCGGCGATGGGCGTTTCCGGGTGAGGCGAGTTCGACTTTGGTCCGCTTTCGCGCTTCCTTTTCTCTCGAATAGCCGCACCGCAAGCCGAAGGTTGCAACCGCTCTCAGCGTGGCCACAGTGACGCGACGATGGCGGAGCTTCGCGAATTGACCGAGTCCTGCGACCGCAGTCAAACGTTTGCGCTCTTTGAGAGGCTCTGTCGCGAGCGCGACCCAAAGGTGCGCGGCGATCTTTCGCATGCCCTCGCGTGTCTGGACGATGCCCGACTGCTGCCTGATCTCACGCGATGTCTTTCCGATACAGGAGTCGCCCGCGCGACCCGAGTCGCCTGCGCACGGATCCTCCGCGACATGGCCAACGGGCCAAGCCCGACGGGGGGCCAGCTGCGGGCGTGGTGGGCGTCTGGCGATGAGGTGCTGCGAACGCATGCGCTCCTCCAGATGACGCAGCGCGAGCGGGACCTCGTCGACGCGGTGTTGGGCGACGACTCGCACCCGCTCCTGCGCGACGCGATGCACACGCTGATGTTCGACTTCTCGTCGCAGGCGACAACGGAGCGATTGGTTCGAGGCCTCGGCCATGCCGATGCGCGGGTACGCGAAGCCGCGGCGGACGCTCTCGTGTGGGACGAGCCCGTGGCGGCGTGCGAAGCGCTGCTGAAGGCGAGCGGTGATTCCGACGCAGAGGTCGCGATCGCTGCTCTGGATACGCTCTGTTATTACCCGACGCTCGGTACGATTCGCGCAGCCGCAAGGGCGAAGGCACATCGGGATCCGCGAGTTCAGGAGGCGGGCAAGAACTGCTTCTTGGAAGTTCGGAACTCGTTTCTCCTCGCCCTCGTCGACCCGAAGACGGAGCTCCATCTTCGCCGGTGGCTCGCGCCCGTGAAGGACCTGCTCGAGATTCAGGACGAGGAGATCGAAGAGCTTCGTGAGCCCGATCCCGCCGCGCTCCGCGCGCTTCGGTCGCCGATTCGAAAGCGTTTTGAGTGGATGGCATCGCCCGCGTCCTTTGCGGCCCATTTCAACGCAGAAGGTCCCTGGCGTGAGCGAGAGTCGGAGCTCTACCAGGCCGATTGGGCGACCGTCCCCGAGTCGCAGCGCGACGCGTTCAGCGCGCTCCTTCAGGACTGGCCGGATGTGGCGGTTCGCGAGTCTGCGGCGCGCGCTTTTGTTGCGTCGAAGGACCGCCCGCGTATCGCTGCGCTCCTCGAGGATCCGTGTTTTGGGGTTCGCAAGACCGCGATGTACACGCTCCGGGACTTCGGCGCGGACGCGGAGTTTGCGGAGCGCGCGTGGAACCATCTTCCCTACGCCTGGTCGACACACGCCTACGAAACGTTGGAGACGGCGATCGCTCTTAGTCCTTCGGGATCATGGGTCGAGCGGGTCGAAGCCATCGCGGCCGACGACAAGGAGCAGGAGTCGACGCGCTTTCACGCGATCGAAGCGCTCGGCAAGGCGGGTGTCCGCCACGCGATCGAAGCGAACCTTGGTTTGCTGCAAAAGCCGCCGATTCTGACCTGGGCAATTCACGAGTCGCTCGCGCGCTGGGCGCGGAGGTTTGAGCTCCCCTTGCCGGATCTTCGCTGGCTTCGCGATGTCGACCACCTAATGGCCCAGGAGATTGTCGCGGGGTACTGAGCCCTCGCGCTGTCGACGCCTTCAGGGACGTCGGTCGCCGCACACGGAGTCGTTTGGGGGAGGAAGCTCCTCCGGGTCTGCCATCGAAGGAACGGTGGCCATCCACACGTGCAACATCAGCGTGGCTGCGCATCGCGCTTCGGGTGCATAGCCTTCAAAGTGCGCGAGTTCGGTGCCTTCGCTTCCGGGCCGAAGCGAGAGAACGACACCCTCGCTACTCAACGTGTGGGCGTTGCTCACTTGATCGCCGGTGAGCGCCACTTCCTCCCGAGATGTCCAGACGGTGGCGCGCGGCGTGATCTCGGCCCAAACGTCGTTTCGGCTGGAGATTTGTCCAAAGATGCAACCTCGCGTGTCCAGCTGAAGGGGACCGAGCGGGGAGACCCGTACGACTCCGCTGTCGTCGAGACGAGCGACGGTGCTCGAGAACCCCGCCGCCGTTGCGACCAAGCGCATCGGAACGATCGGACACGCAAGACCCGACCCTTCGCTGTTCGCATTGTTTGGATCTTCGGACGCGGCCGTCGCGCTGTTCGCCTGCGGCGCCGGTGCACTTTGAGAGCCGCACGCAAGGATCCCGGCCCAGAGCAGATATCTCATTGAGTCCTCCAGCCCCTCTTGCGGGGCCCCGGCTGAGTGTCCGCCGAAGAGACACCGGCGCGCTAGCGTTTGCCACCAATCTTGAGGCTCCCTCTCCGGCGCGCTATCCACGAGGCATGGTTGACCGGGTAGCGCGGAAGTGCCGGTGAGCAGCTCAACTCGCAGCGAGGCTGTTCTGGCCGTCCTCGGCGCATCACCTGATCAGCTCGCTTCTCTGCTGACGGTGTTGTCGTATGTGTCGGTCGGCGACTCCGGGATCGGAGCGACCCTCTATGGCGGCAGCGATATCGCGGCGACGGACACGCCGCACAACCCCATCGTCCATACGCTTCGCGTGCAGACGCGTCGATGCACGTTCGGAGTCGTACCTTGGCCGGTGGGTCTCGAAATCGGCGCATTGATCCTCGCCGGCGTACCGATGCCGGACGCCGCGATCGTCTGTCCGTCTCATGCGAACGAACGTGAGGTGCGGGCCTATACGCGCGCTCTCGGAATAAAGCGCTCGATCTTCCTCGAGGAGTCGTGGCCCACAATCCGCTCCCTCGAGGCTTGCGTCCGGCGCGGCGATCGGCCAGTCGGTCTCGCGCGACTCGAAGGTTGGCTGGGTCAACTCGACGGGGAGTATGCGCCTCAGGTGGAGACCTCCTCCGGGCCGTTCCTCATGAACGTTGAAGCCGTGGTCCAGATCGCCGGTTGCTTGCCGTGGGTGTCGGGCTATGTCTCGCGGGGCGAAGCGCACCTCGGCGACGAAGTTCGACTTTCGAGCGTCGACGGGACGCCGCTCTCCGAGCCACGCGTGATCTCGAACTTGAGCACCCTTCGCGGAAATCAGGGGGAGACCGTTCGAGCGGGAATGTGCGCGGCGATTGCTCTTCGTGGAGTCAATCTGAACGTGATGCCGCCGCAACTTCTCGCGTTGGCTCCGGCCACGACCTCCCTGGCTGTGAAGGGCTGTCGAGCCCGCGTGTTCTTGGAGCGTCGAGTCGGCGCCGGGAGCACGCTTCTATTCCGCTCCACGACGGACGCTGAACCGTGGGCTGTCAAAGCGACTCCATCGATGAACGACTGGAGCGACGATGCCCCCACCGTCGTTGACTTCACGTGGCCGATGCCGAAAGTCGTTCCGCCCGGATCGCGCGGATCGCTTTGGTTGGGGGGTGCGCGGGTCGCAACCTGCGTCGTCGACGCGACCGCACCCGCTCCAGCCTAGACGGTTCAGTCCCCGCTGCCGAAGCGCCAGAAGAGAATCCCGGCGACCGCGAGCAGTAGCAGGATCGTCCAAACGTGGTCGACCCAGGTCTTCTTCTTCTCGGTCTCC
>JBCDAA010000286.1:0-11856 GCA_039186435.1 Myxococcota bacterium | reverse complement strand
GCCGCGGAAGTCGTGGCCGAGCTTGTCGATCTCGTCGAGCACGATGACCGGGTTGTTGGTCCCCGCGCGCTTGAGGCCTTGAATCAGGCGACCGGGCAGCGAGCCCACGTAGGTGCGGCGGTGGCCGCGAATCTCGGCTTCGTCGCGAACGCCGCCGAGGGAGAGCCGCACAGCGGGCAGCAACAACCCCGTGTTTCTGCTCGACGAGATCGACAAGATGTCGAGTGTCTTCCGCGGCGATCCCGCGGCGGCCCTCCTCGAGGTTCTCGACCCCGAACAGAACCACAACTTCAACGACCACTACCTCGACCTCGACTACGATCTCTCCGACGTCATGTTCATCACGACGGCGAACTCTCTCGGCGGCATTCCGCTGCCGCTGCGAGACCGCATGGAGATTCTCGAGCTCAGTGGCTACACGGAGTTTGAGAAGCTGAACATCGCGGTGCGCTACCTCGTGCCGCGGCAGCTCGAAGCAGCCGGTCTCAAGGACGTCGACGTCGAGATCACCGAAAACGCGATCCGGACGGTAATTCACCACTACACGAAGGAAAGCGGCGTTCGAAATCTCGAGCGCGAGCTGGGCAGCGTGTGCCGAAAGATCGCGCGCAAGGTGCTGCAAGAGGGCAAGGACAAGTCCTTCCGCGTTGCGGCGAAGAACGTGCCCGAGTTCCTCGGCGTTCCAAAGTTCCGCCCGAACAAGGCGAACGACAAGGACATGGTCGGTCTCACGAACGGCCTCGCCTACACCTCGGTCGGCGGCACGATTCTCGAGTGCGAGGTCGCGGTGGTGCCCGGTAAGGGCAAGCTCGTGATCACCGGCCTTCTCGAAAAGGGCATGCAGGAGTCGGCGCAGGCCGCAATGAGCTACATCCGCTCTCGCCACAAAGCCCTCGGCCTCGAAGAGGAGTTCCACGAGAAGTACGACGTCCACGTGCACTTCCCGGAGTTCGTGCCGAAGGACGGCCCGAGCGCGGGCATCACCATGGCAACGAGCATCGCGAGCGCCCTGCTCAAGATTCCGGTTCGCCGCAACGTCGCGATGACGGGCGAGATCACCCTTCGCGGCCGGGTCATGCCCATCGGTGGGCTCAAGGAAAAGATGCTCGCCGCGCACCGCGCCGGCATCGACACGATTCTGATTCCGCGAGAGAACCGAAAGGACCTTCGCGAGATTCCGAAGCGCGTCTTGAACGCGACCCGCGTGGTTCTGGTCGAGCACATGGACCAGGTTCTTGGGGAAGCGCTTTTGCTCAGCGATCCGGAAACGCTCTTCGGCGCCGGACGGCAAAGGCCCCTCGAGTACCGCGAGGGCAAGCTCATCGCGCCGCAGGAGCCGGAAGGCCCGGAGCCGACGGTCGATCCGCCCGGCTACCAGCAGTAGTCGGCGCTCGAATCCTCTGCGGGCTCTGCGCCGTCGCGTGCAGATCCGAAACGCGTACGTCATCCGCACCGCTCCCCACGCCCGCTACCTCGGAGCCGTCTGCCGCGGTGCCGCCGGGAGCGGATCCAGGGGACGTGGAAACAGATCCAGCGGACGCGACGTGCCCCCGTTGCCCAACGACAGCGCGAACTAACCCGGCGCAGGGTGAGTTTTGCGCCAGTGGTCGGCAATCTCCTCTCGCTTCGCGATCCACACGTCGCCCTTCGCGTCGACGTAGTCGAGAAAGCGGGCGAGAGCCGCGGCGCGCGCCGGCCTTCCAGCGAGGCGACAGTGCAGGCCCACCGAGAGCATCTTGGGGCGCTCGGCCCCCTCGGCGTAGAGCACGTCGAACGCATCCTTTAGGTACGTGAAGAACTGATCGCCGCTGTTGAACCCCTGCGCGCTCGCGAAGCGCATGTCGTTGGTGTCCAGCGTGTAGGGAACAACGAGAAAGGGGTCGCCGTGGTCCAGGTCCCAGTAGGGCAAATCGTCCGCGTAGCTGTCCGAGTCGTATTCGAACCCCGCCTCGATGGCGAGGGCGCGGGAGTGCGGACTGGTTCGTCCCTGATAGAAGCCCTTGGGCTTCTCGCCGAGAATGGCGTGATGGACGCCGATCGCCCGCTGGACGTGGTCGCGTTCCACCTGCTCGGGAACAAACGAGTAGTCGATCCAGCGGTACCCGTGACTGGCGATTTCGTTGCCAGCTTCCTTCATCGCAATGACCGGATCGGGGTTGCGCTCCATCGCCATGCCCACGGCGAACACGGTGTAATGAAGATCGCGCTGACCAAAAAGACGCATGAGTCGCCAGACGCCAGCCCGGGAGCCGTACTCGTAGATCGACTCCATGCTGAGATGCCGAAAGCCATCAAAGGGCTTGGCTCCGACGATTTCCGAGAGGAAGGCCTCCGAGGCTGCGTCGCCATGCAGAATCGAGTTCTCGCCGCCCTCTTCGAAGTTGATGACGAAGCTGAGAGCGACGCGAGCGCCGTTCGGCCAGTTGGCGTGCGGAGGCTCAGCCCCGTAGCCGATGAGGTCGCGGGGGTAGTCCATGGTCAAGGCCTCACGGTCGGGCTCGAGGCCCGGCAGCTTGCAGCAACGCAGAGCGAATCACGCTCGATCGTGCGGCATCGTCCGAAGTACATCGTCTCAGCGTAGTGGGACACGAAGGACACCTCAATCGGTCGGGCCTTCGACACAGCCCCCACGACACCGGCGAATCGATGTAACGGCAGCGCCTCAACGTCGTCGGAACGTGGGCAAGGAGAACCACCGTGGCCTACGAACACCTTTTCGCCCCCTTCTCCCTCGGAGACTTGGCGCTTTCGAACCGGATCGTCATGGCTCCCATGACCCGCAGTCGCGCGCTCCAAAACGTACCGACGAAAGTGATGGCCGAGTAGTACGCGCAGCGAGCGAGCGCCGGCCTCATCATCACGGAAGGCACGGCCCCCTCACCGAACGGCCTCGGCTACCCGCGCATCCCGGGTCTCTTCAGTGACGCGCAAGTCGAAGGTTGGCGAACCGTCACAGAGGCGGTCCACGCCAAGGGGGGGCGCATCTTCGCGCAGGTCATGCACGTGGGACGGGTAGGCCATCCCCTCAACCTCCCGGACGGCGCGGAACTCGTTGCCCCCTCCGCCCTCGCCGCCCCTGGCGAAATGTACACCGACCAAGAGGGACCGCAGCCACATCCCGCACCGCGCTCGATGAAAACGGACGACATCAAAGCCGCCATCGCGGAGTACGTAACCGCCGCCGACAACGCCATCCGTGCAGGTTTCGACGGAGTCGAACTTCACGGCGCCAACGGATACCTCATCGATCAGTTCCTCAACCCCGGAACTAACGTTCGCGAGGACGAGTACGGAGGCAGCGATCAAAAGCGGGGACGCTTTGCGGTGGAAGTCGCGAAAGCGGTGAGTGACGCCATCGGCGCGCAGCGGGTCGGTATTCGCTTGTCTCCCTATGGCGTGTTCAACGGGATGGCGATCTGGGACACCATCGACGATGCGTTCGAGCACTACGCAAGCGAACTCGGAAAACTCAATCTGGTCTACCTCCACCTCGTCGACCACGCCGCGATGGGAGCCCCCGAAGTCCCGGCAAGCATCAAGACGCGCATGAAGGCGGCCTTCGGCGGAACCGTGATCTTGAGCGGCGGCTACGATGGAAAGCGCGCCGAAGCAGACCTTGCGGAAGCGCGCGGGGAGCTCGTTGCGTTCGGTCGCCCCTTTTTGGCGAACCCGGATCTACCCGCCCGAATTCGCGTGGACGCGGACCTCAACGAACCGAAGGCTGACCTCTTCTACACGCCCGGACCCGAGGGCTATACGGACTACCCTTCCCTCGGTTGAGGTCTACTCGCGGGTGATCCGCACGTAGATGGTGCTCCGGCCGTTGCCTCGGCCGAAGGCCGCTCCCCGAAGCGTTCGCTTAAGGCAACGATCAACCCCTTCGTCGCCGCTCTCGTCCATGAAGCGCACCGACGCTACGCGCCCTCCGCGGGAGACGCGCAGCGTCGCGAGCACGCTACCGGTCGCGTCGTCGAAACACTCCCCGAGGGGCGCGGACAACGACTCGAGAACTGGCTCGACAACCTCGCGGGTGTGGCCCCCGGCGAGGTTTTCGACCTCAACGCGACTCTGTGCGAACGCGACAAGGGGGGTCATCACGCAAAGAAGAACCAAGGACCGCATTCGCGCATCGTACCAGTCGCTTCGGATCGGGCCCGAGGTGACACGCGGGGAATCCCCTCACACGTCGACGAGTTCGCCGATTCCGCCAAGAAAGTCGCGTTTGCCGACGTCTACTCCGTTGTGCCGGAGGATGTCGTACGCCGTAGCGAGGTGAAAATAGAAGTTCGGAAGCGCGAACGCGTTGAGGTAGTCCCCGGCACGAACGCCCTTTCCTTCCGGAAGGAAGGGGAGCCGAATGATTCGCTCGTCCGCTCCCTCGAAGTCGCCGGCAGAAAAGCCGTCGAGGTAGTCGATCACGGAGCGAACGCGGGCGCGAAGCTCTTGAAACGTGGTCTCCTCATCGGGGTGCTTCGGCGCGTCTTTTCCCGCAAGACGGGCCGCCGCAAACTTCGCGGTATCGCAGGCAGCCTGGATCTGGCGGGTCCAGCTGAACATGTCGGGAGCGAGCCGAAACTCGAGGTAGCGATCCGGGCTAAAATCCTTGCTCTGAGCGTAGGCCTCGGCTTTGTCGAACCATCGTTCAAGATTTCCCAACATCTTCTTCAGCTGAGGCACCGTCGCGTCGTACAAGGGCATATCGCCTCCTTTTCCGGCCCTTGGTCGCGGCAGCAGCGGCACGGTTACGTATCGTTCACAAGGTCGACCGTGGACACCTTACAGATGGTATCCTTGCAGCCGTGAACCCGAAGGTGGGCGATCTCATCGGGGGGAAATACAAGCTCGTTCATGAAATCGGGCGCGGGGGGATGGGTGTCGTCTTTTCGGCGACCAACCAGGTCCTCGGCCGCAAGGTCGCGGTCAAGATCCTCAAGCCTGAGTTCGCAACGCAGCCGGTGGTGTTGAACCGCTTCGTGAACGAAGCGCGTTCCGCGGCCGTCATCGATCATCCCAACGTCGTCGATGTGTTGGACGTCGATCAAGACGGCGACCTCGCCTTCATGGTGCTCGAGCTTCTCCGCGGTGAGCCGCTCTCCGCGCGCATCGAGCGCACACCGATGAAGTGGGACGAGTGCTGGAAAACCGTGGAGCCCATCCTTCACGCGCTGCAGGCAGCCCATCGGGTCGGTATCGTTCACCGCGATTTGAAGCCGGAGAATATCTTCCTCAGCACCGACGGCGCTGGAAGAACGGTTCCGAAGATTCTCGACTTCGGAATCGCAAAACTTGCGCAGTCCACGCGCTCCGATCAGCTCACGCGCACCGGCCTCGCCATCGGAACGCCCTATTACATGGCGCCGGAGCAGGCGATGGGCAGCAAGGGCATCGGCCCTTGGACCGACGTCTGGGCGATGGCCACGGTGATCTTCGAATGCCTGACGGGTGACTTTCCGATCAAGTTCGACACCGACGGCGTTTGGCCCACGATTCAACTTCAGATTACGACAGACCGCCCGCGCGGCGTCGAGGAGCTGGTGGACGCGCCAGCGCACGTTTCCGCCGCGTTGAAAGCGGCGCTCGTCCAGGATCCTCGCGCGCGGCTTCGCAGCATCAACCAGCTCCGGCGACTTCTGGCGGGGGAGGACGCGGGGGAAGACGAGCTGGCCGACCGCGCCGATACCTGGGGCGACCAGGCCCATAACGTTCACGCGACGACGATCGACCTTCCTCAAAAACCCGAACCAAAGGCCGCGCCCGAACCTGCTCCGGCACGAAGGAACAATCAGTGGTTGGCAATCGGCGTACTTGGGGTGCTGGCGGTGGGCGTCGCAGCCGCGGTGGGTTTTGCGTTTCGAGGTTCACCGCAACCCCCGACGAACGTCCCCGTCGCGCCAACCGAACCTCCGGTTCCCGTAGCGCCCTTCCAGCCCAGCGACCCGGCACCTGAGGCCGAGGCTCCGGTCGCAGAAGAGCCAACGCCTCCTCCTCTTCCCGCCGGTGAAGAGGCTCCCGTGCCGCCCGCCGAAGCGGTCGTTCCGCTGCCAACTCCCATGACCGCGATGACTTCAATGACCACCGCTCCGGCCGCGATGAGGTCGACGACGATGGCCTCTTCAAACGCAATGCGAACCATGCAACCACGAACCCGGTCCATGGCCGTCATCAGCGAGGACGACTATTGATGCACTTTGCGACCCGTTCTTCGTTCGTGTTTGTGGCGGCGCTTCTCTTCGCCGACAGCGGAATGCTCGCGGCACAGGACGCGCCCCCCGAGGAATACCGGGCGCTCTTCATGGAGGGGAGTCGTGAATGGGCCGACGGTCATTTTGAGGAAGCGCTCGTTCTCTTCACCCGAGCCCACGAGATCTTTCCGAACGCTCGTTCCCACCGCGCGATCGGCCTCGTAAGCTACGAGACTCGCTCGTATGTCGACTCGGTCACGCACCTTAGCGCTGCCCTCAGCGACTCACGCCGCGCTCTCAACGATGAGCAGCGCCAAGACGCGGAGCGCGTGCTCGCCCTCGGCGCTCGTTTCGTCGGGCGTTATCAGATCGAGACCTCCGTCGACGGCTTTCTGGAGGTCGATGGAGAGCCGCGCGCACAAGAGACCGTTCTCGTCCTGGCGCGGGGAGAACACACGCTCCGCGTGACGGCCACCGGCTACCACCCAGAGGAACAAGCGGTTCGCGTCCGGGGAGGCGAGAGCGAGTCCCTAACATTCACGCTGGTCGAGGCAGGGCCCGAGACGCAGACCCCCAACCTGAACCTGAACCCCAATCCAAATCCAACCCCTGACCCGGTGGACGAGGAAACGAGTGGCGCAACCCGCGCTGGCCGAGGTGCGCTCGCCGCAGGCGTCGGATTGATCGCGGTCGGCGTGCTCTCTCATGCGCTCTACGCCAACGCGCGCTCCGCGCATCGAAGCAGCGTTTCCCAAGGCGGGTGCCTCCCTCGCGTCGACGGAAGTGTTCCAGAGAGCGAGGTTCGAAGCGAGTGCCTGGAGTTTCAGGATCGCTGGCAGCGCAGCCGCCCGTGGATCGGCGTGGGTTACGGCCTTGGAGCGGCGGCGGCAATCACCGGCACCGTTCTTCTCCTCGTTGGCCGCAAGAGCGAAGACCGCGAGGACCTGAGCGTGAGCTGCAGTTCCCACGGCACCGTCGGGATGAGCTGCAGCGGCCGCTTCTAGGTCTCGTTGTCGTCGCACTGATTGGGGCGCTCGACCGGGCCGCGGTCGCCGAGTTCGACTTGTCGCGCGCGAAACTCGATCCCAATCGAGATCGCGTCGCAGAAAATATCGGCGCCGGAGATGCCATCGTTGATCAACATGTCGAGCGCCTCATTGACGGAGGCGTCCACAATTCGCCGAATGTCGTCCCCTTCGCAGAAGCCCGCTTCGTCCCACATCCGTCGCACGTCGAAAACGGACATGCGGCCCGTGATCCAAACTTCCGAAAGCGTCTGAAGGTCCGGGCCGAGTCGGGCAGTGACCTGACCGTCCAGAAGCGTTAGCCCGATCGTCGACCCGTCGAGCCACGGAAAGACGACCGGCTGACGTTCGGGAATGCGGCCGACCAACACGCCATCGATGAGATACGCGCCTTTGTCGATGATCTTGTTGTCCGTGAGCGGGCCGATGTCGATAAAGCCGTCCTCGTCCTGAAGGTAGCGATCGGTTCCGTCCCAGCGCGGTTCCTCGCGGCCGTCTGCGAGGCCAGCGGTCCGAACCATGGAGAAGGTCACCTCGGAATCGGTGTCCGTACCGTTCCAGTCCCGGATGCCGAGGATAAGGGTCTCCCCGTTTTCCATGCGATCTCGAACGGTGCGCTCGAGGTCGGACCGAACCGCCGTGATCGCAGGAAGCACCATCGTTCCGAACGCGTTGTCGAGCCCTGCGCGGCCATCCGGTGCAAACGAGTCGATGGCATCCCCCCGGCAGCCTCGTGACGCCGCGTCCGCGGTGCACAACCCGTCGAGGTCCCATCCAATTCGGGCGAGGGCGGCGCCTTGATCAAGGACGACATCGCGGAGGGCAAAGTATCGCTCCATCCGTTCGAGGCCTCCCGGCCCCGAGGGTGTGTCGGGCCATCGCGTCGGTTCGCACACCGGGGGTTCGGCGTCGAAGCCACCGTCGACAGCGTCTGTGCCCGCATCGATGACCGCGTCCGCCGCTGCATCCCGGCCACCCTGAAAGCCAACCGGGTCGAGGCACCCCGCAAGGAGTGGGAGAATAGACCAACGAAGAAGGTTCCCCACCAACTCGAAGGTTAACATGTCCGGTGCAAAATTGCCGAGCGTCTCCTGCGGCAGAGCGAGGAGGCTGCACAAAATCCGTCTACTCGCACTGACCGGAGCGTCCCAGAGGGACGGGGTCTGAGATCTCGGCTCGCTGAGCGCGAAGCTGGATCGCAATGGAGATCGTGTCGCAGAACGGATCGCCCCCAACCCCTTCGTTGATCAACCCGTCCAACGAGTCGTCGACCGCCGCGTCGACGGTCCGGCGGATGTCCTCGCCAGCGCAGAAGCCCGCCTCATCCCACATACGCCGCACATCAAAGATCGAAATCCGTCCTTGAATCCACACGTCCTCAAGCGTCTGAAGGTCCGGGGCAATCCGAGCGGTCACTCGCCCCGACAAGAGCGGAAGGCCGATCATGGCGCCATCCAGCCAAGGGAGCACAATCGGCTGTCGGTCTGGAATGGTCCCGACGAGGACGCCGTCGTTGATGTAGGCGGCCCGGTCAGAGATCTTGAGAGCGACCGGACCACCGCCATCGATGAAGCCATCCTCGTCGCGGAAATAGCGATCCGTTCCGTCCCAGAGCGGCTCCTCGCGATCGTCGGTGAGCCCCGCTGTGCGCACCATCGTGAAATGCAGCACCGGATCGGTATCGGTTCCGTTCCACTCGCGGAGACCGATGATCATCGTTTCGCCGGCTTCCATCCGCTCGCGGACCACGTCTTCCAGGTCGGCATGCACGGCGACGATCCGCGGAAGGACGTTTTCGCCAAATGAGTTGTCGAGACCGGCGGGTCCATCCGCTGTAAACGCATCCGCAGCATCCCGCCGGCACACTCGGGTGTCGATGTCTTCGGTGCACTCCCCGTCAATATCCCAGCCGATTTCGTCCCAGCGATCTTCCTGGTCGAGCACGATATCGCGGAGGGCGAAGAAACGTTTGATGTCTTCGGTCCCGCCAGGGACATCGGGTCCCTCGGGCCACCGCGACGGCACACAGGCCAGGGCTGCATCCGGATCGCTCGAGGCGTCGCTCGCGCCGCTGTCGACCCGCGCATCGGTCCCCGTGTCGCGTACCGCGCTGTCCAGGTCAGACTGGGGACCGACGGGGTCCAGGCAAGCGACAAGCAAGGGGAGAAAAGACCAACGAAGAACGTTCGCCACCAAAGGTCAAACTAACACGAACTATGCTCACAAACTGGTCTATTCGGTGGGGCACGGCGTCCCAAAGGGCGCCGGCTCGGGGACAACCCCAACCCCCGTATCGATCGCGGTGCGAAGGAAGCAGCCGTATTGGTACTTCACGTCGTCGAGCTCAACGAAGATGACGTGGCCGTCGAAGTCGTCCGCGGGGTACTGCACGACCGCGCCGGTGTAGGACTCGCCTCGGTCGTTCATCAGGTTGTTTCGGACGGGGTAGTCGACGAAGCCTTCCAGGCCACCGAGACCGAGCGCGTCCTGCATCGACGGCCAAACATTTTCGCCGGCTTGAGGATGGCCGTACGCAAGCGCCATGGCGTCGTAGACCTCGATCGGAAAGAACGAGTCGTTGATGCCGACCGGCTCGTAGATCGGTCGAATCGGAATCTCCGGAAGCGGGCGCCTCGAGAGTCGGGGCATGTACACCATCGGCTCTGCGGGCTCCCAGGCGACCGCCAGAAGATGCATCGCGGGGTGCATGAAGGTGAGGTTCTGTGCATCGCCGACACGAAGAACGAGCGCGAGCAGCTCGCGCGCACCCGCGATGAGATCGGTCTCGAGAATAAAGAAGCTCCAGTGCCCCCCCGCCCCTGTCGGGACGAGCGCTTTCAGCGACGGCTCCACCGCACCGATCATGTTGGTGTACATGCCGCCCATCGATTGGCCGAGGGCGACAAACTCGTCCGCGTTGAAACGGTACATCGTTTCACCGTCGGGAAGTTCAGGGCCGGTGCAGCCGCCTAGCGCCGCCGGATTGATCTCGATGGACTGAAGCGCCTCGATCAGCAGGCGCTGTTCGATCACTCCCTGGCGAAAGGTGTCTCGAAATGCCGCTAGGTTTTCGAGGTTGAGGTACTCGATCGCACTCGCGCCCGGGAGGCGATCCGGACTGAGCGGGAGCGACGCACCCACGGAAGCAAAGCCGTGCGCGGCCACCACGTGGGCGGGACCTTCACCAATGACGGGCGACCCGGTTGGGCGCGCAGGACCGCGATCGACAACCTGCGAGGCGACGCCCCCGGACCCGTGAAAGTACATCATCAGCGGGTAGCCTTCGGCGGGCATCGGTTGCTTCGGAAGGGTCAAATGGATTCGCGCGACCTCCAGGCGCTGCTCGATGGGAAGGCCGTCGCTTCCAAACTCGAAGGTGCCCTCGGTGTTGAAGGGCGGCGTCCCGCGCTGATACTGCGGAAACCGAATCTCGCCGACGACCTCGCAGTAGCGCTCGTGGTCGCCCGCGGGATCAAAACGCAGTCCGTCAACGGTGATGTCCTCCGCCTCCACGACCCGCGAGGAAAGATCATAGAGATCCTCGACCACATCCCCCGTCGTAAAGACAGTCGCCGCAGCGACGTCCGTTCGGGGAACACTGAGGGTGTCTAGAGTTTCGAAGAGCGGAGCGTAAAGCGCGGCCGCGTCCTCGGCGCCACTCGGCGTTTCGCCGGCAGCGAGCATCGCGAGGGTCTCGTCGACGAGGAGGGGTCGACCGCGCGAGTCGTTCCAGCTGCGGAGGATGACGACGCCATAGGTGCGTCCGGCGTGAAGGATGAAGCCCGGTCGAGGCGCAACCGAGACCAGGTTGTCGCCGGTGTAGAGGTCCCGCGCGTGCGTGATCGCGACCGTCGGGATGAGCTGTCCCCGGTCGGGCGAATCGGAATCGATGTCGATCAGCAGCGCTCGCGAACCCACGTCGGCGGAAATCACCTCGTCGAAGACCGCCGGAGCGATCGGCGCGGTGAAGCGAAAGCTCGCGACCGGAATGGTTGGGTAGCCCGGTCGCTGATCGGCGATCGCGAAAAGGCCCGCGAGCAAGTCGAGGTCGAAAGGGTCCGGGTAGCCAGCGAGATTGGGCGTCCCGTCGTCGCGCAGGCGCAAGTCGGAAGGCCACGGCGCGTCGAAGAAGGTCTCCGGCGTGTCGTTGGCACCGCCGAGCTCGAAGCGAACCGCTGCTTCGCCGGGATCGACGTCCGCGTCTTCCTGCACGTCCGCGACCCCCGCGTCGGTGCCTGCGTCGGTGTCGCTCCCGTCGTCATCCCCGCACGCGAAAAGCATCACCAAGAAAAGCCAAAAAACCCCACGAATTCGCATAAACCTCTCCAACGCCGCTGGCAGTTTGCCCCATTTCAAGGACGGGCGCCGTGGGATATGTCGCGCCGATCGCGATCACTTCGTAAGTGATGTCCGCGCCGCCCGGCTTGCACTCTCGGGCGCGTCGTGTCTGACGGTGTGATGATCTGTGACCTGTTCACCGTCACCGGCGCCGCGAGGTCGGTCAGTTCGCCGCGAACCGCTTCCATGAGCGAGGCTCGACGCGGGCCGGCGGGTGACGGGAGCACCTGCGCAGGCGGTTCGTAAACCGACGGGTCGGGGCTGATGGACATTGTGAGGCCGAACGCGTCGGCAGCGGTCGTGATCCAGCG
>JBCDAA010000285.1:0-11867 GCA_039186435.1 Myxococcota bacterium | reverse complement strand
TCGGCTACGAGTCGCAGGCTGCGTTCAGTCGCGTCTTTAAGAAGGAAATGGGAAAGCCCCCCAGCGCCTTTCGTGACGCAGGCGATTGACGTGGGCCGGGCAAACCCCGGCATCGACCGGAAGTAGCGTACGTTCGTGGCAGAGGACGGCCGTGAGAAGCGCGCTCGCCGCAAGCCATCGGAGCTCGGGGGTGTTCATATGAGAGTTCCTTTCTTCGGTCGCACACGGCGACTGCCCTTGAGTCTTCAGCCCCGGACCGGAATATGAATGCCTCGGAATCGCATTTTCATGCTCGATCGTCCTGGCGTGGAGGGCCACTGCCCGCGGACACGCACGACTCAAGCGGACCGCCTAGGGTTTCGGAATGACGATGGATGGGACCCTCGCGTCGAAGCTCGTCGGGGGCCTGACCACTGCGGGGCCAGACCTGTCGGCACGAAGGCGTGTGCTCGATGAGGTACGGAGCGATGCAGGGCGCGAGCACGCTGCACACTGGATCCGCCTTCTCGATGTCGACGGCGACGCGATCGCGTTCGAAGGCGCGGCGGGTGCTCTCGCGCGGGCGCGCCTTGCGTTTTCAGGGACGGCGCTCTTCGACGCCATCGCGCGAGAAGCGGCGAACCTCAACGTTGCCTCGAACCTCACCTATCGACGGGGCAACCTCCTTCATCGCAGCTACCCGCTCCGTCGCGTCGAGATGGCGAAGGGTGTTGCGGTCCTTGCGGCCCATCGAAACGTTCTCTTCGCGCTCGGCGTCGATGACGACCCCAACCTAACCCGCATCGAAGCGAACGGTGACGTGCGATGGCGGGTGGGCTTGCCGCCGCGGGTCTTTTCGATCGCGGTGGGCGACGAGGCCGTCGCGCTCGGTGGAGGACCAAACGACGGAACCGTCCGCGTCATCGACTTCGACGGGCGCGAGCGACTTCGCTTTCGCAGCGAGGACGGGCTCTTCGCCGAAGTCACCTGGATCGATTCGCAGTCACTCCTCGTCGCCGATGGCGGCGTTACTCGCTGGCAACTCGCCACGGTCCCCACACCTCGTTGGAGGATCGAGCCCAACGCCGATCATCGTCCGGTACGGCGTGTTGCCCTCGTCGGTGATGAGGTGTGCGTCGTTCAGGTCGACGATGCGGGGGCTGCCCGTCTCGATGTCCACACGCTCCGAACCGGAGAGCTTCGCAGAAGCATCCAGCTCTCCCATCAGTTCGATCCAGACGAGCCCTTCGAAGGCAACCTGGTGGTTCGGCCGAGCCTGCGCCCACAGCCTGGGCACCCTCGCTGACTGAAGGGGATATCGTCTCCTTCGATCTCGAAACGGGCGCTGAGCAATGGCGAACGTCCGGACATCGAGGCGGGACAACCGCGCTTGTGTGGGTCGACGACGAGACCCTGATCAGCGCGGGAATCGACGGTCTGATTCGTAGGCATCAGGTTCAAGGCGGCGAGGGGGCAACCCTCGATCCCGGGCTTGGTTCCGTCGGATCGCTCGCGCACATGGAAGGGGAAGTCCTCGCAGCGATCGACCAGACCTCGCAGCTAACGCTCTGGCCGGCTCGCTTTGAGACGGTCCGACCACGCCGTTCACTGCGCGCCAAACGGATGATCGTCGGTCGCTCGCCTGACGAACTCCTCGTCGCCGATGACGCTGCTCTGGCGCGCTGGCGCCCGGACGAAGAGGAACAAACGCTCGGAGCGCCGCTCGCCGCCGGGGTTCGAATCCTCACGTGTTCCGCGGAGCACATCGTCGTGGCGCGCTACGTCAACCGAAGCCCGCGGAGCTTTACGGACCTTGAGATCCGAAGCCGCGCCAGCGGGGAGGCAACCTCGCGGATCGAGATGCGCGGTCAGGCGAAAGCCATCATTCCGCGGGCCGACGGCCGCTTCGCGTTGCTCTTCAACCGCCGCACTGACGAGCCGAGTCTACGTCTGCTCGATCCACGAACAGGCAACGTGGACAGCCGCGAGACGTGGGCGGTCGCGAGCGTCAGCGTCGCAGTCGGGGACGACGACTACTGGGTGGGGGGTGGCTGGAACGGCGAACTCGAACGCTGGCAGCTCATTCACGAATCCTCTCGCATCGTTCGCTTCGCTGGCCACGACGCGCCGGTCGCCGCCCTCACATGCGCTCCGTCGAGTTGGGCCAGCCTCGATCGCAAAGGTCACCTGCTCGTTTGGCCGATCACCGTCGAACCGGACCTGGTCTCGCCAACGGTCACACACATCGTCGACGGGGCGACGACGCTCACCAGTGTGGGCGACACGTTCGTCGTTGGTTCCGAGGACGGGCATCTTCACGCATGGACGAGCGACGGCACCCCTCAACGACGCGTTCGCGCGCACGGGCACGCGATCACGGGACTCCAGCCAAACGATCGGGGCGACCGGCTGGCGAGTTGGGCGCGCGACGGCCTTCGGCTCTGGACGATGGACTTCGAGTTGGTAGCAAGCTGGTCGTTTGCCGGAGGGCTCACCGACCTACGTTGGCTCGACAATCGGGTGATCGCGATCGACGCCGCGGGGTTCGTTCATGTGCTGGAGTGCGGAGATGAGGAACACCAAGCAGGAACATGAGCACTTGCAAGCTCTGTTTCTTGCCCGAAAGTCCTTTCGTGCCCGATTCCCTCAGTCACGGGCTAGTTGTGGTGCACCACAGCTAGTCCGCGGCTGACCAGTCGAACGCCATCCCCACTCGCAGAACGGCGCTGCCAAGCATGATGCGGTCGGCGACCGTGTCGCGGCCGTACAGGCGCCGCATGTCGACGTCGAGGCCCACCATGAAGCTGTGGATGTGTACCTGGATCTCACCCCCGAGGACCCATCCCCACTCGCGATGGTCAAGCGCTTCGGACGCCTCCCGCCGATCGTTTTCGTTGATGTCTTCGATTCGGCCGCGTCCGATTCCGGCGTCGGCGTTGGCACCGGTGAACCCGACGGTCGCGCCCGCATAGACCTTGGTGGTCTCGTTGCTCATGCACGGCAGTAGCGTTCGAAAGCTATACCCCACATCGCCGTAGCGCCGCCGAAAGCCGTATCCGTTGCGTCCGAACTGACGCCCCGCGGTGTAGCCCACGCGAAAGGTCAAACCGTGGCGATAGAAGCGGCTGTCCCCGAAGAGGAGCCGGAGCTTTCCATCGACGGCGGGTCCAGCCTCACGGTCGTAGCCGTGGCCAAGGAGCGGCTCGCCCACGCCGGTCGTGTTGTGACCCATCACGCCGAGGCCGGCGGAAAGCTCGAGGCCCGTGACCACGCCCTGATTGTCGTCGTAGGCGCAGGCGCGCGCGTTCTTCGCGACGCCCCAGAAACCCGCCACCACGACCAAGCTCGCGACAAATCGAATCATGGGTCCTCCCGCACCCTCTGACGTACCGGAAGCCCTCAAGGTTCCCTGAGCTGTGCGTACCCTCACCCTGCCACGACCAAATCGGGCGCGATGGTGGGCTGCTCATGCACAAGCAGCTCAGGTACGGACGCGTGGAACGCGAACGGCGCTTCCTCCTTCGAGGCGTCCCAGAAGGCGTTCCCGACAGGATTGCCAACATCGTCGATCGCTACCTCGTCGGCACGCGATTGCGACTCCGCTCGGTCCGCTGGGACGACGACCGAGAAGAATGGAAACTCGCGCGCAAGCTCCCGCACGGACCCGGCGGGGTGGTGATGGGCAATCTCTACCTCTCCGCCCACGAGTACGCCCTCGTCGCAACCCTCCCTGCGCACGAGCTCCGAAAGCGCCGGTTGGTTTTTGGATCGTGGCTCATCGACGTCTTTGCCAACCCTCATGGTCTCGTGCTTGCGGAAATCGAAGACGACGACCCGTCGAGCCTTGCCAACCTCGTTCCCCCCTTCCCGTACGAGCGAGAGGTGACGGGGGTGGCGAACTTCGAGGGGGCGACGCTGGCCAGCAAAACGTAAGTGCCTGCGAGCGAGGACGATCTCGTCCCGGCACCAACCGCCGTATCGCCATGCGTAGCGCCTGGCCCAGCTGCGCGACCAAGTCACGAGACATCGATCGCCCCGCGCACCGGGCCATTCGGGTTGAAGCCTACGTGGCCGGTTGCTAATTTCCTCGCCCA
Source organism: Myxococcota bacterium (assembly GCA_039186435.1). Lineage (GTDB taxonomy): Bacteria > Myxococcota_A > Polyangia > Polyangiales > Houyiibacteriaceae > JALVDI01. The sequence goes on along the minus strand of JBCDAA010000285.1, from coordinate 7,794 downwards.
ACTGGGACGATTATGCGAATGACTACGAGCCTTTACTCGGACTACCTCGAAGAGATTGAAACCCGCAAAGAGTACGGGCTGCATCCTAAGCCGATCGAGGACGCGCCCCTCGTCGAGGTCTTGATCGCCCAGATCAAAGACGTCGATCACGAGCACCGAGCCGACTCGCTCCGGTTCTTCGTCTACAACACGCTCCCCGGAACCACGAGCGCCGCCGAGGTGAAGGCTCGCTTCCTGAAGCAGATCATCCTCGGAACGGACGTCGTCGAGGAAATCACCCCAGCTCTCGCCTTCGAGTACCTCTCCCACATGAAGGGCGGAACCTCGGTCGAGGTTCTCCTCGACCTCGCCCTCGGCGACGACCCGTCGATCGCGCGAGAGGCCGCCGACGTCTTGAAGACGCAGGTCTTTCTCTACGAGGCCGACACCGACCGTCTCGAGGAGGCGCACAAGGCCGGGCGCGAGATCGCCACCGAGATTCTCAAGAGCTACGCGAACGCCGAGTTCTTCACCGAGCTGCCCCCGGTCGACGAGATCATCAAAGTCGTCACCTACGTCACCGCGGTTGGCGACGTCTCCACGGACCTCCTTTCGCCGGGCAGCGACGCGCACTCCCGCTCCGATCGCGAGCTCCACGGCCAATGCCTCTTCGAACACAACAAAGAAGCCCAGGGCGTCCTTCTCGGTCTCAAGGAACAGCACCCCGACAAGCGGGTCATGCTGGTCGCGGACAAAGGCACGATGGGGGTCGGTTCCTCCCGCATGTCCGGCGTCAACAACGTCGCACTCTGGACCGGGATTCAGGCGAGCCCCTACGTCCCCTTCATCAACATCGCGCCCATCGTGGGCGGCACGAACGGCATCTCCCCGATCTTCTTGACCACCGTGGGCGTGACCGGCGGGATCGGAATCGACCTCAAAAACTGGGTGAAGAAGCTCGACGAGAACGGTGAGGTGGTGGTCGATGAGGACGACGAGCCGGTCCTCGAGCAGGTGTTCTCGATCGACACCGGTACCGTGCTGACGATCAACACGAAGACCAAAAAGCTCTACAACGAAGACGGCACCCAAGAGCTCTGCGACATCGCCTCGGCGCTCACGCCACAGAAACTCGAGTTCATTCGCGCACGCGGGTCGTACGCGGTCGTCTTTGGCAAGAAGCTTCAGACCAGCGCAGCCAAGATCCTCGGCATCGAAACGCCGGTCGTCTACGCAACCTCCAAAGAGATCTCCCACGAGAACCAGGGACTCACCGCGGTGGAGAAGATCTTCAACAAGAACGCCGTGGGCACCACACCGGGCAAGCACCTTCATGCAGGCTCCGATGTGCGCGTTCGGGTGGACATCGTCGGGTCGCAGGACACCACCGGCCTGATGACCTCGCAGGAACTCGAGATGATGGCCGCGACGGTGATTTCGCCCACGGTCGATGGCGCCTACCAGTCCGGCTGCCACACCGCGTCGGTGTGGGACATCAAAGCGCGGGAGAACATTCCGAAGCTCATGGGCTTCATGAACAAGTTTGGGTTGATCACAGCCCGCGATCCGAAGGGCGACTACCCGCCCATGACGGATGTCATCCACAAAGTGCTCAACGACATCACGGTGGACGACTGGGCCGTCATCGTCGGCGGCGACTCCCACACCCGCATGTCGAAGGGCGTTGCCTTTGGCGCGGATTCCGGAACCGTCGCCCTCGCCCTCGCGACGGGCGAAGCCACCATGCCGATTCCTCAGTCGGTGAAGGTCACCTTCAAGGGCACGCTGAAAGATCACATGGACTTTCGCGATGTCGTGCACGCGACGCAGGCGCAGATGCTCGACCAGTTCGGCGAGAACGTCTTTCAGGGCAAGGTCATCGAAGTCCACATCGGAACGCTGCTCGCCGACCAGGCCTTCACGTTCACCGACTGGACCGCCGAGATGAAAGCGAAAGCGTCCATCTGCATCTCGCAGCCGGAAACCCTGATCGAGTCCCTGCGGATCGCGTGCGCCCGAATCCAAACGATGATCGACAAGGGCATGGACAACGATCGAAAGCTCTTGCAAGGGCTCCTCGACAAGGCAGAGCAACGAATCCAGGAGCTCTCCTCGGGGGAGCGGCCGGCGCTCGCGCCCGATGACGACGCCAAGTACAGCGCCGAGTTTGTCGTCGACCTCGACCAGATCATCGAGCCCATGATCGCCGACCCGGACGTCCACAACGAAGACGTTTCGAAGCGCTACACGCACGACACCATTCGGCCGATTTCGTATTACGGCGGCACCAAGAAGGTGGACCTCGGCTTTGTCGGCTCCTGCATGGTCCACAAGGGCGACATGCAGATCATCTCCCAGATGCTGCAGAACATCGAGCGGCAGCACGGCACGGTCACGTTCAAGGCGCCCCTCGTCGTCGCACCGCCGACCTACAACATCGTCAACGAGCTGAAGGAAGAAGGCGACTGGGCGGTGCTGAAACGCTACTCAGGCTTCGAGTTCAACGACGACGCGCCCAAGGACACGGCGCGCACGAAGTACAAGAACATCATGTACCTCGAGCGTCCCGGCTGTAACCTCTGCATGGGCAACCAGGAGAAGGCGGAAAAGGGCGACACGGTGATGGCGACCTCGACGCGCCTTTTTCAGGGACGCGTGGTCGCGGACAGCGACGAGAAGAAGGGCGAATCGCTCCTCGCGTCGACCCCCGTGGTGGTCCTGTCGACCATCCTCGGCCGCACGCCGACCCTCGACGAGTACGTCGCCGCCGTCGAAGGCATCAAACTCACGAGCTACGCGCCGCCCATCGACTGACGCGCGCGACGATTTCGGTACCGCCCTACGGAAGGGCCCAGCGATAGCTGCGGGCGATCTTTGCCTCGAGGTCGTCCTGCCCGCTTCGCGGGATCGTGCTCGTGCGGCGCGGACGCATGGCGAGCTCCGTGAGCCGGGAGCAGCAGGCGTGCGCCGCGCAGTCCGCCAAACCGTCCTCCGAATCGTCGAGAACCGTTAGGAGCTGGAGCTCTGCGGCCGAAAGGACTCCTTCTTCGGAGATTTCGATGCCGCCGCGGCGCTCGCGAAAGTTGTGAAACACCTGGAAGAGATCATCGAGCGCGGGCCGGATTCGATCGTTCTGAAAGAGATCTCGCGTCGCGTCCTCGAACTCGGTGGTTTCGAGGGCGTCTCGTGCCCAGCCTCGAAAGATCGTGATGAGCAAGGCTTCATCTTGGGTGAGGTCGGTAAATCCGAGAGGGGGTGGTTCCACGAGCGGCGCTCCTTATCGAGAATGACTTTCGTTATCACAAAGACGCACGGGTTTCATTGAGAAAATTCCCCTGCAAAACCGGAGTCCGGGTGTGAATCCGGGTGTGAATCCGGGTGAATGAGAACGTCAGAACTCTTTCTCGACCACCTCACGTCCCTGAGCGAATCGACCGCGCATCCTCGCTCGCTTCCCCGGCCGGCTTTATCTCGAAGGAGCGATCCTGAACGACGCGTGCGCGGCAGCGCTAAAGGCGTCTCGCGGAATCGTGAACACCTAAACCGCGCGCACTTTGAACTGATTGTGTGGTCGCGCAGGGCTCGGCGTTCCACGCAAGGCGCGAAGTCGATGGAATACTGTCGGTATTTTGAGACGAGCAACGCCGCGCGGGACGTCGAGAACAAGCGAACGCGCGATCCGTTCAAAGGAAGCGCGGTCTACGCTCAGAGCTTCGGAAGGAACGCCGGCGTCTCGCGCATGTAGTCCTCGTAGCCGGGCTTTGCCTTCATGTGGCGCTCGAGGAGCGACACGCCGGAGACGCGAAGGAGGAGGAACGTCATCAACGCAGGCGCAAACACCGTCGCTCCGCCCCAAGGCTCATCGAGGACGCAGATCCAAAGCCCCCACCAGAGCAGCGCGTTCCCGAAGTAGTTTGGATGGCGACTTCGCGCCCAAAGGCCGGTCGTCAGTAGCTTGCCCTTGTTGCCCGGGTTCGCTTTGAAACGCGTGAGCTCCCAGTCGGCGCGCGCTTCGAAGTAAAAGCCGATGGCGAAAACCACCGCTCCCGCAAGATCGAACGCCGAAAGCCCATCGCGCCTCGAAAGCGCGGCGACCTGGAGCGGCGCAGAGATCACGAACGCGAGCGCGCCCTGAAGCAAGAACACCTGAACGTAGCTAAACCACCAGTAGCGCTGCGGACCGAAGCGGCGGCGAAAGGCTTGGTACCGAAAGTCCTCGGGCTCCCCCCACCCGCGGATCGTGAGATGGAGCCCCAGGCGAATCGCCCACAGGCCCACTAGGCAGGTGAGAAACACGTTGCTGACGGTCCATCCCGCAACGGTCGACGCCGTCGCGATCACGACGAGAAAGAGCGGCGCCCAGCAGGGATCGACGATGCTGACGTCCTTTTTGAAGACGCTGACGATCCACACGAGGGTCACCACAACAAAGAGCGCGAGGGCCGCTGCGAGGATCGGGGTCATCGTTCCCCTCGCCGACGCAACCGGGTGACCATAGCGTAGCCAAAAACGGCGACGAGAGACGTGAGCACCACGCCCCAGAGAATGTCGACGGGCACCAGTCTCGCGGGCCAGTTCGCGAGGACCGCCCAGTTGGTCAGCTCGTAGGTCGCGTACGCGACGAAGCCGAGGGACGCGCCGCGCCTGAGTGCTTCGCGAATCGACCGCGCAGGGAGCACGGCGTAGGTCGTCACGACGCCGACGTACATCGCGTAGAAGAGCAGCGCGGCGGGCCAGAAGACGGGGGTTCGCCGCAGGGGGCCTAACGCTTCGTCGAAGAAGGGTTTGGCGAGAACGCCGAGGAAGATGAGGTCGAGGACGAGAAGGCTGAGGGCAACGCTCAGGGCGCCGGCGAGGATGGTGCGCGCACTGCGTGGATCTGTGAGCGCCTCCTCCGTCACAGGGCGAGCGTAGGGTCGTTCGGCGCTGGGGTCGCGAAGTTCAGTCGAGCTTTGAATAGGTCCGGGTTTCTAGCGAGAGATCCCATGGCTCGCCGACCGAACGGACTCCAAACACTTGCCCTTGCTCACGGGTCGCCCGTCGCCGACGACCCGGGATCTGCGACTCAAGAAGGCAATAGCTCAGCGAGTACTCCCAACGCCGCTCGAACTCCACGCGAAGCGAGAGATTCGACGTCCGATCGAGCGTGAGTTCGTCCCCGAGGAGCGCCGCAATCTTCTCCGGCCGCACGAGCCCGGGGTCGTGTCGAAGATGGACGGTCGAAAGCTCGAAGCGCCGCGCGAGGCGTAGCGCCGACACGTGGACGAATGACTCCCACTCCTCCTGGCGCTTCTCGCGGGAGGAAGCAAAGCGCGCCCAATCCTCACGAAGCGGGCGATCCCCACCCTGCATACGAGATCGAACAAGAGTGTCGGGTCCGGTGACCGCACGCAGATCCTTCTCGTCGAGCCGATACGCCGCGAAGTCGTATTGGTCGACAAAGATGCCGATGTCCTCAACCGTCCATCGCGCGTCGAAGAACGCCTCGTTCAGTGGCTTCCCTGCGATCAACCGGGCGGCTTCCTTCGCCTCGGCCTCTTGCTGCGCGTCGAACGACGTGCTCGCGCGCGAGGGCTCCCTGCGGGCGGAGGCGTGTAGTTTCGCCAAAAAGACGAGCTTCATCCACGTGATCGCGTTGGCGTGCTGTCCCTCGTAGTCGTGATCCCCGACGCTCGGGACCAACCAAAGGTGAGGCGTTGCGAAGCGCGGCAGTTCGTCGCCTCCCCAGTGTAGTTCACGAAGGAGGAGCTCGCGGGGGCGCACGACGATGTGCGCGTTCCAAACGACAGGCATCGCGCCGCAACCTAACCCCGTTTGAGTACGGTCGCTCAATCGACCCGTCATCCAACGGGGCGTTAGCGAGCGCCCACCCGGGCGTGGGCAAGCGCAACGCAGCGAGGCGCTGGGTAGAGGCGACGCACGATCGAGGCTCGAAGCGCATTCACCCGCGCGTAGGCAGCACCGACTACGGGAGAGCGATACGTGCCGGTCATACGCCGAGCCCATTCAGGCATGAGCGTCATTCCTCCAAGAACCACGGTCGAAAGCTCGATGCGCTCATGGAGCGATCGAGGTGGACCAATTCGGCCCATGACGAACCCTAGAAACTCGACCGTCTGCTCGTTCATCGCCAGCTGCGGTCGCATCGCTTCCACATAGGACGCAAGCGCGTCGACACTCTCCGGAACGCTGGTCGCGCCTCCCATTCGGCCGATCCGCGCCTGCTCACGAAGATACTGGTCCTTTTCCGCGCGCGAGAGCGGGCGAACCGTCTGTTCATACACGGACATGACGGCCCAGGGAATCGACGTGTGGACCCACGCGATGAGGTCAGGATCGAGCGCGCGGTAGGCCACCCCATCCGGACGTACCCCTTGCACCCGACCGTGCATCTCTCTCACGTGCTCGATGAGCTGAGTCGCGGCCGCGGTGTGGCCGAACGTCGTCCGGAGAACGTACCCGAGCGTTGCGCGTGCTCGCCGCTCCGGCTCCGTGCGGTACGACGACTGGGTTGCGACGCCGTGCATCACGGACGGATGCAACACCTCCATCACGAGTGCCGCGCCTCCCGCAAGAAGCACGGTCGGGAGACTTGCGTGGAGCTCCCAGGACAAACTCGTCGGCCCGCCGCACAAGCCTGGATCGCCCGGGTGGCCCGAATAGAAACGAGCCTCGTCGTGCCGTCCAAACGTGGAATCGAGCTGCCGCTGAAACCGCTCGCGCGGGGCTTGCCGAAAAGCACTGATCATCCTGGTAGCGTAAATAAAAGCAATTGCTTACACTACTCACATTCGAAGGACGCTTCTCTGCCGTTGCCGCAAACACCTGATTTCGCTCCGCGAAAGACGCCTCGCCAGGGGCGCTCCCGCGCCACCGTGGAAGCGCTGATTCGCGCCTGTGCTTGCGTCCTTGAAGCGCGAGGGTTCGCGGGCACAACCACCAACCACATCGCCGAACGGGCGGGCGTCAACATCGCGTCGCTCTACCAGTACTTTCCAGGAAAGGACGCACTCGTCGCATTGGTCGCCGACCGGTTGGTCCGTCGCATCCTCGACGATCTCTCGGTGGGGCTGCCCGCGATCCTTGAAACGCCGGAGACGGCAATGCGCGCGTGGGTTGCGCGAATGCAAGAAGCGCTCGAGCGCGAACGAACGCTCATCAACGTGTTCCGCGAAGAGGTTCCCTACGTCGACCAGTTGCCTGCGGTGCGCGGGCTTCGAAAGCGGCTCGTCGAGTTTTCCGACGAGGCAAGACGGGCCAGCCCATTCGTGCACGCGGATTTCAATGCAGCCACGCTCCACCTCGCCATCAACCTCACGGTGACAACCCTCCTCGAGCTGGACTCGCTTCCTGACGAACTCCCTCGCGCCACCGTTCTCGATGAGCTCGCGGTTCGCTTGGAAGGATGGGTTCGTGGGCCCCGTTCCAGCGAAGCGCTGCTGGACGCTTAGGGCTCGAGGTACACCACCCCATCAAGGTCATCGATCTTCTCCTGCATGTACGCGCGCGCGTCCTGGACCGCCTGGTTGTAGATCTCAGGGCCAACCGATTCGAGCATGTGCTCGAGAATTCGCTCCGCGCGAAACTCCGAAACCTCCTCGTCGAACTCGTCGAGAAAGAACGAGCGCACGTTGGCAATTAGGAGTCGGCGTCGATCGTCATCGAGGGACAGCTTCATGGCTCTCCCGTCGCACGGCGAGGTGGTGGATTCAACAGCGCAACTACCTGGAGTCGGTTCAAACCTGGATCGGTTCAACCCTGGATCGGTTCAACCATGGATCGGTTCAACCTGGGGTCGGTTCAACCTGGGGTCGG
>JBCDAA010000284.1:0-11891 GCA_039186435.1 Myxococcota bacterium | reverse complement strand
CGTGGTTTTTCATCTCGCACGCGACGTCGTGCGTGCGGCAAGCGGATCGTCGGATCGCGCCTGCGATCGATGGCGTGCGCGGCCCTGCTGGTTGCGTGCAGCGATGGGGGACGACCGGCCATCTCGACGGATGCAGGATTTGGCGACAGCGCGGTTGACGCGGTCGACTCCGGCAACACGGACACCGGTCCGCGCGACACCGGTCCGGACACCGGTCCAGGTGACTCCGGTCCGGACACCGGTCCAGGTGGTCCAGGTGACTCCGGTCCAGGTGACTCCGGTCCAGGCGACAGCGGCGTCGATGGTTTTCCGGCTCGCCTCTTCGACAGCTTTCTCGAGTTCTCCACCGCGAGCTGCGAATGCACCTTCGCCACCCAGGGCTACGAAAGCGTCGCCCAGTGCGCGAACGTCGGCGCGTTCTCGCCATCGACGCGCCCCTGCATCGCGGAAGCGCTCGCCGAGATCGACGCCGTCGACCGCCTCGAGTGCTACGTCGAAACGCAACTCGATCTCTCCCGCTGTCTCCAGAGTGCAGGCTGTGGATCGTCTCCCGCTCGAATGGCCTGCGAGGACGCGTTCGCGCGCGGAATTCGCACCTGCGGTTCTTCGCCGTCGGCAGAGGAAGTTCTCTTCGACTTTCGGAGCCGCGTCGGCGCATGCGCAGTGGGTCCCGCATCTTCTTGTCCCGACGGGGACCCGAGCAGCGCCGTCGGTGACGATGTCTTTCGGGGTACGACGGTCGGTGCATCCAACGGATTCGAACGCGGCTGCACCAACCGCACGCCGGATCGCGCCCACGTGTGGACGGCTCCCGCCGCCGGCCGCTACACCATCGACACCGTCGGTTCGGATTACGATACAAACCTCGCGGTGTACGGCGACTGCGACGCAGCTGACGCGATCGTTTGCAACGACGATGGGGTCGCCCGAACCTCGTACTCGTCGGTCACCGTAGACGTCACCGCAGGGTCGTCGATTCTGATCGTCGTGGAAGGGTTCTTCCTCGCCGCCGGCAACTACACCGTTAATATTCAACGCGCTCCGTAGCCTCCGACAACCCAACCGCGGTGGCCGTGGGCCTACGGTTCGGTCCAGCGGATATCGACGCGAACCTGGGTCTCATCCACGGTCTCGACGAGAGTGACGTCGCGCGCCCCGACCAGCTCCATCCCGCGCTTTAGGTACGCAAACACCCGGTCGAGCATGACGCGCGGATAGCGGACCTCCTCGAGGAGACCGACTGCGGTGGAGTCGCCGATGCGGGCGACCCATCGGCCGGTGTCGTAGTAGAGCCCGTAAATGTCCTCGGTGGCGCGAATGAACTCCGCGACCCCCTTGCGAAGTCCCTTGTCGCGAAACACCTGATACGGGCCCCCCACGGAGAGCGCCTGCTCCGCACTCCAGGCACCGATCCGGGACGCCAGCTCGCGAACGTCCCCATGCAGACATCGGGCTGCCTCCGTGAGCTCCACGATCACGTCGCCCGCGTACCACGCAGACCCGTCCACCTGATCCGCCAGCGCTCGCTTTGCCCGCTCGGAAACGAACTCCATCAGTCCGGCGTAGGCCTCCTCGCCGTATTGCTGGATCAGGTAGTCGATGGTTGCGACCACCGCCGTCCCTTTCACCCGCCACTCCGGTACGTCGCGCGCGGGACTCTTCGCGGGCATCGCCACCGGTCGAACGGACTCCGGCCGAAACGACTGAAGGTACGCCGCAACATCGGCACCCCGCGCCTCCTCGACGAGCAGCGCGCGAGCCCGCGAGACCACCTCCTCGGCAGTGGGCCGACACGCGCGGTCCTCAGCGATCATCTCGAAGATGAGCTCCACCAGCCCCGGGCTGAGATCGTCTCGCTCGATCAGCACATCCCCGAGCACAGCGGCCGCTCCCTCTGCTGCAACCAGCGTTCCCCGCGAGAGCACCTGCGCGACCAGCGCGCCCAGCGCGTACACATCCGAGCGGGGAAACGCGTGATCGGCCGACTGCTCGGGCGCGCGAAACCCCGGCTTCCCGGCCGACTCGATCACCGACCACGCACCGTGGAGGGGAGTCGCGAGATCGAGATCCGCGAGAACAAAATGACCGCGCGAATCCAGCAGCACATTCGAGGGAGAAACGTCTCGATGGACGTATCCCTGCGCGCCGGACGGGTGATTCCACGAGTGAAGCGCCGCAAGGCCAGCCGCAATGTCCTCGATCATGCGCAACACGATCTCGGCCGGTACGTCCTCGTCGGCCCGTCGGACGCTCTCAAGGAGCGACGTGATCGTGCCGCGAGGAATACGTTCGAGCAGCACGTAAGGTCCATCGCCGTCTCGAGCAACGCCGAGGACCTTCACAAGGTTCGGATGGTGAAGAGGCTGAAGATGTTGATACGCCGCGACCACCCGGGAGGCGACGGTCGCCACGGGGCGCTTGAGCACGACGGGCGTTCCCTTCGTCTCCGCATCGAAGACCGCTCCCATCGCGCTCCGGCGGAGGAGCCGCACCACCGTCACTTCCGACATGGCACGTCCATCACCTTCGCATAGCTCGGTTCAGGGCGAGCTCCTACAACGACTCGCGCACCGATCCCTTGGTCCGTCCTCCCCACACGCGTATCTTACGCGGGATGGCGTTCGACCTGCAGGAGCTGGCGTCAACGCACGATGCCATTTGTCGAGGCCAGTGGTTCGACATCGATGAACTGCTCGCGGCGGCCGACGACCCCGCACCGGAAACAAAAGCGTGGACCCTCGCCTTTCGCGCGGCGCAGGCGCTCACTCGCGGAGGCGTCGACCTTCCCCAGCTCGCCGAGGTTGAGGCGCTCCCCTTGGAGGTTCCGGGCGTGGCGCGAGCCGTCGCCCGCATTTGCGACCACGCGGTGCTTGGGGCGCTCGCTGCCTTCGACCTTCCACTCCTTCGACGGTGGGCAACCCTCGCGCCGAACGAGGAGTTCGTCCCCTCGGAACTCACCGCGCTTCGACTCGCCTTTGCGGCGGGGGATCACGCGAGCGTCCGAGCGCTGCAACCGGAGCTTCAAGCGCATCATCAACTCGAAGCGGCCTGCCTCAAGGCGCTCGTCGACGTTGCGTCCGGCCAGCGGGACGACGCCCGTGAAGCGGCGCGCTGGGCAAGCCGTCACGCGAGAATGCTTCAAGCTCGCCCGCATCGGTTCGTCGCAAGCCTTGTGCTGGCGCGAACGCGGCGCTGCGATGGACGAAGTCATCTCGCCTCTCGCATCGCGGACTCGATTCAGCCAGTGCTGCCTGCCGCGTTCCGCGGATGGCTTCGCTGGGAGCAACTTCTATGTGGGGAGTGGGGTCCCGCCGGCGACCATCAGGCGTCGTCGTCGCTCCGGGCAATGCTCGAAGCCGCGCTTCAGGGACAGCGCGACCTCTTCGAAACACACCGCGGCTCGTTGCTCGAGATCGCAAACGCGACGCCCTTCCTCGCGCCAGAAATCCACGCGCTCACCGCGTTGATCGATCCGGACTGCAGCGCCATGAGCGATCCAGTCCGCGCGTTCGTCGAGGGGGAAAGCCACGAGGTTCCCTTCGGGCTCACCAACCCCACTCCGCGCAGCGAACACAGCAGTCGCACGACCAGCTACGTGCTCCATCGGCCCGGCCGATCGCCGCGGCGGGTTCTGCTCTGCGGCGCCGCGCTTGCACCGAACGCCACGCCACTGCCGCTCACGCGTCTCCGAAAAGGCCGTCTTGATCTCGCGTGCGCCGTAATCGCGCTCGCGCGCGAGCCGCTCTCCGAGGAAACCCTCTTTCGCGCCTGCCACGGCTTTCGCTTCGCTCGCCACCTTCACGAAGGCGCGCTCTCGATGTTGGTCAGTCGCGTTCGCGAGCGCTTCGAAGGCCACGTCGAGGTCCATCGCAAGGGCGGACAGGTTTGGCTCCATGGGGCGGGCGCGTTCCTGGTTCCGGACCCGCGATCGGTCGTCCCGATCGAGCAGAGTCTTTTGGCCTTGATCGCGCGCACCGGTTCGACGACCACTCGCGTCGCCGCTCGATCTCTCGGCGTGAGTTTGCGGAGCGTTCAGTCCGCCGTCGCAACGCTCGTGAAAGAGGGTGAACTCGCCATGGATCGAAGCGGGCGCTCCATCGGGTACCGCGTGGACGACACGAGCTTCAGCGATCTCACGCCCCTCGCGGGATGAGTCGTCGACGCATCCAAAGAAGCGCCAGGCCGCCAACTCCGCTCAGGGGCTCCGCTCCTCCGGCGCTGCATCCGCTCGAGGCGGCCACGACATCCCCACCGTCGCTTCGTGGGACGTTTGCATCTCGCGAACCCGAATCGGTGGCCACGCCCGCGTCGATACGTCCCGCGTCGATACGTCCCGCGTCGACGCGCCCTGCGTCAAGACGTCCTGCGTCCGCAACACCCGCGTCGCGCTCGTAGGGAGGGACAGGGACACCCGCGCTTTCGGCGTGCTTGTAGACCCACATGCGCTCTCCGTCGCGGGTGGTTCGCACGAACACGACAACCCCGTAGTTGGGAACGCCCGCCGCCACGAGGTCGTTCGCGCTGCCAAGGTCGCTGAAGGGGTAGTCCTCAGTGCTTAGCAGCGTCCACGAATCCTCCACCGCATCCAACGCGTAGAAGGAGTTGGTCTCGGCCCAAAAGAAGAGAAACGCGCCCGTCGCAGGATCGGGAACCGCCACCACACCGCCTCGCGGGTGCAGTGAAAACGAAGCGATGGGACCGCGGGAAAGCGGCGTGGTGGTTCCGTCGGCATCGAGTCGATGGAGGCGGTCTACGTCGTCGCCGCCGCCGAAGATCATCACGTCGCTCGTCGGGTTGTATTGCGACATCACGTGAATCACCTCCGTCGCCGGCACCTGGGCAACCTCGATCCAAGTCTCCGTCTCGACGTCGTAGCGCGAGACCACGTCGCGATCCGCTTCGCCGTTTTTTCCGACCAGCGTGAGCCCGAACGAGGTGTATTCGAGGGACCAGTTCGAGCGCGCGTAGTAGGTGTCGCCGGACGGCCGCGGAATGCTCTGGTCCCAGCGATCGCGCGCGATGTCGTAGCGCCAGATCTCGAGGTCGTACTGGTCGAACGCAAAGTAGTACCCGTTGTCGGTGTCGAGGGCGTGATAGTTGTACGAGTGGTTTTGGCTCGGGCAGCCGGGCGCCCAGTCTGGTCGCGGGGCACGGCGCCACTCGTTCTCATCCCCATCGTAGATCGCGAAGTTCTCGCAGCCGTTGTGGTCGCCGCCGAAGAAGAAGAACTGCCGGCTTCCTGGGCTCCACTCCATCTCGTAGGAGAACGTGACGATCTGCAGGCTCGAGCCGTCGTCCTCGAACGCCGCGCGAAGCCCCGAGGTCGGAAGCTCCACCCACGCCCCCGGCGCGAGAGCCTCCGCTGCCTCGCCGAGCGCGGTCCCGTCGAACGCGGCGGCGTGGGTCGGTAGAACCAGCGCGGCGACGAGCGCTGAAAGATGCGTCCTCATACGCAAACGGTGCGGGCCGACGCCGTTCTGAACCACAACAACTCGTGCATGGTTGAAGCCCGACGACTCCTACGGTTCGTCCATTCCTCGGATCGCCGCAAGATGCTCGCTGGACACGCGCCATCGCGCGAGAACCTTCCCTACTCCCCAAAAGACAAGGGTTGAAAGGAGCGTCACCTGAACCATCGCAAAGAACGGAGGCGATGGTGGTTCGCGAAAGAGCGTCTCCGACCATTCGGTGGCCGACCAAGGCCAGTAGTACCGCAGGTACGCAACCCCACAACCGACCAAGAACCCGACAATCGCGAAGAGGAGGCCGGTGTTAGCGCGTGTCCTTGAGGCGCGAAAACTGCTTATCTCGACATCGAGGTCGTCCATGCCTTAGGTCGTACCGCACCCACCGAACGCCGCCGCAACAAGTCCTGCGCGCTTACCCGATGGCGCGAGCTACGGGACGCGCCACGCGTCGATCGCCTCTCCGAGCCGCTCTTCAAACTCGACCGGGATCTCGTCGTCGCGCCAAACGGGCCCTTGCACCGGGAGCTCGATGTCGGCGACGACCTGATCGCCAACCTCGCTGGATCCGAGGACGGGGGCGTCTCCAATCGGACCGAACTGAACCCCGCCGAGCATGGAAGGGGACGCCTCGCGCGTGGGACGAGTTCCGCCGCTGCCTTGCCAGTCCGCCAGACTCATGCGCGCGCTCGCCTTCACAACGCAATCGTCGCCCCGACAAGCGACATCGTGAAACCATAGCGAAATTGGGCCCTCACACCAGAGGTCCCCGCACGCCTCGTTGAGGCCCCGCACGACCTGAGCGCGCTGCTCGGTCGTGAGCTCGGCGCCGCGACTTCCGCACCCGAGGCCCAGCGTGATCGCAACGCCGATCACCCATCGTCCATGTCCCATCCTCACTCCTCCCGCGTCCTCACTCCGGTCCGTCCTGAAAGAGAAGGTACACGTACTGGAGCTCGCCTTTGTTGAATCCGAGGTAGTCGCGGCCCGGACTGAAGGTCGTATCGACGAAATGATGAACCACTCCGTCCGGCGCGGACCGCGCGACTGGCTCTCCGTAGATGCCCTTGTTCCCGCGCTCGAAGAAGAGACGTGCACGCTCGTAGAAGCGCTCCTCGCACGTGTAGAGGTACCCCCGCATCAGGGTGTTCACCAGGGAGGTGTTGTAAACCGGATCCCAAAACGCGACGGGGTCCTCCGCGGCGTAGTCGTGCCACGCTTCTCCTTCCACAATACCGAACGAGGACGCTGCGTATTGGAACTCGTCGTTCATCGCATAGGCATCCACAAAGCGCGCGATGGCCACGAGGCGACGCCGCACTTCCTCGTCGCCGGTGATTCGGTAGACGTGGTCGAGGGCCTCGGTGAGAACGCCGATCTGAAACGAGGGCGCAATCCGAGCGCCCGCGGCGTAGGCTCCTTCGCCGACTTCCGCATCCGTCGAAAACTCCCCGAGGAAGTACATGCCCTGGGTGTCGTCCCACGACGGGGATGCGAGCAGCGTTGCGAGGATTCGATCCCGAAGATCGCGCCAGCGCGCGTCGGCGGTCACCTCCGCGAGGCGCGTCGCAAAAAGAAGATGTCGACCCACTCCACGGGTCCCGTACTCGGTGCACCCTGTGCGCGGAAGACAACCGAAGGGCGTATCCGGACTCCAAAGCGCGTGAAGCTCTTCGCCGATGCGAAGCGCTGCCGTGAGCGCGTCTTCGTCGCTCGTCGCTTCGTACCAAGCGAGCAAGCCCCAGCCGTAGAGGTGATCCGCCCCGAACTCGTCTCGGTCGGCACAGAAGGTGAGGCCCTCGCTTCCGCGACAATCGATGTAGTCCTCGACGAAGTAGCGCCGCCAGGCTCTCGCGCGATCGAGGTACCCGTCTTCGCCGGTCCGTCGATACGCCATCAGATAGGACCAAAGATCGTCGCCTTCGGTGTCCCCGTGGATGTCGGGATCCTCGACGACAAAGTCCGGGTCTTCCGGGAACGAAGGCTCCGCCTCCGGCGCCCACGTCCAGCCCCAGCGCGCATACGCCGCACGTTCCGCATCCAGATCGGGCATAAGAAAGCCGCTCACCGGAACCGAAGCCGGACGATCACCGGGGGCATAACAGCCAGTCGGTGGCGAGCCCGCATCAAACGCCGCGTCGAACGCTGCGTCAAACGCCACGTCGAGCGATGCATCCGACGCCGCGTCGCGCGATGCGTCCAAAGAACCGCTGTCGATCGCCGCATCAACCGCTGAGCCGCCTGCCCCACCGCACGCGCAGCAGAGCACCAGTATCCATGTTCGACGCATGTTCCCAACCTCAACCCGAAGATGGACGGCGCGCCGACCGGGACCCACAACAACTCGTGCGCACCAGAAACTCATCAGGCGCGGGCAATCGTGCGAGAGTGGTGCCGCTAAACCATGTCCGCGTTTCGTTCGATGATCCCTCCGATGCTCCGCGTCCTCACCGTCGTTTGGCTCGCTGGTGCGTCCCTCGCGAGCGCACAGGCGCACGAAGACTTCAGCAGCGACCGCCCGGGGTACGCCAACGGGACCCAGAGCGCACCTCATCTCCGCCCAATCGTGGAGCTCGGGGCGGCGCTCACCGTCGATGAAGACGACGCCGAAACACTCTCCGCCCCCGGGCTTGTCTTTCGCTTTGGCCTCGGTGAATACGTCGAACTTCGTGCAAGCGTTCCCGGCGTCACAGGCGTCTTTCAACGCGGCCCCAACGATGTCGTGGTTGGCGACGTTGGGTTTGGCTTCAAGGTCGCGTGGGATCTTTCGGAGGCGGCGTCGATGAGCTTCATTCCCTCGGCGTTTGTCTCCTTGGAAGACGGCCCCGCGACCGGCCGCCTCGAGTGGAACTGGAGCGTCGGCGCGGGCATGGTCGGATTCGCTGGAAACCTCGCCGGCCAAGCGCAGGGCGGCGTCGTGCAGGGCGAAGGAAGCGTCGCCGTCTCCCTGGCGCTCGGAGCACGCGCGTCCGTTTATGTTCAGAGCTTTCTCATCTGGCCCGAGGACGTCGACCCGCTTCCCTTTGTCGGCGCGGGCGTTGCGATTCAGGTCGCGCCGCGCATTCAGGTCGACACGTCCCTCGATGTGGGCCTCACCGACGACACGACGCGACTCACGATCGGCGCCGGCCTGAGCCTTCTCGTCGGCCAGTCGTAGACGCGCTCGCCGCTTCCCCGGTACAACCCACGGGATGGGGTTCCGGGACGAGGAGGAGGCGCGGCGCGCGCGAATCGACGCGTTCCTCGCGCAGCGCGAGGCCCAGGAAGAGCGCCTGGAAGCCCTCGAGGCGCGTCTCGAGGCCCTCGAAACGAAGGTTGCCGCCAAACCGCGACCGCCGATCACCGACGAGGCACCGTCTTCCTCGCGAAACGTCCTTCTCGCAGGCGGCGCCATCGCGCTCTGCGCGTTGATCGGGTTCTTCATGACAAGAGGCGACAAGGCGCCTGACGACAAGGTTGCCACCGAGGAAAGTGCGCCGACGCTCACCGACCGACCGAGGGAGCCATCCGTCGAAATGGCTGTCGCAGCGCCGGTCCAAGCGCCGGTCCAAGCGCCTATCGAGGAGCCCGAGCCTCCGGCGGAAGCGAGCATCTTTGCGGGGGGTGTGACCGCCGCCGAGGGGTCGTCGGTCCGCGAAGGGGATCGCTGTGAGGTGTTTCTCGACACCGGCAACCTTAGCTACCTCCTGCCGCCCGATCGCCTTGAGGTTCGCTGCAGCGAGGAGCTTCTTTACAGCCACCTGGGCGAAACCCCCTGCCGCGTGCACGGCCAGACCGAGATTTTCGGCGGCACCTTCGCGCTCACCTGTCGAGACCGCGGCATTCGCGAAGACCGTCCGGAACTCGAGCTGAACACTCTCGAACGGGAGCTGCGCCTCTGGTCGGAAACCGATGGATGGAGCCTCACCGTCGCCCTCGACCACCCCGCCGCGCGCATTCCGTTGCAGCGGCCGCTCCGCAGTCCATCGGGGCTTCCTCTTTCGAGCCCGCACGAGATGGTGCTTCAGGTCGAGGAACGCCTCGGTGAAGGAGCGCCCTCCGCCGACGCGCTCACCCTTGTGATTGCGCCGCATACCCGGCCCCAACTGTCCAACTGCGACCTCACCCTCAAGCAAGGTCGACGTAGTCTCGGAGAGACGGACGGCTGGTGCGCGGTCGACGTCGACCTCAACACCGTAGCGATCGACGCTGCACTCCGCGACGACGATGGTTTCGGGGTTGAATGGAAACGGGACGAATCGGTGGTTAGCATCAACAGCGCCGAGGGAGATCACAGCTGGCGCATCCGCGCGGCGATCGTGACGCCCGAATAGTCAGAACAGGATCTGCACCTGCGAGCGAACGCGCAGTTCGTCCGAAGCGACCACGCCGGCCGTTCGCAGCCAGGCCACGTCGTTGACCCACTTCAGCGAATGCCCGAGCCACATCGCCGAGATCGCGGCCACGAGCTCGTGTTCCGCACTCACGTCTCCGACGCTCTCGTAGCCCTCCGAATCCGGGTTTATCGCAAGGCGCTGAAGGGCATGCGAGCGGGCGTCCTCGAGCAGCGCCTCCGTGAATTGAACCGAGGAATAGCGGAGCCCCACGTGCACCCAGCGGCTGATCAGCGCCTCGATCTCGATGAGCACACCCGCCATCGCCACGATCGGATCACCCTCTTGCGTCTCACTCATGGAGAGAAACGCCGCCGTCCACACGCGAAACATCCGAAAGCGATGCTCGGTCTCCACGCCCAGGCGCAGAAGGTCGTCGAAGCGATGCTCCGGAATCAGGTCCCAGAGCGCGCTGATGGAAAGCGTCCCCGCGTCGCCTTGAACACGAAGCCGTCCCACAAGCTCGGGGTGCGGCGTTCGAGCTTCGTCCGCGTCCGTCAGGCTCAAGAAGTTTCGCGGCGCTTCCCCGTACACGGCCGGCAGCTCTTGCCCGTTGGAAGGTCGCGCCGCTTGGCCCGTGGTGACTCCGATCGCCCAGGCGTCCGATTTGGGATCGAACGCCGTGAGCTGAAGCGCGCGCCCACCGAACGCTGTCACGGCGATCGGCCAGTCGACAAAGGTCAGACGCCCACTTGAGTGGCTCCAGCGATGACCGAACGGGATCTTGTTGTAGCCGAGCAGAAACGCAGCGCGTTGCGTATCGGCGCGAAGCCACACGTCCATGATCTCGAGGGCGCCCGGCGCAAGATTCGCGTGAAGACGAAAGGTCAGCGCCTCCTTGAGAAAACGTCCCGTGAGCACCAAGCGAGACCGCCGAATGCGAACCTCACCGTCGCTTTCGTCTTCGCCGTGATGAATGTCCGCCTGGAGCTGGAGGCGGTACCCCACCTGAAGCGATGCGTTCTCATCCCCGAAGCGAACAGGGCCAAGCGCTTCCGGCTGCGCGTGGACTCCCGCCGCCAAGGCAAGGACGAAGACACCTTGCCGTAACAAAAGCCGGGCTAAAAACGCCATAAAAAACAACAGATGACCGAAACGTGTCACCTGGCTGTCACATAGCACGACTCGGCTGAGGCGTTAGCTGGGCGGCGCATGAGAAGGGCTGAGCGCGGCCGGCAGGACGCACGCCAGCGGCCGCGTGCGGGTCCCGAAATATGTTCTTCCTCATACCGCTCGCACCCAACAATCTTTCCGCCACACCCCGCGGTCTTGGCCGCACTGACGTCGCATGCGAAGCCTTACGGTCCTCGCGCTCCTTGGTTGCAGCAGCACCGGTCTTCCCGCCTGGACCGCACCTCCAGCAGGCTCCGATGCCGCGTTGCTCACCCAGTTCGAAACCTATCTCGAGGAGGTCGAGCGCACCGGCTACACCGGCGTAGTGGCGCTTCAGCTCGGAGAGCGCGCCGCCATTGTCGGGCTTGGCGACGCGGACGCTGAAGCGGCCACGCCCTTCGACGAAGAAACCCTCGTTCCGATCGGCTCGCTCACCAAGGGCGTCCTTGGCGTGGTGTTCGCACAGCTCGCCGCAGAGGGCGCCGTCGATATAAACCAACCCCTCGATGACCTCGTGGGCGATGCGCTTCCGGTGCCGGGCGACAAAGCGGACCTTACGCTCCACGAACTTCTCACCCACGCGGCAGGCTTCGATCCGAGCCTTGGTCCCGACGCCGAGCAAATCGATCGCGCCCGATTTTGGGAACGGGCGATGGCCGCGCCGCTCTCCGGACGAGGACGCTTTCGCTACAGCAACGTCGGCTACAGCGTCGCCGCGATCGCGCTCGAGACGGCAACCGGCACAAGCCACCAGGCCCACCTTCGGCGAATGATGGACGAGGCCGGCATCGAAACGCTGCGCTATGACATCGCGGCCGAAAACCGAGGCGCCCTTGCCATCGGCTACGAAGGCGACCGGCGCTGGGGAACGATCTTGGACCTTCCACGCCTTGAGGACGGCCCGGGCTGGAACCTCCGCGGAAACGGCGGCCTTCTCGCG
>JBCDAA010000283.1:0-11963 GCA_039186435.1 Myxococcota bacterium | reverse complement strand
GGGGTAGAACTCGTCGTTCACGCACCGATCGTGGGTGCCCTCGCGGGCGGAATCAATTCGGCAAATCAGTCCGCGTCCGGTTCGCTGGCCGTCCCGCCCAGCTCAGTCCGAGTGCGCCCGGTTCAGCCCCCCGGTTCAGCCCCCCGCTCAGCCCGCCCTGTTCAGCTCCGTTTCAGCGCGTCGCGGCGGCTCGCGCGAGTCGGTCCCGAAGCGCTGGCCAAAGACCCCCTTGGTCGCGGGGAGTTTCGGCGAGGATCCACGCCGCGCCCGACCCATCCAAGCGGCGAAGGGCGGCGAAGAGATGCTGCGCTGCGCGTCGGTCGTCGCTCCCGAGACGTTCGATGGCGACGGGTTTTCCAAACCGCGCTGCGTCTGGTGGCGCGTCGCTGTCGAACACCAGCCACGCAACCGGCCCGTCCGTTTCTTCGGCGCTCGGCGCACAGACCAGGGGGATGCGCGGCGCGTAGTGACTCGCGAGCATGCCGGGGGCGCGCGCGGGTCCTTCCGCGGCACGCAGCGGTGCCCCTGCCACCTTTTTGATCTCTTCGACCGGAAGCGACCCGGGACGCAAGAGGCGCAGCGTTCCATCGTCCTCAACGCCAACGATGGTGGACTCGATGCCGTGGTCGGTAGGTCCTCCGTCGAGGATGAGCGGGATGCGACCCGAAAGCTCGTCCGCGACGTGGGACGCGCGGGTGGGGCTGATGCGGCCAAAGCGGTTGGCCGAGGGCGCGACGACCGGTGCCCCGAGCCCACGGAGGAGCGCGCGCATCACGGGATGGGAGGGAGACCGCACGGCAACGGTGTCGAATCCGCTCGTCGCGTGGTCAGGGATCTTCTCGCCTTTGGGAAGAACCAACGTGAGCGGTCCTGGCCAGAGCGTCGTCAGCGCGGTCGCGCGTTGCCGAGCGGCCGTCTTCAAGCGTGAGAGGTCGACGACTTCGCAAAGCGCGTCCAACTCGGTGGGGAGCACATGGGCGATGAGCGGGTCGAAGCTCGGCCGTTCTTTGGCGGCGAAGACGGAGAGGACGGCCTCGGGCAGAAACGCGTGCGCAGCCAGGCCGTAGACGGTCTCCGTGGGCACCGCGACCAGTTCCCCCGATTGGAGGAGCCGAACCGCGTCCGCGATCGCGTCGTCGGTGGCAGGACAAAGGCGGGTTTCCACGCGGGGAACCTACACATTTCCGCTCAGGACGCCACGATCCCAGCGGGGAGCCATCTCCCCCTTTTGGGGTGACACCTCGTAACCGTGGGGCTATAAACTTCTTGCGCACGTAGTCCCCCACCGCGTGCGCACCCTTGAGCGGCCGACCCCCCTCGGCCGCTCATCTTAATTGAACTTCGTTCACACCTACGCGTTCAGGAATTCCCAAACGAGGGAGATCCGCGCCTCGTGTAACCTCCCGACCATGGCGCGTTGGTTGAAAGTCCTCGAACTCGATGAGCTTCCGGAGGGCCGCGTGAAAGCGGTGACCTGCGCCCATCGGACGCTCTGTCTGACCCACCACGAAGGCAGCTACGGCGCCCTCGACAATCGATGCCCGCATCAGGGAGGTCCCCTTGGGGAGGGGTCGATCGAAAAGGGATGGCTTCGCTGTCCCTGGCACGGATGGGATTTCGATCCACTCACCGGGGGCTCGCCCGAAGGCCTCGACGATGGGGTGGAAACCTTTCCGGTCGAGGTTCGCGACAACGGCGTCTACGTCGAGTTTCCGGAAGAGGCCGCGCACGAGCGCACTTCCTCGGACGTGATGGTGGAAACGCTCCGGGCGTGGGGCGTGCGTCACGTCTTCGGCATGGTCGGTCACTCCAACCTGGGCTTCGCAGATTCGATGCGACGCCTCGAGGAGCGTGGCGAACTTACCTTCTTCGGCATTCGCCACGAGGGCGCGGCTGCCTTTGCCGCGTCGGCGTACGGAAAGCTCACCGGACGGCCCGCCGCGTGCTTTGCGATCGCGGGACCGGGCGCCACCAACTTGCTCACCGGTCTTTGGGACGCGCACGTCGATCGCGCTCCGGTGATCGCGGCGACGGGACAGGTGCCGACCAAACTCATCGGCCGCGGGGCGTTTCAGGAAGTGGACCTGTCGGCGGCGTTCGGCGGCGTTGCGACGTACACCGCCGTGGCCGCCCACGGAAGCGACTTCGCGGAGATTGCGAGCCTCGCCTGCAAGCACGCGATCCTGGAGCGCGGCGTGTCGCACCTCGTCCTCCCGGATGACGTGCAGGTGTTGAAGTCCGAGCAGAAAGCGAGCGACGCGAAGGGGCGTCTCACGCCGCGGTCGATCACGCCGCCCGACGAGTCGCTGCAGCAGGCGCTCACGGAGCTTCGCGCGGCCAAGCGACCGGCGATCATCGTGGGTCACGGCGCGCGTTTTCACATGGACGAGGTGCGCGCCCTCGCGGAGAAGCTCTCGTGTCCGGTGCTCACGACCTTCAAGGGCAAGGGCCTCATCGCCGATAGTCATCCGCTCGGTTGTGGCGTCCTCGGACGCAGCGGAACGCCCGTCGCAAGCTGGTTCATGAACGAAGCCGATCTCCTCGTCGTCTTTGGTGCGAGCTTCAGCAACCACACGGGCATCACCAGCTACAAGAAGATCATTCAGGTCGACTACGACCCGATGTCCCTCGCTCGCTTTCATGCGGTCACCGTTCCGGTGTGGGGCGAAGTCGGGGTGACGGCACGCCTTCTCGCCGCGCAGGTGGGGGACGTTTCCGCGGTCGATCAGCGAACGGAAATCGCAGAGCGCTGGGCCATTTGGCGTGCGGAGAAGAAGCGCCGCGAAGACGAAACCGGGGACGGAGTCGCCTCCGCACCGCTCTTTGCGGCACTCACCCGGCACATCCCCGAAGACGCGATCATCTGCGTGGACGTCGGCAACAATACCTACAGCTTTGGGCGCTATTTCGAGTGCCGCCGGCAGTCGATCCTCATGAGCGGCTACCTTGGCTCCATCGGTTTTGGCTTTCCCGCTGCGATGGGGGCGTGGGCAGCCACCCAAGAGGACGACCCGCGCTTTCGCGGCCGGCCGGTGGTCGCCATCACCGGGGACGGCGGATTCGGTCAGTACATGGGCGAGATCACGACCGCCGTGAAATACAAGATGCCGATCACGCACCTCCTCCTCAACAACGGGGAGCTCGGAAAGATCAGCAAAGAGCAGCGTTCCGGCGACTGGGACGTGTGGCAGACGAGTCTACACAATCCGTCCTTCGCGGCGTTTGCGGAACTCTGCGGCGCGCAGGGGATTCGCGTTGAGGTGGAAGCGGAGCTCGACGCCGCCCTCGAGAAAGCGCTCGCCCACGACGGCCCCTCCCTCGTGGAAGTGCGCACGAACGCGCTCCTGATCTAAGGTATCAGAACGCGAGCTGGGTGGCCGCTGCGACCGCCTCGCGAAGAAAGGTCGAAAGGGTTTCGGCGCGGTTGTCCGCGTCGAGGATCTCGCTGCCGCGAAGCACGGCGCCTGTCCAACCTTCTCGATGCCAGGTGCCGACGCTCAGCGGAGGAAGTTCCTTGTCAGCGTCGGGGTAGGGCCACGGCGTCACGTAAAAGTAGGGTTCGTCGTAGCTGCCGTCGCCGGGGCTGAGACCGGCGCCGACGGTGCGTTCCTCGCGGACCTTGCGAAGTCGCGCGACGTCGAAGTGATGCGGCCAGATGTAGAGCGGGCCGAAGTCTTCGAGGGGGGCGAGGGCGGCCGCTCCCGCGGAAAGCCAGCGAAGGATCTCGGCAGCCTCGGGCGGAAAGGGCTCGAAGGCCCCTCCGTCGGCAACCGGGTGCGCGGGGAGGTCGTGCTCAAGGCGGGAGATCTCCTCCACATCGACGCGTACAGCCTTTAGTCCGTAGACGCTCTCTTCGAGCGCTTGCTCGAAGGTGAGACCGACCAAGGGAAGCGTGCGGGCGTCTGCGCCACGGGCGATCTGCAGCGCGCCTCCACCGTCGAGGGAGAGGGTGACGTTGCCGACGTTCACCTGCAGGCGTCCGTTTTCCACACGTAGCGCGGTGTGACTGAAATCGTCTTTCGCGTCGCCGAGGGAGTTGGCGATCGTCGCAAGAATCTGAGCGGCCCAATGAAGCTCAAGGCGTCCAGCTTGCAGGCCTTGCGCGCGCGTTAGCGTCGTGAGCATGGCGGACGGTAACACAGGGCGTTCGCGCGCCGCGGTGCATGGACGGAGGCGTTCTGCTAGACCCCACCATGCCGACACGCAGAGAGATGTGGGACCGCCTTGGTCAAGACGTTGACGTTCTCGTCATCGGCGGAGGCATCACCGGAGCCGGAATCGCGCGCGACGCAGTCCGCCGCGGGATGACCGTTGCGCTCGTCGAGATGAACGACCTCGCATTTGGTACGAGCTCGCGTTCGAGCAAGCTGGTGCACGGCGGGCTTCGTTACCTCGAACACTACGAGTTTTCGATGGTGTTCGAGTCGGTGAGCGAGCGCCGTATTCTGATGGATCTCGCGCCGCATCTCGTCAATCCGCTCGGCTTTCTCTTTCCGGTCTACAAGGGATCGCGCCACAACCTCTTCCTCATCAACGCGGGAATGTGGCTCTACGATGGTCTGTCCCTCTTTCGGTCGCCGAAGATTCACAAGAACCTGAAGCCGAAGGATGTTGCGAAGGTCGAACCGGCGCTGACGCGAGACGGCCTCAAGGGCGCGCCGCTTTATTACGACTGCTCGACGGACGATGCGAGGCTCACGCTGGAGACCGCGCTCGACGCGACCAAGCACGGTGCGGTGATCGCGACGTTCGCAAAAGTGGAAGAGCTGATCGTGGACTCCCTCGGCCGCGTGCAAGGCGCCAAGGTCGCCGATCAGCTCGGCGGCTCGACCAAGGAAGTGCGCGCCAAGGTCGTCATCAACGCGACAGGGCCGTGGACGGATAAGACCCGAGCGATGGCTGCGGAAGGCCCGCAGCGAGATGTGCTGCGACCGACGAAGGGCGTGCACATCGTCGTGGATGCCAAGCGGCTCCCGGTTCAGCACGCGGTAGTTTGTTTTCATCCGAACGATGACCGCGTTCTCTTCGCGCTCCCGTGGGGGGACCGGACCTACGTGGGAACGACCGACACGGATTTCGAAGGGGATCCGGCCACGGTCGCGGCGACGCGCGACGACATCGACTACCTCATCGCAGCGTCGAATCACTACTTCCCCAACCATCCTCTTCAGCCTTCGGACGTGATCTCCACCTGGGCAGGGCTTCGGCCCCTCGTTGCCCCCGTGAAGGATGGCGTGAGCGAGAGCGAGGTGAGCCGCGAGCACGAGATCCTCGTCGGGCGTGACGGCATGATCACCATCGCGGGTGGAAAGCTCACGACCTACCGCCGAATGGCGGGCGAGGTGGTCGACAGCGCGGTCAAGCTCCTGAAGCTCAGTCGGCAGCTGCCGAAGGGACTTCACGGATCGCAGACCGACGAGGCGCCGCTGCCCGGCGGCGTCGACTGGCCGGAGGATGACGATCACGATGCGGTGGCCGCGCGCGTGCGTACGGCGAGCGAGAATCAGCTCTCCCTCGAGGTCGCGCTCCACCTCGCGAATACGTACGGAATGCGTGCGCTCGAAATCGCAAAGCGCGTCGCTCGGCAGCCAGAGCTGGGAACGCCGTTGATCGAGGGGCGCCCCGAGGTCGTTGCGCAGGTGCACTGGGCTGCGCAGGAAGAGCTCGCGGCGAGCGTCGCCGACGTAATGATTCGCCGCACGCAGATCTTCTATCGCGACGTCGACCAGGGTCTCGGCTGCGCGGTGCAGGTTGCGGACATCATGGCCGAGCTCCTCGGCTGGGATGAGATCGCGCGAAACGCGTCGCTGGCCGCGTACCGTGAAGAGGTCGAGCGTTCGCGCGCGTGGGCGGAGGAGCCCGTCGCGCAGTCCCGCCAGGCCAACCACGCATAGGTCTAAGCAAGCAGTCTAGGGAAGCGCTTTCGCGAGACGCCGAACGGCTTCGGCAAGCTGCGCTTCGTCGAGGCGCGCGAAACCCAGCCGTAGCTGTGCGCGGGGGCGGCCATCGAACGCGAAATCGCGGGCGGTACGAATCCGGACGCCCAGCGTAGCGGCGTTCGCTTTCCAGGTTTCGACGTCGACGCCGCGCGCGTTTCCCCAAAGGGACATCCCTCCTCGAGGAGGCGTGAGGCTGACGATGGGAAGTTGTCGTTCCACCTCCGCGAGCAGCGCGTTCCGGCGGCTCGCGTAGATCTTTCGCATTCGAAAGACGTGCCGCTGGAGCTCTCCCTCCTCCATGAGTTCGGCGATCGCGGCCTCTACGGCGAGGTCCCCCTGTCGGTCCACCATGAGGCGCCAGCGGACGAGGCGGTCGAGTACCGGCGCGGGCGCGACCACCCACCCGACGCGAATGCCCGGGGCGAGAACCTTCGAGAGCGTGCCGATGTAGAGCACGTTGCCGCCGGTATCGAGGGTGGCCATCGGGAGGATGGGTCGCCCCTCGTAGTGAAGCTCATGGTCGTAATCGTCTTCGATGACGGCGATGCGATGACGTCGCGCAAGGGCGAGAAGGGCGACGCGCCGCGGCGCCGAGAGCGCGACGGTCGTCGGGTATTGATGGTGGGGCGTCAGATAGATCGCGCGGGGCGGCGTCTCTTCGCAGAGGGCCTCGAGCTGGGTGAGATTCATCCCCGAGCCGTCCACAGAAATGGGCTCTAGTTCCGCGCCGTGAGCCCGGAGGGCGTCCCACGCGGGGCGATAGCCGAACGACTCCACGGCGACGAGGTCGCCCGGGGAGAGGAGCGTTTGCCCGATCAGCCAGAGCGCCATTTGGCTTCCGCGCGTGATGAACACATCGTCCGCGTCAACGGCCAGGCCCCGGGTTTCCGCGAGGAGCTTTGCGATGGAGGCCCGGAGGCGCGGGTTCCCCTGCGGATCACCGTAGCTCAGCCAGTGTTTTCCGTGGCGGCCCAGGACCCGCCGGTACGCGCGGCCGAGGGCGTCGCTCGGGTAGAGCCTCGCGTCCGGCATGCCGCCGGCGAGGTCGTAGGGCGCGTCGACGGCCTGCACGAGTTTCGGGGGCGCCGCACCGAGACGGTAGGGGACCCGCTCGGCGATGCCTGCGCGCGTCGTAATCCGTTGCCGCTGAACGGGCTGCACGAAACGCCCCCGCGCGGGCTCCGTCCGTATCCATCCCTCTTGCTCGAGTTCGGCGTAGGCCGCCGTGACGGTGTTGCGATGAACCCCGATCTGCATTGCGAGGGAGCGCGCGCCGGGGAGTTTTTGGTCCGCGCGAAGTCGCCCACGGACGATGTCCTCTCGGATCGCCTCCGCGATGGCGAGGTAGCGCGGCCCGTCCGTCTCGGGCGCGAGGACGAGTTCCCACTCTCTCATTCGACGCTTGCTCGAGAAATCACCATCGCCTGACTGGACTAGCACAAATGGCACATCTGGCACTTTTTATCCATCCAGAGTCTCGTAGGTTGGCTTCATGCTTCGTCCTCGAACACGAACGCCTCCCGCTGTGACGCGATGCACGCCGGAAGAATCGCTCGCGCTCTTCGCACGAACCGCGGTCGCGCATATCGCGTCGACGGATGCGGAGGGAAAGCCTCTACTTCGAACGATGCACGTTGCCGTCGTGGACGGCGCGCTCACCTTTCACGGGGGGCAGGTCGGAGAGAAGCTCGCCTTTGTAGGTCGCGACGCCGTCGTGAGCACGGAAGAAACGGTGGCGACCTTACCGAGCTATTTCTTCGACGCAGAGCGCGCCTGTCCCGCGACGACGTACTACCGAAGCGCGATGGCGTGGGGCCGACTCCGCGAGGTTAAGGGGCCGGCCAAACGCGCTCGCGTGCTCGCGGGTCTGATGGATGCGATGCAGCCGGAAGGAGGGTTTGCTCCCCTCGATCCGAACAACCCGCTCTACACCACCGCGCTCGCGCGCCTGGCGGTTCTTGAGCTCGTTCCGGAGCGACTTCTCGGCCGCCGAAAGCTCGGGCAGCACAAGCCCAAAGAGGTGATGGAAGGGGTGCTGGAAGGACTTTGGCGCCGCGGCGATCCGGGCGATCTTGCGGCCCTCGAGGCAATTCGTTCCGCGCATCCGGATACCCTCCGACCACCCTTCCTCTCGCTTCCTGGGGCGCGCCTCGTCGTGCAGCCTTCGGCGGGTCACCGGCCGGGCGCCGTCGATCTCCTCGAGCACCAATACTGGAACCAGGGGATCTCTCGCGACGTGCTCTCCCGCGCCTTGGTCGGGAGCGACGCGTGGGTTGTCGCCGAGGACCAGGGGCAGGTGGTTGCGACCGCCCGGGCGGTGAGCGACGCGGCGAAGAACGCGATGATCTACGACGTGGCAGTGCATCCAGAGCGGCGCGGTCACGGTCTCGGTGAAGCGCTTCTTCAACGCTTTTTGGATCACCCGCGCCTTCGAGGCGTAGAGCGGGTTGGCCTCGGTACGCGCGACGCGCAGCCCTTCTACCAGCGCTTTGGCTTTGTGGAATCACCGCCGCGCTACGCGACGATGCTCCGAACACGGACGGCCTAGGAAGCGCGGTCTACGGTGTGAGTCCGGGAAGCCGCACCGAGAGGGAGAGCGCTCCGTCGACGACGCTGAGTTCGCGAAGCTCGAGGAGCTCGATCACCATGGCGCCCGTGCGCTGGCGTACCGCGTCGCGCACCGCGGGAACCGTCCGCAGGTCCACGCGCATGCACTCGTCACCATCGCGATCGACGATCGCCCCGGAGATGTCTTCCTCGCGCAGCTTTGCGAGGGCGATCGCCCAGAGTTGATGCGCGATCGAGCCCGCGATCGCCGAGGTGACGTCACGAAGTCCACGATGGCGCTGCGCTTCGCGAGGAGTCACCCGAAAGACAACCTCCTTGGCGCCGCGGGGCGCGAAGCGAGTCGCAATCGGCGTCAGTGTGCAGCTGAGGTCCGGCGCATCGACGAACGAAACGTCCACGTGAAGGCCGCCACGTCGCGCGGTGATGCTGGCGCTCTCGACGACGGAGACATGGGCGACGGCACGGGTGAGATCCTTGTCGCTCACGGTCGTCCGCTGGTCGCGCAGCTCTCGCACGAAACGTCGCGCCATCGCGATCGGTGCGACCTGGTCGAGGCGCTGCGCCGCGCGGTCGGCGCCGGCGCGAAACCAGCTTTTGAGGACGTCGGTACGTCGGCTCACGACGCAGCCGCCTGGGTCACCACCTCGCCTCGCAGGGCGTCGAGGTCGAGCAGGGAAAGCTGCGCGTCTCCGCGCCGGGCCCAGAGACCCTCCCTTACGAAGCGAACCGAAGGCAGCTCACCGAGGAGCGCCTGAATCACTTCGGTGGGTTTGGCGGTGCCGTCGTTGCCGAGAAACGTGGTAAAGCGGATCGGCACAAGGTCGCCGATGAGGCCTGCGTCCGCGAGGGTTTCGGAGCCTTCGCCGACCGCGACTCTTCGCAGCACCTTTCCGACGTCGACCACCTTTTCGCGACCCTTGTGAAGGCGGGTGACAACGAGTGGGCCGTCGAGCGCCCGTGCTACGCGGCCTTCGAGATCGCGGGCGTCGCTTCGGGGAATGCCGCCGACCCAGGTCGCCTCTTCGATGAGCTTGTTGATGCCGCGGTCACGCGGGCCAAGGACCCGCACGCCGAAGACCTCGATGCCGTCCATGGCGAGATCCCGAAGGGTGGCCTCAAGGCGTGCCAACGTGGCAGCGTCGACGTCTTGCTCGCGAAGTTTGAGATCGACGTACTCGGACAGGCTCGCAATGCCGAGGCCCAGCGCCGGGCTGAAGGTCATCTGCGGTTTCGGGTGGTAGCCGCCGGAGTAGTAGATCGGAAGCTTCGCGCGCCGAAACCAGCGCGGAAAAAGACGCACGAGATCGAGATGGGACGCGTAGGCGATGCGGCCCACCTTGGCGAACCCGATCCGCACCCGAAGCGGCGGACCTTGTTCGAGGTGGTCGTTGCTGAGGCGGTTTCGGCGGTCGAGATCCGACTGGCGCTCGGCGTCGTCGCGTACCACCGCGAGACGCTTCTTGGTCGCGCCGAGCTTGGTGAGAAAGTCCGCGCGGTCCTGCCGCATCTTCGACATGTCGCAAGCGACACCGCAGTCGTAGCAAACGAGTCGCCGCGTCTGTGCGTCGTGCTCTTCCATGTCCGGCGGGTGCACAAACTGGCCCGCGACTTTGCCGCAGGGCGGGCTCAGGCGGTTCGCGAGGGCCTTGCGATACTCCTTCGCGAGAAAGCCCTCCTCGAGACCCACGTCGATGTGGTCCCAGGGCACGCGCGCGTGCACCGGAATGGTGCCGAGAAAGAGCTGCGGGTCGACGTTCGCGTCCTGGAAGGCTTGCTCCCACGCCTCGAGGTTCATCTGCTCGTCCCAGGAGTCGAAGCGCGCGCCGGCGAGGTACGCCCGCTCGATCACGTGCGCGAGACGACGGTCGCCGCGGGCGAGCACTCCCTCGAGCCAGCTGCCGCGGGAGTCGTGCATGCGAAGTTTAACGAAGGTCTGCTTTGCGGCGCGCTGGAGGAGTTCCTGCTTCCGAAGAATCTCCGCGTAGGGGTCCATCGCGCACCACTGAAAGGGCGTGTGCGGTTTCGGCACGTGGGTCGAAACGCTGACGACGACGCGCGCGTCTTTTCGGCCGCGGACCCGTCGAGCGACACCGAGCGTTTTGGCGCCGGTCTCGATGATGCCGAGAACGTCTTCGTCCTCCTCCGTCGGCAGACCGATCATGAAGTAGAGCTTCATCTTGATCCAGCCGCGCGAGAACACGCGCTCGGCCGTTTCGAGAAGCTGCTCTTCGGTGACGTTCTTGTTCACCACGTCGCGCATGCGCTGGGTGCCGGCCTCGGGCGCGAAGGTCAGTCCGCCCGCGCGCTGCTTTTTCATGTCATCGAGGACGCCTTCGCTCAGGCCGTAGGCCCGAAGCGAGGAAACGCTCACGCTCACGCGCTGGCCTTCAAGCTCTTTCATCACGCGGTGGACAAGCGGTTGGATTGCGCTGTAGTCGGCGGTGCTGAGCGAAGTGAGGGACGCTTCGTCGTAGCCGCCCTTTTCGATCGCGGTGAGGATCGTCTGGACGATGGTTTCCGGATCGCGCTCGCGGACGGGGCGGTAGATCATGCCCGCCTGACAGAAGCGGCATCCTTCGGTGCATCCCCGAGCGACTTCGATGCTCATGCGGTCGAAGATGGTTTCAGTGGCGGCGACGGGGCCTTCCGCGGGGAAGGGGAACTTCTCGAGGTCGCGTACGATGTGGCGCTGCACGGGGAAGGGCGCGTCGCCGGTGGGGCCTTCGACGACCTGAAAGCCGGTGGTGTCGTCGAGGGCGGTTTCGTAGAGCGAGGGAACGTAGACGCCGCCGAGCGCGGCGAGGGCCCTCAGTCGCTCCGCGCGGCCGACGCCGTCCTCTTTGAGGGAGGCCCAGGTCAAGAGAATCTCGGCGGTCTTTTCTTCGCCGTCGCCGATCAGAAAGGCGTCGATGAAGGGCGCGAGGGGTTCGGCGTGCATGGCGACCGGGCCGCCACAGAGGATCAGCGGGTCGTCGTCGTCGCGGTCTTTCTGCCACCGAGGAATCCCGCCGAGGTCCATCATTGTGAGGACGTTGGAGTAGGTGAGCTCGTACTGGAGCGAGAAGCCGACGACGTCGAACTCGCGAAGAGGGCGCCAGCTCTCAAGGCTGCGAAGCGGCTCTCCATGTTCCCGCAGCTTTGCCTCCATGTCGGTCCAGGGGGCGTACGCGCGGTCGGCGAGGAGCTGGGGGTGGGCGTTGAGAATGCCGTAGAGGATTTTGTAGCCGAGGTGGCTCATCCCGATCTCGTAGAGGTCGGGGAAGGCGAGACACATGCGGGCGCGAACGCTCTCCCACGGCTTTTGGTGTTGGCCGTGTTCGCCCCCGACGTACTGCGCGGGCTTCTTCACCTGGGGAAGAAACGGCGTGTAGGGGTGCGTAGCCATGACGCATTCTCATAGAACGCCGTGCGCTCGGAAGCTAGTGGATGGTTTTGCTTCGGTTTTTTCGGTTCGGT
>JBCDAA010000282.1:0-12004 GCA_039186435.1 Myxococcota bacterium | reverse complement strand
CGTTTTCAATGTCGGTGAGCGCGCCGATGAATCCGAGAAGTTCGCCGCTCGCGTCCCGAAGCCCCCGCCCCTCAATGCGAACCCACCGAACGGTTCCGTCCGCAGTCACGAAGCGGTGTTCCACGCGGTAGTTGCCGGAACTCACGATGAGGTGCCAGCGATTCTCCAGGTCGGCGCGATCCTCCGGATGGAACGAGCTCAGATATCCGTAGCCGAGGAGGTCGGCCAGCGGACGTCCAAGAAACTCCTCCCAGAAGGTGTTGGCAAAGGTGCACTTCCCTTCTGGATCAATGGTGAAGACGCCCACGGGTAGCGCCCCAAGGAGCGGAAAATCGCCGCTAGATTCTTCCAACGCGGGCGGAGCATGAACCGGATTCGGAAGCACGTCACCCCCATTTGGGGGAGAAGCGCACGCTAAATTTCGCCCCGCGACGTTGCCCCAACAAAAACAGGGGTTTGACGGTGAGCTGACGGAAGAGCGGCACCCTAGAGATTCAGGAAAAACCGCGTGAACGGAATTTGCGCACCCGCTTTTGCGCTCCGTCCCCAGATTGGGGGATCCCTAGAGGCTACGAACGCGGACGACCATGAACTTGTTGCAGACCCACTTGTCGGTGATCTCCTCGATGTCGCGTCCGCGCATGAGGTTTCGAAAGCTGCCGAGGCGGCTGTGCTCAAAGACAAAGAAGGCCGTCTTGCCGCGGTTGTTCCCCATCCACTCGCGCAGCTTGGCGTTGTCCAGGTCGACGAACGCAAACACGCGGTTGCCGGTGTAGAAGTTCTCGCCCTTCCAGTTCATCTGCCAGGCGATTACCGGTTCTTCGGGGCTGCTGCGGTTGTCGTAGTAGGCCTTGAAGAGTTCGCGCATTCCCCAGTGCGGGGCGAGGTCGACCATGTACACATTCAGGGTCCAACTCGCGAAGAGGATCGAGAGTCCGACGAGGGCGCGAGCGGCGGCAGCGCGCGTCCAGCGGAGGGTGGCGAGCACGAAAAGGAGTCCTGCGACGACCGCGATGCCGGTGAGAATCGGGCGGTAGTCGTACTCCTGCGGCCAGGGCCTTCCGTAGTTGTAGACGAAGAGGTGGATCAGGCGCTCGAAGCCGTGAGGCCGGGCGGACGTGATCCAGCTGAGATCGCGCCCGACGAAGGCGACGAGGACCGCGCCTGCACCGACGGCAACGGAGAGTGAAAGCTCCGTGCGCGCGGCGAGGGCCGTGACCTTTTCGTCGCGGCCGGCGCGATTGCGCCAAAGCCAAAGGGCGCCCCACGCAAAGAGCATCGCGCCCGCAAAGATCAGAACGCTCGAAACGCTCGCGGGCCATCCGTGATCGAGAATCCAGTCTTCTCGCTCCGACGCCGAGAGGTCCTCCGGAACGAAGCCGCGAATTCCTCCCCAAAGGTTTCCAATCCCAAGGGTGAGAGGAACGGCGCTGAAGACCGTCGCCGCCGTTGCGAGAAGATGCGTGCGCTTGTCTCCGTCGGCTTTGCCCCAAAGGCGGTCGAGGAAAATCCCGACCAGCATCGCGGCGGGAGGCACCGCCGGAAAGATGTAGTGGTGGAACTTCGTGATCATCGCGCTGAAGAGCGTGAAGGCGCTGAAGAACCAGATGCCGATGAGCATCATGGTTTGCCGCTGATGGTTTTCCCCCTGGTTGATCGAACCTCGATAGGGACCGGCGACGTCGCTGCTGCGTCCTCGCTTGAGCCACACCCACGCGAGCGCGGCGGCGGGGATCAGCGCGACCCAGGGAAAGGTTGCGTAGCCGAGCTGCCAGATGAAGTATTGGATCGAACCGGTGTCGCCGTGAACGCCTTGTGCGAGGCGGTTGATGTGGTCGTGCACGAGGAGCCGGTCGGTAAAGCCCGGGCCGTGCCGCATGTACATCGCGATGTACCAAGGGAAGCCAACGCAGGCGACGACGAGGGCGCCCGGTGCGATGCGGAGCTGGCCGTCGAAGAGGACGTTCCAGCGGCGGGACGCCACGAGATAGAAGAGCGCGACGAGGCCGGGGAGGGCAAAGCCGGGAATGCCCTTGCCCATGAAGGCGAGCGCGCAGAACGCGTAGAACGCGGTCATGTAGAGGGACTGCGCGCGGCGCACGCGGCGCATCATCCACAGGAAACCGCCGAGGCAGAGAAGCCAGAAGAGGCCTTGAAGGGCGGGTTGAATCGCTTCGACGGCGGCGGCCTGATCGCGGTGCGCGGGGTTGCCGGGAACTTCGCCGGCGCCGAGACCGCCCGGGTTGCCCGCGGAGCCGTAGAGGAAGGTATCCGGGTGAATCCGAAAGCCCTCCCAGGGAATGAACTCGATGTTTCGGGTGATGAGGTACATCGCCTGCGGAAGTGCGAGCACGACGATCGCGCCGATCACGATCGTCTGGCCGCTCCACGCACGTCCGAAGAAGAGCTTGTAGTTCTTAACTTCGGTATCCTTCGAGGTGGCGAAGGCGAGCATCAGCATGCACACCGCCATCACCAGGTTGGACACGAGGTACATGTCAGTGATCGCCTGATGCGAGAGGAAGAAAAAGTGCGGCATGGTGGCCAGCACCAGCGCGGCCAGAACGCCCGCCCGCGGCGTGAAGAGCTTTCGAATCGTGCCGTACACGGTCATGACGGCGGCGATGCTGAAGAGGGTGACCGGAAGCCGAACCGCCCACTCCGGATGCGCCGGATTCGCGTCGGGCATCACCTCGAGGTTGAGGGCGCTGAAGGTGAACGCTTCGCTCCAGAAGATCAGGATCGGTTTGGACCAGAACCAGTTTTCCTGGGCCCACCAGAGGCTGATCCAATCGTCGCGCGCGACGATCTCGCGGGCGACTTCGCCGTAGTGCGTCTCCCACGGATCCCACAGGCCAAAGGTGCCGAGGAGCGGTAGGTACATCAGCCCGACGACGACAAAGACGAGAAGGCCGGGTCGTCGAAACGCAGGCGGAATCAGGGTGGCGAGCGCAGCGGCGATCACCCAGGGAAGGGTTTCGTAGCCGCCCGCGATGCCACCGATCAGAAGGATGGCCGCTGCGAGGGGGCCAGTCACCATGGGCTGCGCCCAGACTGGTTCGTCTTCGAGGCGACCGAGCACCGTCGAGCGCCAGGGAAGCGCGTCGGGATCGTCGCGGATCAGACCGAGGAGTTCGAGGAGCCCGTAGGTTGCGAGGAGAACGGTGGCCAAGCCGAGGAGCGAGCCGTGCGCGATCTGCTCGCTGTTGGCCATGAGCCCAAAGGTGCCGAGCAGACCGACCGCAAAGATCGCGGCGCCCCGAATGCGCTGCTGCTTGGGAACCGGCGCCCAAACATCCGTGCTCTTCGATGAAGACGGCTTCGCATCGGACGCGTCCGAATCGGAGGCATCAGAGTCGGACGAATCGGACGACGCATCCGAACCGGACGCCGCACTCTTGCCCATGCCCGCGCCTGTGCCCTTGCCCGAAGCACTCGAACCCTTGGCCTTCTTCTTCTTCCGCTTCTTCTTCTTGGAAGCGTCATCCCCCGAGTCGGCATCGGCCTTTGCGTCCGCATCGGCCACCGCGCCGGCATCGGCCTCGGCATCCGCCTTCGCGCTCTCGTCGGCATCCGCCTCCGCGCCGGCATCGGCATCGGCCTCGGCATCCGCATCGGCATCGGCATCGGTGGCATCGTCGGTGTCGGCCTCCGCATCGGCCTCGGCTTCCTCGGCGTCAGCCTCACCCTTCGCGCTCAACCCAACGTCACGCGCGGCGTCTTCTGCACCCTCGTCCGATTCTGCCGCTGCATCCGCCGCCGCCTCGTTTTCCTCGGCGTCAATTTCGTCGGCGTCTGCCGCAGGTTTGCGGGTCTCGTTTTCGGTTTCGTCGCTCATGCCAATCCAAGCTCAGGAGAAAGCGGCGGGAGCATAGCAAAAGCGAGCAAAGCCCCCAGCCGCAAGACGGCTGCCGACCCTGCGAGGATTCCCACGCCGGTGTTACGGTTTCGCCATGGCCGACGACTCCACCATCGAAAACCGCGTTTACCTCTTCAAAGATCTCGCAGCGGCATGGATCGCCGCGAATCCAGGGGTTTTGCAGAGCGCCAAGGCGGATGCGCTGGCGGCGCTCGCGGAGCTCGCTCGGGTAAGTGCGGAGGTGGCCGACCCCGACCTGGACCCGGCGACGCTCGCCAAGCGAATCCGAGGAGCGTGAGGTCTC
The DNA here is from genome assembly GCA_039186435.1 of Myxococcota bacterium. GTDB lineage: Bacteria > Myxococcota_A > Polyangia > Polyangiales > Houyiibacteriaceae > JALVDI01. The sequence goes on along the minus strand of JBCDAA010000282.1, from coordinate 7,841 downwards.
GCAAGCCCCTATGCTTTGATCGATGGGTTCGCCTTCCCACCGACGACGTGGGCGCGCCATTCCGATCGGGATGTGCGTGGTGGCGATGTCCTCGATCGCTCTCGCGAATCCGAGCGGCGAAGGCAGCAACGGTGGCGTCGCCTGGCCGGAACAGATCAGCCTTTCGGTCTCGAGTGCGGTAGGCACCGTCAACTTCAGCGACGTTCGCTTTCAAGACGACGATCTCGCGCTTCGCATGGACGGGCGGCAGATGTCCCTTTCGCGCGTCGACCTCGTCGGACTCGAAGCCAAGGTGGGGCTGTCGACGGAAGTACTCCGCGTGTCCCTCGGCTTCGGTTACTACGTGCCCCGCGACGCGAGCCGAACGTCGCTCCCGGAGGTGGGCCCGAACGCCCGCGTCGCGCAGCTTCATGTGTCGCGCTGGGTTGTGGAAGTTGGCATCGGTCGCCGCTTCGAAAATATCTCACCCTTCCTGTTGCTCTCGGGGAGTGTGGTCCGCGGCATCGTTGACGTGTCGCGACCGTCGATCGCGTTTTCTGGAATTCGGTTAAGCCTCGGACCGCGCATGGGCTTTCGCGCGCACCTCTACAAGAAGCTCTTCCTCGAGGCGTCCGTCTACGCCGACATGCTGAGCTTTCCCGATCACACGCTGACCTTCGGTCTCGGCGTGGGTGATCGCTGAGGCGCGTGGTTTAGGGGCGCGCGGTTTAGGGGCGGAGCGCCCAGGTGCCCGCCGTCCACGCGTCGAGCGTGGGTCCGCCGAGGATTCCCGTCGGCACCCCCAGGCGTTCGGCCGCATAGCGCCCGGCGATCTGTAAGCAGCCAAGGCCGTAGCGAACGCCCGGACCAAAGGTGATCGTCTGCATCTCGTCGAAGTAGTGCGCCGGGCAGCTGATCTCACCGACGCTCAGCCCAAGGCCGACGGCTTGCGCGAGAACCTCACTGTCGAAGGCGTAGTCGTTGCGATTGTTCGCCATCGGAAGTCGCTCGAGAGCAGCGCGGGAGTACGCGCGATAACCAGTGTGGTATTCGCTGAAGGACGCGCCGATGAGGGCGTTCTCCGTCCACGTGAGGAAGCGGTTGGCCGCGTATTTCCAGCGCGGCATTCCACCCGCGAGGGCGCCTCCAACGAGAACGCGGGCGGCGAGCACGATGTCGTAGCCGCCGTGGATCACCATCGATGCGATCGGCGGAACAAGCTCGGGCTTGTATTGAAAGTCGGGGTGGAGGAGCACCGCCACGTCGGCGCCGAGGGCGAGCGCTTCTCGGTAGCCAGTCTTCTGGGCAGCGCCGTAGCCCAGGTTCTGCGCGTGGGAGATGCAGGCGATGCCGAGGCGTGCGGCTTCGTTCACCGTGTCGTCGGTGCTTCCATCGTCCACGAGGAGCACGACGTCGACCACCCCCTCGGGGATCGCACGGACCGTTCGCTCGAGCGTGGAGGCCACGTTGAGGCCAGGCATCACCGCCACGACCTTCTGGTCAGCGAGCATCGGCAATCCTATAACACGGCGTCATGGGACATGGTGGATTTGCAAAGGGCCTTCTCTTGGCGCTTGCCTTCGCGGTGGGCTGCGACGACTGCAGCAACGACGAAGGGCCTGCGGAGCCCGCGGCGGCCAATGAAACGGAGCCTGCGCCGGAGCCAATCGAGGCGATCGAGGTGGTCGACATCAACATGGAAAAGGTGGTGCTCGGGCGGCGCCTTTATCACGACCCGATCCTTAGCGGCGACGGGACCGTCTCGTGTGCGACCTGCCATTCGCTGGATCACGGCGGTGCCGAGCCGCGGCGAACCTCGACCGGCATCAATGGCCAGGTGGGGCCCATCAACTCCCCCACGGTTCTCAACGCGCATTACAACTTTCGTCAGTTTTGGGACGGGCGCGCGGCCGATCTTCAGGAGCAGGCCGGCGGTCCGGTCGAAAACCCCATTGAGATGGGCGCGACCTTTGACGCGGCGACCGAGCGAGTGGCTGCGGACGACTGGTACGCCGCTCGGTTTGCGTCGGTGTATGGCGCGGACTCGACGATCACCAAAGAGAACATCACCGATGCGATCGCGGAGTACGAGCGCTCGCTGATCACGCCTTCGCCGGTCGATCGCTACCTTCGGGGTGCCGAAGACGCGCTCACCGAGCAGCAGCGCCGGGGGTACGCCGCGTTCAAGGAGATCGGTTGCGCGACCTGTCACCTTGGGATGAACGTCGGCGGCACGATGTATCAGAAGATGGGCGTCATCGAGAACTACTTCGAACTTCGCGGCGGCGAGCTGACGGAGGCGGACATGGGCCGCTTCAACGTCACGCAGGAAGAATCCGATCGGCACTTCTTTAAGGTGCCGACGCTCCGGAACATCGCGCAGACGGCGCCGTACTTTCACGATGGTTCGGAGGACGACCTGAGCGACGCTGTTCGCACCATGGCGCGGGTGCAGCTTGGACGGCGACTCGAGGACGCCCAGATCGCAGACATCGTGGCGTTTCTGGAAGCGCTGACGGGCGAGCTCCCCGAACACGCGCGCCTGCCGGAGGACGAAACGCCGCCCGACCGAACGGGCGAGACGTCCTCGGAAGAAACGGAAGGATAGGTTGGCTGACCCCTCCGTTTCGAAGATGTGGATGACCGTGGGGACGGTGGTCTTCCTCCTGATTGGGGGGGTCATCACCGTCTTCATCGTCGCGCAGGAGTTTGATCCTGAGTATGAGGCGCCGCCGGCCAACAACCGGGCGATGGCGGACGCAGGATCGCTCGAAGAGTGTCCGATGCTCGCGTCGAAGGTGGGGGGGGAGGTCGAGGTCCGTCGTCTCCCTGGCCGGAACGAGATGGTCGTGGGCGCCATTCCGGACGGAACGCTCCTCGAGGTTGTCAGCGTGCGGGTAGACTTCGTGGAGATCAGCGGGCCGGTTGAGGGGTTCGTCGATCGGCGCGAGACGCGGCAACGCTGCGGCCCCTAGAGAGCCGGCGCGCGGAAGGGTTCTCGCTATACTGGCGCCATGATCGCCCGAGCGAGTCTTCTTTGCTGCGTCCTTGTCGCGTGTGGGGATGATAGCGGCGCTGCGTTCGATGCGGGCGCTCGGGTTGATGCCGGTCGAGACGCGGCGATGAGGGACTCAGGGATGGACGCTGCGCTCGCCGACGCGGCAGAAGGTGATGCGGGCGCGGAGGACGCTGGGGCCGATAGTGGCGCGTCCGATGCGGCGCTCGATGTCGAGGACTCGGCCTTCGATGCGGACCTGGGGCCGTGCGGCGCGCTTACCGCGATCGCGCGCGCGTCGGAGCTCGACGCGCTTACGCCACCCACCTGGGGAACCGCGGCGTTCGTCTCGGAGCGATCGCTTTCCGGGGACCTCGAGGCTTCTGCGGCGTTCGAAATTCGAGGCTCGGATTTTTCACTTCCGTCCGACTGTGCGACGCCTGCCTGCGGGGAGAGTGTGCAGGTCGTGGTGCGGGGGAGTGTGCCAGGGGTGGTTCGCGCCGGGACGAGCGTCTCTATCGACGAAGGGGCGGTGTTTCGCCTTCGTTTTGATGTGCCCTTTCTGCCGCCGGCAGGTCAGTTTGCGACGGTTACTGTGGAAAACGCCTGCCGCACCGATTGCGGGGAGAGTGAGCTTCGCTGTCCGGAGGATTCGTCCTGTTATGGCGCGGGGCGTGATTCGTGCCTCGCGTGTGACCACGAGCCTCCGGCGCGCTGCGCGTGCGTAGGTGCCGATGGCGATCTCGCAGACGGGACGGACTGTTTTTACGTAAGCGGGGACATCGCGATCGCGGGTCGATGCCTCGGGGGAAGCTGCAACTAGATGCGCTGGGTGCTCCTCGCGTTGCTCCTTGCGTGCGGCTCTCGGCCGAGCACCGCGCTGCGATGGGCGAGCGACGATCTGGGGTGTCCCGAAGAGGAGCTTGAGGTGGTGTACGTCGATCTCAACACGTTCGAAGTGATCGGCTGCAACTATCGGGCGCTCTATTTCTGTCCGTCCCGCGAGTCTTGCGAGCGATTCGACGGTCCGCCTCCGCCGGAAGACGAGCAGGCGTCAAATCTCTCGCCGCCCGAATGAAGGCGCGTGGTAAAGGACCGCATGACGACCCGCGACGACTGGCGCGTTCTCATCGTTCCGACGCATCCAGGCGTGCAATATCATTTCTGCCGCGTTGGGCTTCCGACGTACTTTCTCGGGCACTGGGACCAGTTCCACTATTGGCGGCCGCAGCCCTCGAACGTTCAAAACGTTCTGCCGAAGTTTGAGGACGCCCAGCTGGAGTGGGGTCCCGCGGACTACGCGCGCTTGCTGGACGATCCCGCGGCGAACTACCCAGCGGGCTACGACCTCGCGTGGTTGATGTTCAACTGGCAGTACAAGCTTTTCCGCGAGCGTCGGGAGCTGCCGAAGCTCTATCGCGTTTCGAAGGTCGCGGAGCTGGAGCGTCCGGAGTGGGATGAGTTGCTCGGGCGCGACGACTTCACGGTGGTGAGCTTCTACCCGAACACGGTGGCCTGGGTGAAGGAGACGTTCGGAGTGGACATTCCGTACATTCCGCTCGGGCTCGACCCGGAGGCGTACCCGCGTGCGCACGGATCGGCAGGGACGATCCTCTCGATCATTCACTCCTACAAGGATCGAGGGTGGCGTTATCATGACTATGTCGAGGCGACCCACGACCTGCCGACCCTTCACGTCGATCATCTCGATCCGACTCAGGAGGTGTACGACTACGCCGCGTTGATGCAGGCGCTACAGGGCGCGCGGATGTACCTCCACGACGGCGAGCAGGAGTACACGATCACCTTGATCGAAGCGATGATGAGCGGCCTACCGTTGATCAGCTTTCGGATTCCTGGGATCGAGCGTTACGTCCAGCACGGCGTGAACGGCTTTGTTGCCGACAGCGCGGCGCAGGTTCGCGAGTTCTGTCAGCTCCTCTTGCACGACGACGAACTTGCTCAGCGCATGGGCGACGCGAGTCGAGCCCGCGCGGAACGAGACTTTGCGGAAACGCGTTGGCGGAGCGAGTGGAAGGACGTCATCGATCGCTACCTGCGCGCTTAACTGGACGTTAAGAACGATTAAGCAGCGCGGGCCGCGAAGCGGGCACACGAAGAAAGCATCCCTTCAACAAGGAGTGCTTTGTGATTCGATGGCTTGGACTTTCTCTGGTGGTGGCGATCGGTTGTGGTGACGATGATGGCGGCGCGGTGGACGCTGCCTCCGGGGTTGATTCTGGGACGGCAGATTCCGCGGTTGAGGTGACATGTAGCGATCTCGCGCCGACCGGTGGGGGGCTTGTGATCTCGGAAGTACGCGCGGGGAGCTACATCGAGCTCTACAACGCGACCGGGAGTCCGGTGGATCTCGGGGCGAGCGAGGATTGGCTTTGCGCGCGGCCGGGGTATCAGATGCTTTCGAGCATCAGCGATGCGGTGGTGCCGCCGCAGGGGTACGTGCAGCTCGCTTGGCCGTCGGGCTTTCCCGGAGAGGACGCCGGGGGCGAGATGGCGCTCTACTCGTCGCGGGACTTCGGCGATGCGGACGCGATGTTCGACTACGTCTGCTGGGGCGCAGGGCTCGCGACCAACCGAGCGAGCGTCGCGGAAGAGGCCGGCCTGTGGTCGGGAGATTGCACGCCGGCGATCAGCGGCGAGTCGATTCAGCGGCGCCCAGGCGTTGGCGGCCTCGAAGCCGCTGACTACGACGTCGCTTCTCCCGCAACCCCCGCCGACGGCTGCACCGCCGAATAGCTCAAGGGGCCTTTCGTTGTACAGACTTATCAGCCTACCTGTTTTATTGACATGAGCTGCGCCCCTTGGGGATCAATTGGAAACGGCGGAGCAATCTCTTGCTCCGCCGTCTTTGCGCAAGAGAACGTTGGCTTAGGGGACCGTGATGAGCTCGTCGGTTCCGTCGTCCGCGGTGACCTGAATCTCCGTGCCAGATGCCCCGCTAACGCCGATGCCCCACGAGCCGTCGCTGGCGGCATCAGCCATCCTTGCTGCACCTCCGTCGACCGAAACCGAGACCTCGGCGAACGAGGCGACCGAGCCGGCGCCCCCGACGAGGCTCGCCCCGAGAGAGCCACCCGTGATGTTAGCGCGGGCGTCGAAGTCCTCCATGGTCATTCCGGTGTAGACGCCATCCGAAAGACCCGAAAGGAGAGCCTCGGTGGCGGCCATGTCGACCGGATCGTCGAGCAGCGCGATGAACGAGACAAACACGACGCGACCGCCCGCCGGGACGGTGACGGCGTCGCGGGTCCACGTTGCGAAACCGGTGTCTGCGGTGTGCGTGTCGGCCGTTCCCGTCCAGATCGCGACGATCGGATCTCCGGGATCGAACCCGTCGTTGATGTAGTACCAGGTGTCCGTCGCATCGACAGTCGTGTCGCCGGACGAGGTACCGATGATGGAGCCGGTGCCGTCGGCGCCGAAGTTTGTAGCGAGAGAGACCTCGACCGTGATGTCGGCGGCGGTCGGGTTGACGAGGATGTCCGTGAAGCGGAGCACCGGCGGTCCGGCCGGATCCACAAACGCTTTCCGGGTGACTTCAAGGCCCGAGCGAGTCTGGGGGCCGGCGACGAGCTCCGATCCATCCTCCAGCGTGTCGAAACTCGCTGAGAAACTTGTGCCATCGATTCGAAGCTGCAAGCACCCATCGCACGCGTCGCTCTGGCCACCCGCAGAGGTACCGTCGCCAAGTCCATCGGTGCGGATGTCAAAGCGCGCTCCATCGGCTGAGACGAGCACATTGCTCACTGCCGGGACTGCGACGTCCGGGCTGCCTGGGACCACAGAGATCATCCCTTCCGAGAAGTCCGCGACCTGTCCACCGATGTTCTCGATGATCGCGTCAAGGACGGCGACGGGGTCCGAACGATCGGTACCCGCGTCGGTGAGCGCCGTGTCCGCCATCGTATAAAGCATGGCGAGCTCCATGGCGGTGTAGTCCGCGAGGGTGCGGCCGTCTTCCGTCTCCGTGATCAGCAGCACAGCGTCGAGTACGCCGGAGCTCGCCGGATCAACCATGAGGTCAGTCGTGCTGGAGAGTGCCGCCCGCAGGTCTGTGCCGTTGACGTTGGAAACCACGACGAGGCGGCTCGAGGCCATGACGTCGTCGTCGACGCCGAAGGAAAACGCGCCGGTCGCGTCTGTGATCGTCGCACCAAAGGGAAAGAGCTGATTGCCTTCGTCGTCGATGGCGACGAGTCCGACAGGTGTTCCCTCTGGGGCTGGGCCGCTTGCGTCGGCGACAACGCCGGCAACCTCGGTGACCAGCGCGTCCATGCCGTCCATGCCGTCCATGCCGTCGGCGCCATTCATGCCGTCCGCGCCGTTCATTCCGTCGGTGCCGTTGGTGCCATTGGTCCCGTTGGTGCCGTTGGTCCCGTCCATGCCGTTGACGCCATCCATGCCGTTGTCGCCTGCCGGTCCTTCACACGCGGTAAGACCGAGTGCGAGAAGCACTACCAGTCCAAACTTATTCATACCCACCTCCACGAATCCTTTTCATTGGGGCCGTCTCTCTATCGGAAAAGGACGTAGGTGCGCAACGGCTGCGGTCGACTCGCTTCAAATGACAACGCCCCGGCTACCTGATCGCGATCAGCTTCATGCGAAGTGAAAAGAGGAATAGGTGGGGCGACAAGATAAAGCCCACCTGTTTTCTTGACACGCGCCGAGTAGGCGGGGCGATAAGATAAAGGCCACCTGTTTTCTTGACACGCGCCGAGTGAGCGGGTAGTGGTGTGGCATGCCGCAGTTGCGCTCGGAGCGTCTCAATGTCGAGACGACGCCGTACTACCACTTGATGTCGCGTTGCGTTCGCCGTGCCTTTCTCTGCGGAAAGGACCCCCGG
>JBCDAA010000281.1:0-12011 GCA_039186435.1 Myxococcota bacterium | reverse complement strand
GGCGAGTTTGAGCTATCGCTCTGCGACGCGGCGCATGAGTTTGTGCCCGCGTCCGCCCGCGAGCCGAGCGCTGTGATCCTTGCGCTCGGTGTCGACGACGTCACAGCGCGAGCCGAGGAGCTCGAGTCGGAAGGCGTTGCGATGCTCTCCGCGATGGAAGACGAGCCGTGGGGGCAGCGTCACATCTTTGTGCAGGCGCCGGATGGAGTCGCACTCGATCTCTTCGAGCTGATTCCGCCCGATCCTACCTGGATGAAGGCGCACGGATTTGCGTGACACCCTCAGGCCACGGCTCCGGGTCAACGCCCCAGCGCCACGCGAAGGTGTCCTGAAGAACGTCTTCCGCCATTTTTGCGTGCGGTGAAAATCCCCAAATGGCTTCCTGGGAGACGTCTTCCAAACAGGCGTAATAGCGCCACACCAAGAATCCAGCGAACCAGTCTTCGTCGAGGAACGCGTGAAACATCGCGTCTAGCGCACGCGCCTGTTCGCGTTCGTCGACGGAGACGTTGTCCATGTCGTCCGGCCAAAGCCATGGCTCGACCGCCGCGTCCGTGCGGGTGGTGTAACCGATCTCAACGAACCATACGGGCATCTCGAGAACTTCAGTGAGCGCGCGCACCTGAGGAACGATCGCTTCGGCACCGGCGACGTATTCCTCGTCGCTTGCGCCTGACTCGTACGCCAGCGGGTAGAACGCGTTGATCCCGATGAGATCGAGCTGGTCCCAAAAGAGGACGTCCTCGGCTTCGTCCCAGTTGCTGCTGTAGGTCAGTAGCCCTGGAAAGACCTCGCGAACCTCCTCGATGAGGGAGGTCCAATAGCCACCGAAGCGTCCCGACCAGCTCTTGCACTCGACCCCGATGCTGAACGCGTCTGCACCCGCCGCCGCCGCGTCCTCTGCCCAGGCCAGCACGAAACGGCGATAGCTTTCTTGGTAGTCCGCCCACCCGTCGGGACTTCCGGGGTCGACCTCTCCTCGCCAGCCTTGCGTTTCGATCCAAAGATGAGGAATCACGAGGACGCGCAGCCCGCGCGCTTTGGCCTGCATGATCATGCGCCGGATCGCGGCGCGGTTCTCTTCGTAAGGCGCTTCGAAGTCCATCTGGATTTCGGTGCTCTGAAGACTCCAAAGACGTCCAAAAGGTGTGATGGAGATCCAGTTCGCGCCTAGATCGTCGATGTGGTGGATCAGGCGCTCGCTTGCGAGGGTGCCGTAGCCGCGGTGGGGCTGCTGGATGGACTCGATGGGGCCGACCGTAATGCCGCGGACACCGGATCGTCCGCTTTGGCTCCAACCCCGCGACCCCGGCGGCAGGACGTGCCACGCGCGAACGAGGTTCGGCAGGAGGAGAAGAGCCACGATCACCGCGCGCACGGAGCGGTTGTAGTCATACCGCGCGTGAATCTCAACGCGTGGTGAATGAACTCAGTCTTGGTCCTGCCGTGAGGGGCGAGGCGGCTCCAGCGACATCGTTTTTCTCTACCTGTGCGGTGTGGGTGAACTCCCAGGGTTTGCGCGGGGTTCTCGTTATTCTTTCGCATCTTGGAGACTGCCGTGCGCCTTTCGATCGCTCTCGTCTTTTGTCTGCTCGCTTCGCCCACGCTCGCGCAGCTCTCGCCAGCGCCCGCCAACCGGTGGCGGGAGGTGCGCACCCACAACGCCCAGGGCGAGTTGCGTTTTGTCCGCTACCCCCAGCGGCCTCGGGTCGCAGGCTCTCCCACCGAGGCGGCCCGAACGGTGCTCGCGCGGCTCGGCCAGACGGACCTCGTCGTGGAGCGCACGTTTACGACACACGGCTTCACGGTGGTTCGATTTCGTCGTCAGGTATGGGGTCTCCCCGTCTTGAACGCGGCGGCCGCGGTGCGCTTTGATCCCCAGGGTCGTCTCGAGCTGGTCGCCCTCGACGTCGGTTCCCCGACGGGAGCGAGTCCGGGCGCGGCGGTGGAAGCTCCGCGTGCCGAAGCGGTTCGGGCGACCCGCTGGGTTCGGGCGCGTCCGGTGCAGGAGCACCTCGCGTTCTTGGACGATGGCTTCGCGCTTCGCCGCGTTTGGGTCATCGAGGTGCAGGGCGCGCTTCACGAGCGCGCGAACGTTCTTTTCGACGCGGGGAGTGGAGACCTCGTCGCCGTCGTGCCGCTGATCCTTCATCAGCGGGGGCGGGTCTACGATCCCAACCCGCCTCTCGCCTCGGAGATGACGACCGACGTCGACCTCGACAACCTCACGAGCCTTCGCTTTTTGACGGGCCGCTACGCGCGCGCACAGTCGTGCCGTCCAAGTGGGGTGAGCGAGTGTGTTCCCGAACAGCGTGCCGCGTCCGACGACGATGGAAACTGGTTCTTTGAGCCTGCGGACCCTGCGTTCGACGACGAGTTCGCTGAAGTGAACACCTACTTTCACACCAATCGCGTCGCCGAGTATTTCCGCGACACGCACGGCCTCGAATGGAGCTGCTGCGGCGAAAGCAACATCATCGACATCGTCGCGAACTACGTCGAAACGCCGGGCGTGCAGTTCTCCAACGCGTTTTACTCGCCGAGCTCTTGCTCGCGCTCCCAATGCGCGTTGATGGCTTTCGGTCAAGGACGCCAAGACTTCGGCTACGACGGCGACGTCGTCTACCACGAATACGGCCACGCCATTGTGGATGTCACCGCGCGCCTTTCGAGCTTCAACGTCGACCCGCGGTTGGGAGTCGGGTACGAAAACGGCGGGCTAAACGAAGGCTTCGCGGATTACTTTTCGGCGACGATCACCGGCGACCCGAATCTCGCTGACTACTTCGCTGGCGCGGGCGAGCTCGCGGGGGAGGGCGGTCTTCGCGAACTCGACAATACGCTTCGCTGCGCGGACGATCTCTTTGGCGAGTCGCACGCGGACGGTCGCATTTGGGCGGGAGCGCTTTGGGACATTCGCGAGGGAATCGGGACCGAGAAAGCGGATGCGCTTGCGTTCCTCACCCTCTCGATGTTGAGCGACGGGTCCGACTTTCGCGACGCGGGGGAAGCGCTGCGCATGTCCGCGATGTCTCTCGACACCCTGACCGCCGAGGATGTGGCTGCGGTCGACGCCGTGATCGAAACGCGCGGGCTTCTCACGTGCGAGCGCGTGGTCCCCATGGTTCCAGACCGCGTCTACCGCGGCTTTTCCGGCCAGGACTTTCTCACCGGGAACCTCGGCGGCGGCGTCGTTCCGCTCCACTACTCGATCGAGGTTCCGCCCAACGCGCAGAGCATCACGTTTCGTCTCGATAGCGCGACCGGCGCCGGGCAATACGACGTCTTCGTGCGCAACAACTCCCGCGTGCGCTACGTCGGTTCCCGGCGGCCGCCGCTGCAGGCGGATGCGACCTTTGAAGGGGCTCGCGTGATTCGGATCTCTCGCGGGACGGAGCATCCGTTGCCGCGCTGCGGAACCATCTTCCTTGCGATCATCGCGACCGACATTCTCACCCGCGGGCCGAGCATCTATGAGCTCTCGGCGACGGTCGAGACGAGCGACGACGTCGACAACACCTGCCCCGATCCCGACATGGACGCGGGGGTGGATGCAGGGAGCGATGCAGCGGTCGACGCGAGTGTGGATGCAGGCGTGGACGCCGAACCCCCCACGATCGGCGGCGTCACCGGCGGCGGCTGCAATGTTGCTGGCGATTCGCCGCTGACATTTGGCGCGATCGGCACCATGTTGATGCTATGGCGTCGCCGAAGGTCGTAGTCTACAGCGTCGAGTGGTGTCCCTATTGCCGGATGGCGCGGCGTCTTCTCGATGGGAAGGGTGTCTCCTACGAGCTGGTCGACGTCGACGGCGATTCGTCGAAGCGTGCTTGGCTGATGGAAGTCACGGGCCAGCGGACCGTGCCCCAGGTGTTCATCGATGACCGCCCCTACGGTGGCTACACGGACGTTGCGGCTCTCGATCGCCGCGGCGAGCTCGACCCGCTCCTCGGGCTCGCCTGAGCGCCTACCCGTCGTCGCCGACGCCGCTCTTCAGCTCGATGTCGACCCTTCGGTCGTCGGTGTCGAAGAAGACGGTTTCTTCGGCGGGATCGAACCCCTCGACCTCGGCACGAAGCTGCCCGACCTCCGAATCCGTCTCTACGACCATTTCGTAGAACCCAGAGCCGTTCGTTCGAGTCGAGTTGGTGAGCAGGGTGTTCGAGGTGAAGGTCACGGTGGCCCCGCGTATCGGGTCTCCGGACCCAAGCTCGGTCACGAACCCGGACACGTTTCGCGCTTCCGTGACCGGATCTTCGCCGCAACCGAGGAGGAGCAAGCCCAAGAGGGGAACCAAACGGAGCATCGAGTGTCCCATTCACCATGCAGGGTATCCAAACGATGACCGACTCTCAACGCGGTGAGGAGGGGCAGCCGGTCGCCCCGGTCCAGGAACGTTCCCGAAGGGTCCGGCGAGAGCCCCCCCTGGCGCGGACGATGCTTCTCCCACTCTCGTTTGCGGTCATTTTCGGGGTTCGCTACGGCCTCGGTACATCGCTCACCCTCGCGTTTGCGGTCGCGGCGCCGCTCGTGTTGCTCTTTGCGGTCGCACCCCTTCTCGCGGCGCGAAGCCGCCGTCGCTTCGAGCGAGTGTTGGCGACTGCGCTCGCGGCCGGTGACACCGAGCTCCTCGAGATCGCGTGGAGGCGCGCGCGGGCGTTCCGCTGGTTTGGGTGGCCGACGGAAGTCCTCGAAACGAAGGGGCTGGTCGCGACCACGCTCGGTGACGTCGAGGGCGCGCGCGGCGCCTACCAGCTCGCCCGGGAGGCGCACGGCGGTGTCGGTTCCCTCGGCGTGGAACTTGGGCTCGGCGATGCTTGCTACCAGCTCGGGGATGACCCGGCCGCCATCGAGGCGCTTCGACGCGTCGTCACGGAAGACCCCACGCACCACCGCGCGCGTCGCCAGCTTGCCCACGCGCTCCTTCGAAGCGGCGCGGATGAAGGCGAAGCGCTCGAGCTTCTGGAAACGTGTCCGGAAGCGGATGGGAAGGGCGCCCATCTCGACCGCATGCTGCGCGCCGCGGCCTACGCGAGCGTGGGCGACAAGGAAAGCGCGAAGCGATGGCGAAAGCGCGCCGGAAAAGCGAAAACGCCGGAGGCCGAAGCTCTCGCGGCGCTTTCCAAACCTCGCTAAGGAACGCTAGCGCCGGGGAGGAGCGTCGCCACCACCACCGCCGCGCTTGAGCTCAGTGAGCACGAGCTTCGCGATGGCCTTGAGGGTGTCGAACACGCCGTCGCCGGTGGTTGCGACCGCGCCGAAGTCTGGAACGCCTTGCGGATTCAAGAGTGCGCGGAGTTCGTCCTCCGGTGCGATGCCCGGCATATCTCGCTTGTTGTACTGGATAACGTGCGGGAGCTTGTCGAGGCTGTAGCCCTGCTCGGCGAGGTTCGTCCGCAGGTTCTCCATCGACTCGATGTTCGCTTCCATGCGTGCGATCTGGGAGTCGGCCACAAAGACGACCCCGTCGACGCCCTTGAGGATGAGCTTGCGGCTCGCGTCGTAGAAGACCTGACCCGGCACCGTGTAGAGATGAAAGCGGGTCTTAAAGCCGCGAATCTCGCCGAGGGCAAGCGGCAGAAAGTCGAAGAAGAGCGTTCGTTCGGTCTCCGTCGCGAGGCTGATCATCTTGCCTTTCGCGTCGGGGTTCGTCTTGTTGTAGATGTACTGCAGATTTGTGGTCTTCCCGCACAAACCCGGGCCGTAGTAGACGATCTTGCAGTTAATTTCGCGAGACAGGTAGTTGATGAACGACATCGGGTCTCCAAATCAGTCGTTGAAGAGGTTGTCGATGTCGTCGTCCGTGATTTCAGCGAACGGCGTCTCGTGGTTTGGATCCTGAACCTTCGCGAGGAGCTGCTCGAAGATGGAGTTCAGCTCTTCGCTCGCTTTCTTCACGCGCAATCGGACGAGGCCGAGGCTCGTTTTGTTGTCGAAGATCACCACGAGAATGACGCGGTTCCCAACGAGCTGGATGTGGATATTCGCTCGCTCGCCTTCGTGAAACTGCGTGGTGAACTCGTTCTCCCGCAGTAGCTTGGCGATGCCACCGGTGGCGGCGATGTTGCCTGCCGTAAGCGACGCCAACGAAGTTGTGTCGAGCTGCTCCGTTTCGCCGGCGGCGGCGATGAGCTGACCGTTCTTATCGATGATGAAAACGACTTGGGCGTTCGCCTCGCGAACCAGCCGATCGACGATCGTCTGGATCAGGTTGAACTCCTCCTCGTACATCACCATCTGGGGGTTCGCCATTCACTCCTCCGCGCAGTTTCGTGGGCTCAGAGCCCCTCGAGCGCACCCCGGTGGTACCAGAACCCCCCCCGCTAGGTAAAGCGTCAGCTTAAGCGAAAGGTTGTTGCAATCTCACGCGATTCGGCCCTTCCGTTGCGCCGCGGCACGGCGACATTACGCTCGAATGGTGGCCCTCGCTCTGATCTTCCGTAGCCTCGTGAATCTCGTGAAGCTGCCCCTCTTTCCTCTCTGGTGGGGCCTTCGGCGCGCCGCTCGACCTCGGGCCCCCTGGCTTCGAGTCCGGATTCGCAGCCGAGTGGTCGAGCTGGCGGACCCCCGGCGCGCTCGGCTCGCCCGTTTTCTTCCCCAACTCGCCGATCGTCAGCCGACGGCCCTGGCGGATCTTCGTCGGTTGGCGACTCGGATCGAAGGGGACAAGGCGCTCCGGGGCGTCGTGGTCACCCTGCCGATGCTCGCGGTTGGATGGGCGACGGCAAAGGGACTTCGGGATGCCCTCAGCAAGCTTGCGCAGCGGACGCGCCTAGTGGTCTTCCTCCCGGAAGGGGGGAGCCACAAGGAACTCTACGTGGCGTCCGCCGCGGATGTGATCGTCGCAACTCCCCAAGCGCCGCTCTTGATGCTCGGGTTGAGTTCGGCGCGGCAGTACATGAAGGGGCTCCTCGACAAGGTCGGTGTGCAGGTCGAGCGTTTTGCACGGGCCGAGTACAAGACCGCGGCCGAGACGCTCACCCGCGACACCATGAGCGACGCCAATCGCGAGCAGGTTGGTGCGCTTCTCGACAGCGTCGACCGCGAACTACGGGATGCGATCGCCCGCGGAACGCTCTCCGCCGAAACGGTGGAGGGGATCTTCGAGCGCGGATTTGTGCGCGGCGAGGATGCCCAGAAGATGGGCCTCATCGACGAGCTCGCGTACGAAGATGAGATCCTCGAGCGTGTCGAGGGCGACCCCAAGGCGCGCCGCTGGCTCCCCGCAGGCCGCTATTTGGCCTTTCGGGAGGCCTCGTTCTTTGCGCAGCTCCGCCCGCGACCCTCGATTGCGGTCGTTCCGGTCCACGGCACCATCGGGTCCGGCCGGAAAGCGAAGCAGGTCGTCGCCGCCCTTCGGCTCGCGCGAAAGGATCGACGGGTGCGGGGAGTGCTCCTTCACGTCAACTCGCCGGGCGGTTCTGCGACCGTGAGCGACCTGATTCATCGCGAGGTAGTTCGCGTTCAGGAGAAGAAGCCGGTTGTCGCCTTCTTCGGGGACGTGGCCGCGAGTGGTGGGTACTACGTCGCCAGTCACGCGAGCGCGATCGTCGCGCAGCCGGTCACGATCACGGGATCGATCGGTGTGGTGTCCGTGCGGCTGCTCGCCGAGAACCTGCTCGAGCGCGTCGGGGTGCGCACCGAGGTCATACGACGCGCACCGCACGCCGACATGTTCTCGCCGACGCGTCCGCTCGAAGAGAGCGAGCGGGCGATTCTGGAACGAGAGATGGAGGCGTTCTACCAGTCCTTTGTCGCGCTGGTCGCGGACGGTCGGGGTCGCAGCGAGACAGAGGTTGAGCCCCTCGCTCGCGGACGCGTGTGGTCTGGAGAAGACGCCAAGACGCGCGGGCTTGTCGACCGCCTCGGCGGCTTTGAGGTCGCGATGGAAGAGCTTCGAAGCCGCATTTCAAAGGGCGACGCCCTCGAGGCCCGGCTCCTGACGCCAAAGCGCCTCGACGTTCCCCCCGACCTCGCAAAGAGCGCGGCGCGAGCGATGATCGAGGCGCTTTCGCCGGATTTGGCGGCCACGATTGCCCTCGCCGGCGGATCGGAGCGCGTGCTTTTGCTCGAGCCGAGCGTCCCTGACATCCGCTGAGTGTCCGGCAGAGGCGGACTTGTCGCCACGGAGCACCGCGCGCACTTCCCCCGCGGAGCGCCTTCGTCTATGGTCGGCTCCGCCGTGACACGAGGAAGAGCTATGCGTGGGTTGTCGATTGCGTTGCTGGTGCTGGCGGGATGTGGTGGAGGCCGAGCGAGCCTTCGCATCGGGACCATGCCGGACGGGGCCTCGTACGATGGCGTCTGGCAGTCGCCGCAGTACGGCAACATGCACCTCTGCCAAACGGGCGCACAGGTCATCGGCGACTACGAGAAAGACGAGCGCCGCGGTCGCATTCAGGGGACCATCCAGGGCGACATCCTCCGTTTTCAGTGGGAAGAGCGTCGCGAGATGGTCGTGGGGCGGCCGACCACGACGCGAGGGCGTGGCTACTTTCGCATCGAGATCGGCGGCGACGGCGATCAGTACTTCCGCGGGGAGTGGGGCGTCGACAGCGACGAGACCGGTGGCGGTCCGTGGAATGGCGCCAAGCTTCGCCGACGTCGACCCACCCGCTGCGCGGAAAGCACACCTGCCGGGGGAACGGGCGGCGGCACCGGCGGCTCGGACTACGACGACGACTACGACGACTCGGGCAGCGATACGGGGTCTGACTACGGGGACGACGCCGACACCGACGACCTCCAAGGTCTCGACGAGTACTAGTCGCGTGCTTCTTCTTTCCGTGATTCCGAGCACCGCCCGGCGCGCGTCTCCAAAACTGCCGCGAGGATAGTGTGGCGCAGGTCAACCCGCTGACCCGCGAGCTGCTCGTCAAACTCGTCTACTACGGCCCCGGCCTGGGTGGAAAGACGACCTCCCTTCAGCACATCCATCGCAGCTCGCCCGCCGAGACGCGCGGACAGCTCGTTTCGCTCGCGACGCCGGTGGATCGCACGCTTTACTTTGATTTCCTCCCCCTTCGGGTGCGCACGGTTCGCGAGCATCAGGTTCGCCTGCAGCTCTTTACGGTTCCCGGCCAGGTCTACTTCAACGCGACGCGCAAGCTCGTCCTCACAGGGGCAGACGGAGTGGTCTTCGTCGCCGACTCGCAGCCCGAGCGTCAGGACGCGAACCTCGAGAGCCTCGAAAACCTCGGGGCGAATCTCGAGGAGCAAGGGCGGAAGGTTGCCGAGGTCCCGCTCGTCTTCGAATACAACAAGCGGGACCTCGAGGGAGCGCAACCGATCACGATGATGGAGCGCACCCTCAACGCGCTTCGGCGGCCGTCGTTCGGTACCGTCGCGACGAGCGGAGAGGGGGTGATGGACGCCCTCGATCGGCTGGTGCAGGACGTGCTCGACGAGCTCGAGCGCCAGGGGACCTTCGGTCCCGCTGCGACATCGAGCGCCGCGCCGGACTTTGGGCGCGCGGAGGAAGCGCTGGAGACGCAGCTCGGTGGACAGATCGACGAGGCCGTTGAGGGGACCTGGCGCGCGAGCGTCGAAAAGGCGCTCATCCACGCCACCAACGCGAGCTACATCCCGGAGCCGATGGAGCCGGGTCGATCGGCGCCGAGCTTCCCATCGCGAACGAGCGTGCCTGCGCCGTTTCGTGCCAACGCCGGCGGGCCAAGCTGGTCGCTCCTCTTCGAAGACACGGAGGCCGTACGCGCGCTCGAGGCGGACATTGTGGCGGGACGCTACAACAGCGCGATCGCGCGGGCGGATCGCCTGATTCAAGCGCAGCTCGATGACGCGGGTCGGCGCGCAGGGGTGGCCGGTTTTGCGCCGGCGATCGTGGCGTCCTGGCTCGGTGTGCCCGCGCCGCGCTGGCTTTCGTTTCGTGCGGTGATTCGGCGCGCGCAGGATGGGGGCCCGCTCGACGCCCGCGATGCGCTGCTGGCATTCGGGCTTTTGGTCCAACTTCGGATGGCGGTCGCGGACTCGTTTTAGGCCGGCGCCAAGCGCAACGCAGTGCTGTTGCGGTCTCTAGTTCGCCGCTATTCTTCCGCCATGCGTCGGCTGACCTGGATTTCTTCGCTCTTCCTTCTCGCGTGCGATCCCTCGGGCGGAGGGTCGCCGATGCGGGATGCGTCCACGAGCGACGGGATGGTCATCGACGATACCCGTGACACCGACGGGGACGGCATTGCGGACGTGGAGGAAGGACGTCGGTCGGGAACGGACACCGACGGCGATGGCACGCCGGACTTTCGCGACGAAGACTCAGACGGTGACGGCATTCCGGATTCGGTGGAAGCGGGCGACGACAACCCCGCAACGCCCGCGCGTGATTCCGACGGTGACGGCAACCCGGACTTTCGCGATCTCGATTCAGACAACAACGGCCTTGGGGATCGAGACGAATCCACCGCGGACACCGACGGCGACGGTCGCCCCGACTTCGCCGATACAGACGACGACAACGATCGCGTTCCCGATGCGGTCGAGGTCATGAACGGCGGCCCGTCGGTCGACACCGACGGCGACGGGATCTTCGACTTCAAGGATCCCGACAGCGACAACGACACGATCCTCGATGGCGACGAGCGCGACCTGGACACCGACGGGGATGGCCTTGAGGACTGGGCTGACCTCGACACGGACTCCGATGGCGTCAGCGACGCCGAAGAAGCTGGCGATGCGGATCTCTTCACCAGCCCGGTTGATACCGACAGCGACGGGATTCAGGACTTTCGTGACCCGGACAGCGACAACGACGGCGTTAGCGACCTGGACGAGGCAGAGGCGGGGACCTCGCGCACCGAGGCGGACAGCGACATGGACGGCGTTAGCGATCTCATCGAAATCGGCGCCGGAACCAACCCCCTCGACATGGCCGATAGCCCGCGAACCCGCGGCGATTTCGTCTTTGTCGTACCGTGGATGGAAGCGCCCGATCCGGAGCGAGACACCCTCGAGTTCTCGACCGCGCTTCAGTTCGTCGACGTGTACTTTGGGTTCGATACGACCGGCTCGATGCGCGCGGAACTCGCCGCGATGTCGAATGCGACGACGGGAGTCCCCGCGATCATCGCGGAGCTCGTTTGCGACCCGGGTGAGGACCCCGCGACGAGCGGCTGCATTCCGGACATCTGGACGGGCGTCGGAACCTTCGACGAAATCGATACGTTTCGAAACCGGGTGAGCCTGCAGCCAGATCCCGCGGTGACCGCCGCGGCGATTCCAGGCACGGGCGGCGGCCAAGACGAAGCGCCGATTCAGGCGCCTGCGTGCGTCGCGGACGAACGAAATTGCACCAACGGCACGCGCGCGTGCGTGGGTGGCGGCGTGGGTTGCCCGGGCTTTCGCGAAGAAGCGGTACGCATCTACGTTCAGATTACGGACGCGGACAATCAGTGCAGCGGCGGTCGCTGTGGCATGTTCACAGCTGCGTTTACCGGTGCCGAGCTCATGCGGCAGAACATTAACTTCATCAGTCTCGTCGGCACCGATGACGACGACGGTAGTGGAACGCCCGACAGCATCGCCCGCAGCATTGGCGTCGCGAGCGGTTCCGTGAACGCGATGGGCCAGCCCTTCGTCTTTCCGGCCATCGACGGCGCCGTCGTCATGCGTGCCGTCGAGGCGATTCGGGCGCTCGGGCAGTCGCCCTTCCGCATCACGATCGAGGCCACCGAGGAACCCGACGACGACGGCGACGCGCTTCGCTTCATCGACTTTCTCGAAACCAACACGAGCGGCGTGGGCGCCTGCACCGCTGACCTTGCGACCGAAGATACCGATGGCGACGGACGTCCGGACGCGTTTCCTGCGGTTCGACCGGGCACCAGCGTGTGCTGGGATGTCGTCCCGATCATGAACGACATCCAGGAGCCAGCGCTCTCGCCGCTCGTGTACCGCGCGCGGCTGACCGTGCTGGCAGAGGGTTCGCCCGTCGATGACCGGCTGGTGTTCTTCCTGGTCCCGCCGAGGATCGAAATCCCGATGGGCCCGGACTAGTCGGT
>JBCDAA010000280.1:0-12024 GCA_039186435.1 Myxococcota bacterium | reverse complement strand
GGGAAGCCGGCGGTGCGTCCGCGGGGCAAAGCGAAATCGACAGTACAGGCATAGACCAAGAACTGCCGAGGCTGTGCGATGGAGTCAAGGGAGCGTTTCGTCACCCTGTTGAATCGATCGACGCTGGCTACTCTCGACCGGGAAGAGCTCCCCGTCGACCGCAACGAACTGCTGCGACCATGCCCGATAGCAATCGCGGTGGGTGCAGCCGTTGTCACCGGCGCAGACGTAGCGCGAGGCGGACACCCCAAGTTCGCCCTCCAGGGGATGAAAGGAGCAGGTCGTCACGCCTTCGGGATTGGGTGCGTAGTACGCGTCCACGTCCGCTCGGCTTCGCGCAACCACGCACCCTGGACGAGCGTGCGGGACCTTCTCTGCCGGGTGCTTCTCGACCGTCGCCGCGCAAGCCACCACCCCGAGAAGAACCGCGACCCGCATGTCCGGGATCCTAGCCTCGCCAGGATCTCGACGACTCCGCCGCGCACGCCAAGAATCAGCCCACCTGAATTTATTGACACAAGCTAAACTATTGAGATCCAAGGATTAAAGCGCGCTTGTCGCAAGCGCTTGGGTGTTCAGCCGGCCCTCTGGCGCAAGGGTTCCGACAAAAAACTAATACATTCAAATACTTATTCAATCTGCCAGCGAGTCAATAAATCAGGTTGGCTGAATCTTACAACTCAGGCTGGAGCAAATCGCCGCATTCGCCTGCGTGAGATACACCGGTGCCTCGGTCGGAGTAGGATTTCTCCCATCTTCCGGGGGCAGGAGCGATTGGACCAGCTGTTGCTCTAGCCCTCCAGCAAGATGCACTGGGACATCCTGATATTCCTCCTGCCCATCGCCCTGGCGATCGTGCTGGGAGCCGGTGCGGTCAGCGGCCTCTTCGGCGACGCGGATGTTGATATCGACGTCGATGTGGATGTGGATGTCGACGCGGATGTTGACGGCGACGCAGACGGCGACACCGACGGCGCAAGCTGGGTCACCGGTGTCCTCTCCCTGCTCGGTGTGGGTCGCGCCCCGCTGACGGTCCTCCTCAGCACCGGCCTTCTCGCCTTCGGCGGGCTGGGCCTCATCCTTCAGCCGTTGATCGGAACACTCCTCGCCACCTTGGCGTCGCTCGTCAGCGCGCCTCTCGCGATGGGAACGGTCGGCCGGGTTCTCGGACGCTACGCGCCTAGCTCCGAAACCTACGCAACCACCGCAGTCCATCTGATCGGTTGCACCGGCGTCGCGCGTCTTCCCGTCAGCGATGGCTTTGGTGTCGCGCAGGTCACCGACGATCACGGTTCCCTCCATCAGATTCAATGCCGCGTCGAGAGTGGTCTCAGTGACAGCGACGACATCGCCAAGGGCGAGACCCTAGTGGTCGTCGACTACGACGCGGACGCTGGTCGCTACACGGTCGCCCGCCTCGAACCGCTTCCGAACTAGCGCACCCGAAGCCCCACAACCCCCAACGCAGATTTCACAAAGGAGTCCATTCATGGTCATTGCATTGTTGTTTCTACTCGGCGTGGCACTCATCGGTGTGCCCGTCACCGCGCCGCTCTTCGGCGTCGCTGTGCCCTGGGGCATCGCGGCATTGAGCATCGCGCTAGGGAGTCTCTCCCTCGTCGCGAGCGCGGCCCTCACCATCTTCACGCGCCTCTACCAGCGTACGAAGGCCTCCGAGGCGTTTGTCCGCACTGGCATGGGTGGGGTCAAGGTGATTCAGGACGGCGGTGCCATCGTGGTGCCCTTCGTTCATGAACTCATCCGGGTGAGCCTGAAGACCCTCAAGCTTCACGTCTCTCGCGACAACGAAGACGCACTCATCACTGAGGACAAGCTTCGCGCGGACATTCACGCCGAGTTCTTCGTCCGCGTACAGCCTGGGAAGGAGAATATCCTTCAGGCGTCGCGCTCTCTAGGTGAACGAATGAGCGACCCGAGCGCAGTTCGAAGCCTGGTGGAGGACAAGCTCGTCTCCGCCCTTCGGACCGCCGCCGCGATGAAGACCCTCGAGCAGCTGAACTCCGAACGAGACGAATTTCTCGCGGAAGTCATGAAGCTCGTCGCGGACGACCTCCTCAGCAACGGTTTGATTCTCGAGACCGTGACGATCTCGCGCCTCGACCAAACCGACGAGCGCTTCCTCAAGGAGTCGAACATCTTTGACGCCCAAGGCTGGCGCAAGATCGCGGAGATCACCCAGCTCAACCTGACGGAGCGCAACCGCCTCGTTCGCGAGGGTGAGCGCGCCCGAAAGGCCAAGGACGTGCAAACCGTTCAAGAGCTCCTGACCCTGGAGCGCGACGAGCGAGAGGCCGCCGCCAAGCAGGCGTCCGAAATCGCGCAGGTCGAAGCGGAAACGCAGCGCCTTGCCCAAGAAAAGGCCATCGCGGCTCGTCGTGAAGTCGAGCTGGCCGAAGTGGAAAAGGCACAAACCCTCGAGGTGGCCCGTCGCGAGCAAGAGCGCGCGGTGGAAGTCGCCGAGCGAGTCAAGCAAGAGCGAGTCGCGGAAGCGGAACAACGGCGCGCCGCCGCAGAGCGGGCGCTGGCCGAAGCGGAAGCGGAGCGCGAGAAGGCAAGGCAGCAAGTGGAGACCGTCCGGGTCACCGAAGCGGCCGAACGCTCCAAGGCCAAGGCCGTCATCGACGCGCAAGCGGCCGCCGAGACCGCCTTCGTCACCGACCAGCGCCAGGCTGACGCCGAGGCGTACACCCGCCAAAAGCAAGCCGAAGCCCGAAAGGCAGCGGCGGATGCGGAAGCCGAAGCCGTTCGCAAGAAGGCCGAAGCGGACGCGGAGGCCGAGCGACTCACCGCGCTTGGCGCGAAGGCGAGGTCGATGGTGCCCGTCGAGGTGCAGCGTGCGCAGGTGGAAGTCGACCGCGACCGCATCGAAACGGTCATCAAGCCCGAACTCGAAGCGCGTGAAAAGCACGGTAAGGTCGCGCAGGACTTTGAGATCGCGAAGCTGCGAGTGGCTGCGGAACAGGCCGTCCAGGTGGCCTTTGCCGAGGCGTCCTCGAAGCTCTTCTCGAAGATGAAGGCGACGCTCTACGGTACGCCGGAGGATGTCACCCGAATCATGGAGTCCGTCGTGAGCGGACAGAGTCTGGCCAAGAAGGTCGGTGGCTTCCTGGAAGCCGCGGATCCCACGACGATGGCAGCCCTTGGCACCGTCGGCAGTGGCGTGAAGCAGCTTGCAGAAACTGCCTTCGAACGCTTCGTCGATGTCGACGCGGCGGACGACGACCAGGACGAGCCGGAAGCGGCGTGAACGTTGCTGCGAAAGCAGCCACAACCCGCCCGCATCTCAAGGGAACGAGGCGGTCCTCTTCGGAGGGCCGCCTTTTTCTTTCTCTCCGTCCTTTCTTTGCCGCCATCGGCATAAAAAGATCGCAAGATGAGGCGTGTTCGTCGTCGGCCTCAATCATCCTTGGATCGAATGCGGCCACGACTTTGGGCGACGGCCTCCCCCCTGGCAGGGAGCCGGCCGCACCGATTGGGAGCGCGTTCGCGCCGACCTCGACCGGTGGCGCACGGACGCCGGCATCACCTGGTCGCGCTGGTGGCTCTTGGCCGGGGGCGTGAACTACCCAGTCGGCCAAAGTCCAGACGTGGCGTTCGAGCGAATTCACGACCGCCACGGGCAGCAGTTTCAGCTTCGCCCTGACGACCGACCGCTCGCCCTCACGCCAGAGTTCCTGGACGACTTTGAGGCGCTTCTTCGCGTGGCATCGCTCTCGGGCATTCGATTGGTGCCCTCACTTCTCTCCTTCGAGTTCTTCTTTCCCGCCGAACAGCACGCCGAGGGCAACACTCGAAGCGAAGAGGTCTGGAGCGGCGGTCGCAAACGTCTCGTCGTCGGCCGCGACGATGAACCGGTCGAGGCCGCCGTCGACGCGTTTCTGGACGCCACCCTCTCCCCGCTGCTGGAGGTTTCCAAACGACACCCCAGGGCGATCGGCGCCTGGGAAGTCATCAACGAGCCCGACTGGGTCACCGAAGGCGGCCCGCTTCATGCGCGCCTTCGCGACGGCCGCATTCACGCGATGCCCAAGACCGTTTCGTCGCGCTCCATGTGCGTCTTTCTCGAACGCGCCGTCGACCGAATCGTCAGCGCGGGCTTTCTTAGCTCCATCGGCTTCAAACAGGGCAACCCCGATTGGATCACGCCACGCCTCTTTCGGCGTCTTCAGGCGCTCTCTCGGAGCGACCGCTATCTACACCAGCTCCACTACTACCCGTCGCTTCACGAGCCCGCACCCCTGCCCCATCACAAGCGCCTGCCCTTTCGTCCCTGCGTCGTCGGCGAGATGCCGACCCATCGCGGCGGCTGGCTCAACCCCTTCTTCATGCGCTGGCTCGATGATCTCGACTTTGCGCGAGCTTCCGATCCAAACCGCTACCTCGAGCGGCGTCTCGACATCGTCCGCCGTCGTGGCTATCCGGGCGCGTGGCTTTGGTCGGGACAAGCCGGCGATGACGCAAGCGCGTGGGGCCCCGCCGAACGCGCGCAGGTCCGCGCATTTCTCAGCCGAGGGTAAACGGCGGTTCCTAGACCGCGCGCACTTTAAACTGACCGTGCGATCGCGCCGGGCTCGGCGTTCCTCGCAAGGCGCGAAGTTGCTGGAATACTGTCCGTATTTCAAGACGAGCAACGCTGCGAGGGGCGTCGAGAACAAGCGAGCGTGCGGTCAGTTTAGAGGAAGCGCGGTCTAGAAGGGTGCTTCGACGAGCGTCGGGATCGCGCGCTCGGTGCGGTGCAGCGTCTCTCGAGTCCCGTCGAGCCCGACGTACACCACGGTCAGCGTTCCATCCTCGAGCATCGCGTCTGCATCCCGCGCACCGAGCGCATCGCGGCCCGCACCGTCCCCAAGCGCACGCTCGTCGACGAGACGCCAGTGGACGAGCTCTGCGGACGCGAGAAGCGCGAGCGACCAGCGCGTCGCACGTCGCACGGCAACCAGCAGCTGATAGCCGCCGTTGACGACCACCAGCGACGCCGCCCCTACCTCTCCCGCAAGGGAAACGTCGATGGGAACCTCTCCTGCGTCCATCCAAGACACGCCGTCGACCGACGCGTAGCTGCGGAGGGACCCGTCAACCCACATCACCATCGCGTAGCGCTCGGGTCGATCCCGGGGATTGATCCGCGCGATCGTCGGATGCGCGATGACGCCCCCGAACCGTATCGCCGGAACGTTCACGATCTCGTCGCCGACCGCATCCCCATCCGCCACGACCGGGCGCGCCCGAAGCGAGGTCCCCTCGGGACCGTCCTGAAGATAATAAAGGCGCATCTCCTCGCCGGGAACGAGCTCTGGATCCCGAAGCGTCTCCCCAGAGACGTCCAGCAACGCCTCCGTTGGGGCGTTCGTCGTCACGAAGAAACGCTCCGGGCGAGCGGTATCCGTTCCCAACGCAGCGTAGATCGCGCCGTTTTGCTCAAACGCCACGAGCGGACCTGCCGCCGTCATCGCGATGCTCGGGCCCCGCGCTCCCTCCGTGTTGAGGGGAACCGCGTCTTCGACCGAAAGCGGTGCGCGCACAGACCAGGCAGAAGGAACATCGCAGAGCGAACTCTCGACCTCGAGCGACGTGATGCGCGCCGCCCGATCGTCGGTCGCCGAAGGATTGCGGCTATGCCCCCACGCCGCGAGATACGCCGTGTCCGCACGCTCAAAAAACGCCACGCCGACACGCCCCCCCTCGGGCCCCGCTTCAACGCGACCATCAGGATGGAGCGCGAGCGTCCACGTCGAGTCGCCTACGGCTTCCCACACTTGAATCACTCGCGACCCAACCATCATCCGGGCTTCGCGACTCGAGCCGCTGATCACCACCGCGACCAGGGGATCAACGTGCGCGGTATCGGGCAACGAGAGGTCGCGGGTCACACCGATCGCAACGCTCTCCAAGCAGTCCGCACCACACTCGGTGGCCTGCACGACATCGGCGCGTACGAGAACGGTCTCACTGCGCAGGTCGTACGGGCGCTCGAGCACGATGCCACTATCGAAACTGCTGTCCCCTCCAAAGAGAACGCCGCCTCGATCGACTAAGGGGCGAGGAACGCCGAACGCTCGAGCGCCGGCAACGCAGCCTTCAGGACCCGCGGCTTCGCACGCGTCCAGCGTCGCAAAGAGATCGCTACGCGGGAGTGTCGGCGCACAGCACTCGCTCGCCGTCGAATCGACGCAGCAACTCGGCAACACCGCACAGAGGGGATCGTCGCAATCGGTAAGGGACTCGCCATCACCGTTGTCGTTGTTGTCGACCCGGTCGTAGCAGGCGCCGGCATTTCCAGGATCCGTTTCGTCCTCAAAGCGAGCGCCAGGCTCCACCCCGGGCATGGGAACGGGGGGGACCCCGGGGAAGTCCTCGCCGGCTCCCGCATCGAACGCGGGGCCTGCGTCGAGGGCGGCTCCCGCGTCCGCACCTCCGCCGCCGCCGTCGTCGTCGACGCCCCGACCGGCGTCCGATCCGGGAAACACTCCGTCGTCGTCACCACAGCCGACGGCGAGGAGCAAACACGCTACGCCGAGCCACCTCATTCGCGACGCTCCGGAGGCGGCCCATCGGCGGCGGCGCGAAGAATCGAACCGAGGGTCGTGCGAACGCCGTCGTGGCCCACGTAGTACATGCGAATCGCATCCTCTTCCGAAATCGCGGCAGGCGCGCTCGCTCCAAGCCGATCGAACGTTCCACCCCCGCGGAGGATTCGATCGTCGACCGTCCGCCACGCGACCAGCTCGTCCGAGGCGAGCAGTCCAACCTGCCACCGCGTCCCGATGCGGCGACTGTAGTGCACCTCGTACGCGCTTCCGTGAACGACAACCGACGGCTGGAGAGCGCCTTGAGAAAGCGCGGCGAGCGACCCCTCAACCTCGATGAGCGAATCGCCGGGCTCTTGAAGGTAGGCGGTTAGCGCGTTGTCCTGCGTCCCAACGACGACGAGATGCCCGCGGTGATAAAGAACGCTCGGCGCGCCAAACCCCGGGCGAAGTGCGCCGACCGGCGTTCCCTCGACCAGCCACACCGAACCGTCCCACCGGGCGCGTCCGAGCGACGTATCGGTGAGGAAGTAGAGGTAAGGCGCTTCCGGCACGGCGGGATCGACCGCGAGCGTCCAGTCGCGCGCACCCGCTGCCCACTCCGGCAAGGAAGGCGCGATCCCGTCCATGTTGCTCAGGAGCTCGAGGCCGGGCGCGATCTCTCGCGCGAAGAGCGCGCGGCCGTCTTCGAGGGTGAGGAGAACCCACGTTTCCGTGCCCCGCGCGACGCTGACCCGCTGCAGCGTCTCGAGAACAACAGGCTCCGCGCCGTCAAAGACCAGGGGCGCACTGGGACGCTCCCAGGCGCTCGGAATTTCGCAGAGAGACGAGGTGAGCGTGAGGCTTCGAAGTCTCGCGCGCTCCTCCCCTTCACCGAGCGTCGCGGATGGGTTTCGGCTGTGACCCCACACGACCGCGCGCGCAGAGGTCGGCTGATAGGCGTAGCTGCGACGCTCCACCGGACCGGCCACGTGGGCCGTGCCCGTCGGGTCGAGAGAGAGGGTCCACGTCTCTTCGCCCGCCGACATCGGAAGCACGTCCACCACGTTTCCACCGATCACCACATGCACCGACGCCTCGGCGGCGATGAGGCCGGCGAGCGCGTTGACGTGGGCAGAGTCGCCGAGGGCGTCCTGCGCGGTGAGTCCAAACGCGACGCTTTCGAGGCACGCGCCGTCGGTGCATTCCGCGACCGCGAGGTTGGCCTCGAGCTCGACGCGGCGCGTTCGAAGATCGATCACCTCATCACCGAGCAATCCGCTGTCGTAGGTGGCGTCACCGCCCATGGCGAGGGCGTCGCCATCGAGGAAGGGTTCGGGCGCGCCAAAAACGCTCGTGCCCGCGAGGCAGGCGAGCAGGTCGCCGCCTCCGCACGCAAGGTCGAGTCTCGTCTCGGGGAGCTCGCAACATCCGGCGCTTCCGATGCAGCAGCTCGCGAGCACCTGACACGCCGCGACGGCGCAGTCGTTGATGGCGAGGTCGCCGTCGTTGTCCTGCCCGTCGTAGCAGGTCATCGCGCCCCGAAGATCGCCGGCTGCGCCCAGAAACACGTCCTCCGACGCCTCGGAGGTGTCTAGATCCGGGTCCGCGGGAAACCCGTCGTCGTTGAGTTCGGGAGGGCCCCCGTCCACCCCGGGAGTGACCCCTGCGTCGGACGCGGGCGCATCGGGATCCCCGAACCCTCCGTCGCGATCTCCCATGTCGATCGGACCGGCGTCGCTCCGACCCGCCCCACCCTCGCTGTCGGCGAGCGCGCAGCCAAAACACACCACGCTGAGGGCAAGGAAGGAACGCACGAAAGCAGTCTATTCACACGCCGTACCAGCCGCACACCGGAATCTGTGTGCCAGAGCGGGTCAAACCTCGAAAATTCAGGGTTCCGATCGGGCGGAAACGCTCGATCACCGAATGGCGACTACAGCCGCTCGCCCGCGCTCGTACCCGCCCGAACCGCGCGCCCGAGTCGCCTGCGAACCCCGTCCTCCCCTTCGTACACCAGCTCGATGCGGTCGGGACGGGCAAGCGCGTCGACGTGGGCGACGCCGAGCTTGTCAAAGCCGTATGCAGACGGGCCGATCGTGCGGCCGATCGAGCGCCAGTTCACCGCGTCATCGCTCGCCAGAAGAGCAACCTCCCACCGCGTGCCCCGCCGATAGGGAACGTAGAGGTGCCACGCGCGATCGTGCAGCACGACGGAGGGGGTACCGAGTTCGCCGGGAACGGTCATCGCGCCGAGGTCCCCATCGATGCGAGCAAACGAACCTTCGCTGTCTTCGAACGCGTGAAGTCCATCGGCGCGGCGAACGATCAGGAGGCGCGTTCCGGTCGCGCTTCGAGAAACGGTCGGCGCCCACGAGTCGCGCATCACGGGATCGTCGTCGGGGGACCATCCTTCGTCCGCATCGAACGTGGCGCGGTACACGTCGCGGCGACCTCCACGCAACGCGGTAAAGAAGACCTCCCAGCCATCGGCTCCGTCCATCAACTCGGGGTCGTCCAAGGCATCGACCCCCGCTCGCTCTGCCGAAAGCGGATCGCCAACGTCGACAAAGCCTTCGGACCGGAGCTCGGCGAGCTGAATCTCACCGTTGCCGTCCACGTACGCGAGCGCAGTGTCGACGCCGCGATCGGCGAGCGACGGCGCGGTTCCAGCGATGTCGAGCACATCGCGCGCTTCCCCCGCCGTCGGCATGTCGCAAAGGGAAACATCGACCGCGAGTCGCTCGATCGCGACGGACCGCATCTCCGACGCCGAGGGATTGCGAGACCGCCCCCAGACCCCCAAGTGAAGAGCGCGGGGAATCAATGCATCAGGGACGTCCGCGAGTGCTTCGGCGCCCCGAAAGACGAGCACGCGTCCCGCGGGTGTGACCTCCAGGGTGAACTCCCGAACGCCCTCGCGAGGGTACCGCGAGTGTTCACGCCCCGAGAGGACGAGCGAGACCGCGTCACGGCCACCGCTGTAGGTGAGCGCAACCTCCGGAACCACCACGACACCGTCGACTCCGTCGGGCACCTCCGCGAGGTAACCGATCGACAGTCCTTCGAGACAGTCGGCGCCGCAGTCGCTTGGCGGCGTAAGCGTGACTGTCGTTCGCACGCGGCTGGTGTGGAGCGGAATCGTCTCGAGAAACGCCCCGCCTCCGTCTCCGTCCGCTGTTCCTTCGGGCGAAAACCCATCGGTGGAGACCGAGGCTGAGCGCCCGATCGTGCGCCACCCCGTGCCGAGACACGACAGATCCGCACATTCGAGAAAATTCGCCTCGCTGGGCACGCCTACCACTAGGGATGTCGCGCAGCAGTCATCTCGTCCGACGCAGCACGAACCAAGGCCGGCGCACCCAGGATCGTCGCAGTCCACCGTGGGAACGTCGTCGTTGTTGATCCCGTCAAAGCAGGTTCTTGCATCGACGCTTCCGATGTCTGGATCCGCGCGGCCTTCGCCGAAGTCGAGGGACGCTTCCGCCGCAGGAATCCCTCGAGATCGCGAGGGGATATCACCGCTATCGGCCCGGCCCGAATCCGTCGCGGTAGCGGCATCGACGAAAGCGCCAGGGGGCGGTCCCGCGTCTGCATCGCCAAGGCGAGGGGCGCCGTTGGACCCGCAGGAGATCATCAAAACGAGGATCAGTGTCGTGTTGAGCAACTTAGCCACCGGGACGCCAGCGCTGATCCAAAGGCATCAGCTCGAAGCGTCTACCGGAGGGTAAAGGCACACGCCGTGCCACCAGGAATCGAAGTCGCTCGTCGTCGATGCGGACGAC
The DNA here is from genome assembly GCA_039186435.1 of Myxococcota bacterium. Classification (GTDB taxonomy): domain Bacteria; phylum Myxococcota_A; class Polyangia; order Polyangiales; family Houyiibacteriaceae; genus JALVDI01. The sequence continues at coordinate 1,712 of JBCDAA010000280.1, read as the reverse complement.
CGAAAAACCTTCGATCGTGCAGCCGTCGCAGCCACGAAAGCTTCGGTCTTCGTCAGTCAGAATGGGGTTGGCTTCGAAAAACGAAAGGTCGGGAACATCGGGCGTCATGGCGCGCATCGCAATGCCGGGAAAGTCGCCCTTCGGCGTTCCTAGCGCGAGGCCGACTGAGGTACGGCCCACCGCACTGATGCCAACGAACCACACTCGGAACGTGGTGGTGGTCACATCCCCGATCACCGTGTCGACCACGATCTCCGGACTCCGCACGCCACCGCCAAACGCGCCCGTCGCTTCAAAGAGGAGGCTTGGGACAGCCCCTTCGGGAACGGACCACGCGCCCGCGTTAACGACGGGAACGACCTGCACGGACCGACTCTGAGTACCGACCACGCACGTAAAGAAAAGCCAAAAATCGCTGGCGGTCCCGTCGGGTCGGGGCGTGATGAACGGATCGCGGAGCGAAGTACACTCCGTTGCATCTGCGTGCAGGACCGGCATGCCGTCCGCAGCAAGAGATCCAGTCGCGGGAACGGGCTGGATATAGAGCCCGTCCAGCGCCGACGAAGACGAGTTCTCAGCGACGAACGCGAGCTGGAGGGTTCCGTCCACGTCGAAGAGGTGCGGCTCGCGGAACGAACGGGGTGATCCAGTGCACGTCATGTCCCAGCACGACGGAGGTTGGCTGCCGACTCGCGGGATTTGCAACGCGTCATCCCACACGACTGAGTTCCAATCGCCGCTCGGGGTTCCCCCGCTATCGAGCGCATGGCCGAGCGCATACCCAACACGAACCGGGGGGTCCAACTCCGGCTGATCGTTGGTGGCTTCCACGAAGACGTTCCAGCCCCCCGAAAAGAGGAGCGACGGAGCGCCGATCGCTTCGTCCGCCCACGCCTCGCCCGATCCCACCGGCATCGGAGGCGGAGGGTCGAAGTTGAGACTCGCGGTCCCATCCGCGCCGTCCGCCGTCAGTGTCGCCTGGGGCGCCGAAACAAACTGGTTCGGGTTGATGCACTCACGCGGCCTGGATTCACCGAGCTGACCCACCTCTGTGCCGCGCCCTGCCCCTTCAAACGCAAGGTGGAATCCCGGAAGGTCGCGGCATCCATCACCGTCGAACACCAGCTGGTCGGCGTCGATGAGCTCGAGACTCGACCACTCGAAATTCGGCTCGTTGCCCCCTCGGCGAACCCGAAGATCGACCCGCAAGACCGCGCGGGTGCGGCTCGGGTCTTCATTGACCGCAGGAGTCAGCAAGACCTCGACCAGGTGCTCCTGCGAGAGTTCCAAACGGGTGGAGCCAGGTACTGCGGTCGGCCCGTCGGTGCTCGCTTCAACCTCGCCAGCGACCGTGACGTCAACGCGCCCTGACGCATGAATCACGACACCGAGGGCATCCAGAAGACGCCGACCGGGACGGGCTTCGCGAACCGGACTGAGGACGAACGACGCAAACCCGTCGCAGCGACCGTCGTCTCCGCAGCCGTGCTGGTCGACCGTTGTTCCCGAGGGCGTCGGCGTAAAGCGCGCCTGAAACTCTGCGCCGAGCGCGAGTGGTAAACACTCGTTGCTCACCACCGCAAAGGGGACGTCGCCTCCAAACTCCGTGAGGGCGTTGTCGTTGATGCTCGGGAGAAGTCCGGTCGCCTCCGTGCTCGACCAGGAAGCCCGAAACGTCGCGGGCGTCATGGGCCAGGTGTCGTCCTCGTCCG
>JBCDAA010000279.1:0-12049 GCA_039186435.1 Myxococcota bacterium | reverse complement strand
GTTAGCTGCGGTTGCGGAAAGTCAGATCGCATCGGCCGCGTGGTTGGGCTCGCCAGAGCGTCTGGCTGATTCCGCGGCGGGTCGTGGCAGGCGGTGGTGCCGAGGGATTCGGCTCGCGCGCCTTCGCTAGACCCCGCGGGTTGATGTGAGCGTTTGCGACCAGAGTCGCGTTTGCGAGCGCCGCGTTCCACGTTGAGTCTCGAATGAGCTTCAGCGCGTATGCGTTGTGCGAAGGCTCGGTTGTGCTTCATGGGCGTCGTTGGTCGGAACACGAGCGGCGAATCCGGCCACACGACCGTTTACGGCCGACGGAGCCTTCGTTTGGCAAGGTGCGCGCTGCTTCTCGGCGTTTTGCACGGCGCTCGGAACGCGAGAACGACCCGGGCCGGTCAAGTCACATGTCAATATAAATGGTGGGTATTGGTTTCATGACCACCTGAGCGTTAGCTGCTTTGCCTGGCTCTACTGCGCCTGCGCGTTTGGGTTTGTCTTCGAGTCAGCGCGACCTTCGCTGAGCGCGTGGTTTCATCGGATCCTCGAGCGACCTGCGGTGAAGCGCGGACTGCAGATCCCCGCGCCTCTCAACGTGTGATCCAAGTTCGTGCAACTCACGCACCTCATTCGCGAAGGCGTTGAATCGCGGCTTCGAGCATCGCGTCACGACCCCCCGCCAGCGCACCCACGTCGAGCGGGACCTCAAGGTCCATCGGAATGCCGACACCCTCGTAGTAGCTCCCGTCCGCGGCGGTGTAGCGCTCGAAGGAGTACGCGAGTCGCCAGCCGTTCGGGAGTCGCACCTCGGCGGAGATGTCTGAGAGATGCCCGGCGGTGCGCTCACCGACGAGGGTCACGTCGTCGCGGGCGCGCATCGCGAGTAGGAACGTTTCGGCCGCGCTGAAGGTCCAGCCGCTCACGAGCACGACGACCGGAACATCGAAGGCACCCTCCGCGGCATCCCCCACGAACACTTCCCGCGCCGCACCAAAGTCTTCGTAGCCCGGACCATTTCGTTCCTGCTCTCGCCACGCGAGCGTTCGCGCGCCCGCAACGTAGGTCGCAAACCCGAGGGACGTGGAGTCGAAGCCTCCGCCGTTGGCGCGAACGTCGAAGATCACTCCAGTCACATTGGCGAGGTCGCGGGTGGCCTGCTCCATCGCGCGTCGCACGGCGCCTTCGCTCATGTCCATGTCGCCGAGGTACACATACCCGACCTCGTCAATGCTGCCCCAGCGAATCGAGCCGCCGCTCGCACGCCCGCGAGTTCCGGTGAGGTATTCGTCTTCGACGACGTCGATGAGATCGAAGACGAGGTCTTCGTGTTCGTAGCCGCTCCACCCGTCGGTTCCGTCGATGCTGCTGTGACCGTCGTCGAGAATCTGGAGCATTTCGACGAGGACCTCTCGGAGGTCGCGACGCGCGAGGTCGGCGCAGCGATCCGGGGCGAGCGCGCGCCAGGTGGAACCCTGCGGGTGAAGTCGAGCGTCGAAGACGGCGTAGTTCCGATCGAGCTCGCGCCAGAAGGCGTTGAAGACCGCGGTGGCTTCGTCGTCGCCCGGGCAACCGTCGAAGGTCGGGTCGTCGCGGAGGCTCGGGTCGACGTCGCGAGCGGCGTCTTCGGCGCCAGCGTCCAAGAGGTCGCCCTCGCCGGAACAGGCGAGCGCGAGAGTCAGCGCGCTGAGCAGCGACCTCATCCCGCCCAGGCTAGCGGCCTCCTCTCGGCTCGCAAAACCTTCCGATTCTCGGGGATGTCACACCCGTCCCCCAGAGTGAGGGCATGGACGACGAAATCCTTCTTTCTCTTCTTCCGGATGCGGCGGGATGGGATCAACTTCCATCCCCCTTTGGCGTCGCGTTGAGCGACGGCGAGCTCCTCGTACTTGCATCCCTTCGCCCTTATCAGGACGGTAGCTGGCTCGCGCTTCGGCTTTCCCGGCGCGATGGAGATTCGCCGAGCGTGGAAGATCGCGAGCACGTTCGTGCGCTCTTCGTGCCCTCGTCCGCGCGTTCGAGGACCCACGCGACCACTGCGCCAGGCGTGTGCACGCTCCACGCGCCGCTTCAGGTGCGGGCGGCCTAAGCACGCGGGAACATGCGAGCGGGCGTGGCGCGTTCGACCGCCGATGTTCTTCGCCAACCTCCGCCGGGAGCTCAACGCGTATTGGCCCCGCTACCTCGCCCACCACACGCACCGAAAGAATCGCGCGCTCCACGACCTTGGGGATCTGAGCGTTCTCGCGAGCCTGCTGACCTTCAATCCTTTTCTCATCGCCATGGGGGTTGGCGTTGGCTACAGCTTCGCGTTTGCGGGCCACTTCTTTGTCGAAGGCCGAAAGCCGGCAACGCTCGAGCATCCGGTGCTCGCGGGCCTCAGCAACTGGCGCATGTTTGCGCACGGCTGCGCCGGAACCCTGGAGGACGAGCTCGCGCGCTTCGGGCTCGAGTCGGAAGGCGAAGCAAACTTTGGGATCGAGGTTTGGCGTGAGGCGATCCTTCGCGGTCGCGCGAAGCCCGTTCAAGTAGCTCACCGCGTACCGCTCGCGACGGCGCATCGATGAGACATCTCGTTGCAGCGTGCTGGGCGGTGTCGACCTCGCCGCCGATGCCGCGCTGGGCCGACTATGTGCGCTACGTCCAGTCGCAGTCCTCGCCGGTCGAAAACTCCCGCGGCGACGCGCTCCGCAGCGAGCTTTGTCGAATGGTGCTGCGCCGGCGCCCCTCGATCGGTGACCTCTGCAGCACCGAAGCGCTGCTCGCGTCGCTGGTGAGCTTTACCGACGACTGCGATCGCAAAGCTGTTTTCTCTGGGAGGTCTATGCCCCCCACGGGGAGTGAATCTCCGCGGGTCCCTCCAATGACGCTTCGCGCCTCGCTGCGTTCGAAGGTTCGCCTCGTCCACGAGCCTGCCCGTGACGCGTTTGCCGTTCCAGTCGCGCTACGACTCCTCGAGGCGCTTCCGCGCGCGGGCGCCCTCACGGTCCCCGATCAACTCGAACTCGCCCTCGATCTCGCGAGCAACGATCTCTTCCAGGCGCTCCTCGCGCTTCATACGACGACCCGCGTGCTCGCCCGAGGTCGCGACACGTGCCTGCATCCGGCCTTTGCGCTCACCCTCGAAGAGCGCCTCTCGCTGGGCGAAGGCATCGCGCCCTTTCATCCTGACGACGCCCGAGGCGGCGACCCTCTGGGGGATACGTATCACTTCTGGGCCAACGTGATCGGCGGCATGTACAGCGTGCGAAACCCAGGTGCGGGTGGTGTGCTCGTTCGGAGTGCGCTCTACGCCGGCCCCGTCCTCATGCGCGTGGTGCGACAGGAGGTCTTTGGCAGCCGCCTCTTCTGTGGCGATCACGCGCGCATCGATCGCCTTGGGCTCTCCATTGGCCGCGCGATCGGTGTCGCTTCGATGAGGCGTTCTTCATCACGCGTGCATGGTGTGGCGTCGCGCGCCGCCGCGGACTCTCTTCACGCCGAACCGAGCCAAGATGCGTGAACGAATTCTGGCGCCACCCGTGGTTCCTGCCACACTCCGCGAGCACTTGTGGACGAAGACACCACTCCATCCGGCGAGGCGCCGACCGTTCACGACTCTTCCCGCGCAACGGCAGCGCCCGCCGGAATCGAGCGGCTGCACGGACCTCGGTTTCGACAGCAGGGCACGCTAGGTCAGGGCGGGATGGCGATCGTTCGCTTGGCCGAGCAGCGCTCGCTCGGTCGGCAGGTGGCGATCAAGAGTCTTCGATCGGATGCGCCGGCGGGCGATTCGACGCGGGCGTTGCTCCAAGAGGCGTGGATTACCGGAGCGCTCCAGCATCCGAACATCGTGCCCGTTCACGACATCGACCTCGACGACGAGGGTCGACCGCGCATCGTCCTCAAGCGCATCGAAGGCGAGCCGTGGAGTCTTCTCATGCACGAACCGGAGTTAATCCGGCGGCGCTTTCGGGCGACCGATCCCCTAGAGTGGAACCTCCGGGTTCTGATCGAGGTTCTTCAGGCGGTTCACTTCGCGCACGTCCGCGGCTTTGTGCATCGCGACCTCAAGCCCGACAACATCATGGTCGGGTCCTTTGGCGAGGTCTACGTGGTCGATTGGGGCCTTGCCGTTGCGACCGACGACGACGGAACCGGGCGCTTTCCTTTGGCTGCGGACGCGGACCAAACCGCAGGAACGCTGAGCTACATGGCGCCCGAGCAACTCGGTGGCGCGCAGGCGGGCGTGACCCCGCGAACCGACGTGTATCTCGCTGGCTCGATCCTCTACGAGATTCTCTCCTCGTCTCCGCCGCACGTGGGCGATACGCCGATGGAGTTGATTCGCGCGATCTCCCTTGCCCCTCGCCCGCTTCCGGAAGAGGTCGACGCCGAGCTCTCAAGCATCGCGCTTCGTGCGCTGGACCCCGATCCCGAGGTGCGTTTTGAGAGCGCGGAACATCTGCGTCTTGCCCTCGAAGGGTTCCTCGCGCACCGGAACAGCCAGCGCCTTTTGCAGCTTGCGGAAGAGCACCACGCGCAGATGCGTGAGGCCATTGTCCGCGACGACACGAAAGAGGCGGAGTTCGAATATCGCCAGGTCATGTTTGGATGTCGCGCAGCGCTTGAGATTTGGGACGGAAACGAGGCCGCGCGTGCCCTTTCGGACGAGGCGAGCATCGCGATGGTGGAGCGAAGTCTCGCCCTCGACGACCACTCGGCGGCGCAGCGCATCCTGGACGCGATGCGCGATGTTCCCGAGGAGCTGGTCGCGCGGGTGGAGAGTCTTCGGGCGCGAACCGAGGCGCGACGGCGTGCGCTGGAACAGCTCGCCCGAGAGACGAGCCTTCGTCCGGGTCAACCCGCGCGTCTTGCCTTTGCGCTGATCCTGGGAGCGCTCTGGACCATCGTGCCGATCGGCGGTCGCCTTACGGGCCTTGATGCGGGCCTGACGCCGATTCGTCTCATGGGGACAACCGCTGCGTATCTTGCGGTCGTTGTCGCTCTCATCGCGTGGAATCGGCGCACGATGCTGCTCACGCAGATCAATCGCGCGCTCTCCGGAATGCTGGTGGTGACGTTGCTGGCGCAGCTCGCGTGGATTGCCGGCGCGACGCAAATGGGAATGGGTCTGGATGCGGTTCGCGCGACCTTTCCCTTGATCTACGCGGTCGCTGCCGCGGGAGCGGCGGCTGCAGCCGGCGCGTCCCGAGTGGTGCAAAAGGTGCTCATGCCCGTCCCGGTGCTCTACGTGATCACGTTTCTCGCGTGTGCGCAGATGCCCGAGCAGGTGCCGCTGATCACGGGTGGCGCGAACGGGCTCGCGTTCGTCTACGCCGTGGTGCTCAACGCGGGTCGGCACCGGAGCGAGCCGAAGTGAAGCCGTAGGCATCTTCTGTACGATGGACTCGTGAGGATCGTCGCGTTTTGCCTAGTCGTAGCGAGTTGCACCTGCGGTAGATCCAGGGAGCTTGACGCAGGCGCTCGTGATGTCGCTGTCAGCATGGATGTTGGTGTCGATTCGCAACCCGACGCAGCTTGGGAGCTCCCACCGGTGTCGGCAGAAGGGCCGTTCTGTGATGAGCTCCCGCCACGCGAGGGCGCGGTGTGCATGGACGAAGGGTGGAGCCTTTTCCCGCAATGGGCGACGCTCAGTCTCCCTGACAATTCTCGCGCGTACCGAACGCTTCGACCGGTCTACCTACCGACCGTTGAACTCGATCGAACGGAAGTCACGAATGAGGACTACGCACAGTTCCTCGCTGAGACGGGAGGGTCTGCTCCGTCGTGTGGCGAAGGGATGGAAGGACTCTGGTGTGCCGGCTGCGAAGCGTTCCGAGAGTTCGCTATGGAGTCTGGGTGGGAGGGTGACGAGATCGTTCCGGGCCGGGAAAAGAACCCCGTGCTTTGCGTCACCAAAGATGAGGCCGAGCGGTATTGCGAATGGGCGGGAGGCCGTCTCCCCACGTACCTGGAGTGGTTCAAGGCGTTTACAGGCGAGTTTCCAGCGGCGCCGAGCTACCCTTGGGGCGAAGAACTCGATCTGGAGCGCTTCTCGCTGCGGCAGATTCAGTATGGTGCGGACGATGGCTTGATGACGATCGATGTTGGCTCATTTCCAAGCGGCGCGTCTGCGACTGGCGTCCTCGATCTCGCTGGTAGCGTGTCCGAATATGTCAAAGGATGTCCTGACGAACTCACGATTTCTTCGGCGCCGTGGGTACGCCCTGATGTACGAGGATGTGAGAGCGGCAGCCTCATCGCCGGATCGAACTGGCTTACGATTTCTGCCGTAAACGCCAGTGTTCTCCATGTTTCCGCCGGGGCATTGTTTGCGCTGACGGAGCGTGGGGTCGGCTTTGTCGGCGAGTCTGATCACGTGCTCGACGACGTGCAGATCTTCGGGATTCTTCTCAATGCACCCGAAGGCCGATCGTGGAGGGTCGGTTTCCGCTGCGCGTACCGTTGACCAGCCTACTCGTGGCGGAGGCCTTCGACCGGCAACATCTTGGCCGCCCAGAAGCTTGGCGCGATCGTCGCGAGTGCACAGATCGCGAGCGCGACGAGGGCGGTGATCACAAACTCGATGCCGTTCACCACGACGGGAAGATGGTCGATGAGGTAGACCTTCGGATCGAGAGGGAATTCGAAGATCCCTAAATAGGCAACGATGCCACCTCCGATCACGAGGCCGACGATCGTGCCGATGACGCCTATCACCATCCCTTGAAGCACGAAGATCCCTAAGACGGTTCCGTCCCCGGCGCCCATCGCCTTGAGGATTGCGATCTCCCGTTTCTTCTCCAGCACGATCATGATGAGCGTGGCGATGACGTTGAGGGCGGCGACGACGATGATCATCGCGATCACAAACCCCAGCACGATCTTCTGAATCTCCAGCGCGGTGAACAGGTTTCGGTTCAGCTCGGCCCAATCGAGGGTGTGAAAGGGACCGCCGAGCTCACGCTCGAGACGCCGCGCCACCTCGCGGCTCTGTTCGAGGTCGTGCAGCTTCATCTCGACGCCGACGACTGAGTCGCCGTGGCCATAGAATTGCTGCGCCTCGTAGAGGTCCGTGTAGACGAGACGCGAGTCGTACTCCTGAAAGCCCGCCTGAAAGATGCCCGTCACGCGAAAATCGCGGGACTTTGGTGTACGCGCTTCGGGCGCCAGCATCGAGACGTCGAGGCCGCTCAGCGGCGAGACCAGGCGGACCCGGTCGCCAACACCAACGCCCATTTCCCGCGCGAGCGTCGCGCCGATTACGATGCCCGGAAGTCGATCGATCCCATCCGCGTCCCGGCGCGCGCGCTCCTCTTCCTCGGCGAACCACTGTTCGTTCCACTCGTCGTCGAGGCCGTCGTCGTCGTCGTCGAGATCCTGAAGCATCTGTTCGACGTCCTCGGGCGAGGCGACCTGCACTTCGGGAAGCGGCTCGAAGTCCAAGTCCGCGCCTTCGCGTCGCGGCGTGTCGGTTTCACCCTCGGCATGGTTTTGTTCCCACACCGGCGTTCGTCGAAGCGCGGGCCGAATGCTCCCGTCTTCCTGAAGGATCCCCTCCTGGTCACCGAGGTGTTCGAGCACCGCCTCGACATCGAGGTTTTCCATCTCCTCATCGGTCGCCGCGTCGCCTTCGCCCTGCGTGAAGTCTTCGAGCCAATCCCAGTTTTCTTCGGGGTCGGTATTGGTGATGTCGTCGGGATGGAGCGCCGGCCGCGCACCCTCCACGCGAAGTCCGCGGAGCGAACCGTCGATCAGCTGACTCGGCAGGTCGAGAACCTGCGGCATGCGCTCGGGATCGATGCCCTTCACCAGCACGCCGCTCAGCCGGTCGTCCTTGGCCATCATCATTTCGATGATCAGAAAGGGGCCGACGCCCGCGACTTCGGGCATTTCCTCCGCGCGCTGCATCACGTCGCGGTACTCGTCGAAGTCGACGCCGTACTTCATCACCAGCACATGCGCGTTTACGCCGAGGACCTTGTCGCGGAACTCCTTCTGAAAGCCGGTGGTGATCGCGAGGACCGCCAGCAGCGCCGCGACGCCAAGCGCGACGCCCGCGACCGCGATGAAGGTGATTACCGAGATGGTCTTCCGCTTCTTGGAGCGGAGGTAACGAATGCCGATCTCGAGCGTGTAGGCCATGGGCGGAGGTTTGGCGGGGCGGAGGTTTGGCGGGGCGCAGGTTTGGCGGGGCGGAGGTTTGGCGGGGCGCAGGTGCGCGCGGGACGCAGGTATCACGCGGCCACCGCCGCCGCCAGGTTCAACAGGCAGGATTCGCCGTGATTCCGGCCCGGCAGCGGTACCGACCGTGTCCGTTGGTCCGCAACCGCGGCTCTCAACCCGCGATCCTCGACCGAAACCTCGGCGTTCTTCGCTGGTCTAGCCCTTGCACTCCCGCGCGAGCATGAAGTCGATTCCCCTTCTCGCCTGTCTCCTGGCGTGGCCCACCGTCTCGGCGGCGCAGCCGATCGCGATCGAGTCCTTTTCAACCCGCGCGCTGGCTGTCGAGCAGCTTCACGCCGAGTTCGAGGCTGGGCGCCCAGTTCTAGGGGTCGAATGTCAGACGATCATGCGCCGACCGGGGATACAGGAGCTGCGCTGCGGTCTCTTCGATGAGCGGGGTGGGACGCGGGTTCAGGAGGTGCAAGCGGTGGCAATGATGGTTTCGCTCCGCGGGACGTGGTTTCCCGTCCTCCTCGACACGGCGACCACGCCGTCCGCGGGGGCGGTCTTTCGGCAGACGGACCTTTCTCGCATTCGTCTTCTCCGACTTGGTCCCACGCAACGAGTATTGGCGGTTCAGCTTCACCGCTGGGGGCACGACCAAGACCTGGGCGTTTCGCCGGCGTCAGTTCTTGGGGATCACGAGGAGCGTTACCGCGGGTGGGGCGTCATCGACCGCTACTCCATCACCACCGAGCGAGTGATCGTCCTAACCCTTGAGAACGGCGCTTGGCGCGCGGAAGACTTCGGCGAGATCGTCGTGGACGATCTTGCGCGGACGGAAGCACTTCCTCCGATGGACTCGAGGGAGCGCCAGCACGATGTCCTCTTCCAGCGACGAACCCGAAGACTTCGCTTCGATCGCCGGGGCGTTTGGGTGGGTCGCACACGCGTCGCCGGTGCGCATGCGGGCTTTACGATCGGCTTGGCGTTGGGGTGGCGCTCGTGGACGGAGGTGCTCGCCGAAATGGCGAGAGCCGAACAGCCAATGGTCGTGCCGTAAAGTGGCTCACCAAGGAATCGAGCTGCCATCCCAGGCGAAAAAGCGTCCTGTATCTTCGGGGCCAACGCGGTCGGTGATCGCGAGGAGCTGCGCTGCGGCGCGCGAAACTTCAAAAAGGCGGTCCTCGGGAACGCGTTTGCGAAACGGCGCGCTGAGGTCGGTTTTGACGGTTCCTGGGTGAAGCGCGATCACGCTAAGGGCAGCGCTCCGGCGGCCGAGTTCGATCGCGAGGTTGGCGGTGAACATGTTGAGGGCGGCTTTGGACGCGCGGTAGGCGTACCAGCCCCCGAGACGGTTGTCGCCGATGCTCCCAACCCGCGCCGAGAGGTTCGCAAGCACCGCTGGCCTTCGGTGCAAGAGGAGCTTTCCGAAGTGCTTTGCGACGAGAAGAGGCCCGAAGGCGTTGACCGCAAAGACGCGATGAAGCGCGTCTGGCTCGACGTGGCCGAGCTTCTTTTCCGGCTGGACCGCACCGTCGTGAAGGAGCCCCGCTACGTTCATCAGGAGATCGAGTTCCCCGTTCACGTTCGCGGCGGCCGCGGCGATGGATTCTTCGTCTTCGAGGTCGAGCTCAAGAAGCTGCAGCGTTGGACCCTGGAGCGATTGGAGCGGTTCCGACTTCTCTGGGGCGCGACACGTGGCGATGACCTCGTCGCCGCGCGCGAGAAGCTGCCGAACGAGCTCGAGCCCGATGCCCCGGCTCGCGCCTTGGACCAGCGCTCTCAAGGCCTGGTCCTACGGTGGTTGGCGGCCATGGCGTGGGCGTAGGGTGACTCTGCGCGGGAGAAAACCGGTGCATTGCGGCCTTGCCGCAACCCTTGCGCAGGCTCGCGACCCACCCTGATTCCGCTCCGATCGGAACCCTCGCGTCGAACTGGCATGGCCAAGCCTCGATGGCTATTCTGAGAGTTCTTGATGCTTCGCTTTGTTTTCTACGGTTGCCTTGTCCTCGCCGGCTGCGGGACCACGGTGAGCTCCATGCCCGACGGCGGGCCGGACGCCGGACCGCCACCGACCAACATGCTCGAGGTCGAAGGGGATCCGAGCGTCACCCTGGTGTTCGGCGCCGAGGCGTCGATCCGCGTGCGCTATCTCGACTCGGGTCGTTCGCCCATCGTCAACGAACGCGTCGAGTTCGTCTTCGAAGGACGCGCGCACGATTCGAGTTTGGGCTCCCTCGACGCGATCACCGATGACACGGGTCTTGCGACGACGACGATCGTCGCAGGAACGACCCCGGCCGCATTTCGAGTGCGCGTCACCGCGGAAAACGCGGACGCGGTCTTTCTCGACGTGGCGGTGAGCGACGAAGGGTTTGGTCAGCTCGCCGCCGAGGTTTCCCACGACGGCACTCGTGAAGTGGCCGCCCTCGGTGTGGCGGTGTTCGCGGGGCTGACCTGCGACGACGAAGCCACGCGCACGGAACGCGGCGATCGTTTCCGGCTTCAAACCGAAGAAGACGAAGCGGTGACCTTCCTTGGACTGCCCGCCGGACTGGAGTACGCGGTGGCGGCCCGAGGCGAAGGTCCCGAGGGCGATCTGCTCGCGTGGGGCTGCGTCGATGGCGTCGCGATCGAAGCGGAGCTTGCGCAAGAGGTCGAGGTCGTCGCGCTCGATCTCGCCCAGCAGATCGAAGGCAGCTACCAGGGCTCGCTCGCGTTCACGGCGGACACGACCGCGCAGCTCATCGGCGACGCCTTTGCCGCCGTGGAGCTCGAAGCAGGAAGCGGACTGATTTTGGACGCAGCGGTGTCCGATCTTCGTGCGGCGGGAGACATGGAGCGCGCAGCCCGCATTACCGAGCTGCGAACCGTCGGCGGCATTGATGCGCTCCTCGATGCGATGCTGGTGGCGGAGGACGTTGGCCCCTCGGTTGGGGTGAGCGCCGCGGAAGAGACGCTCCGCGCGAGCGTGACCGATCTCGCCGTTCTCGGTTCCCTTCGCCTCGGTGACGAGATGAGCTTTCAGGTGTCGCACCTCACGGCGGGCGTGGGCGATGCGGCGGTCGAAGTCGACGCCGACGCCATGGAGATAGAGTCCGAGGTCATCGGCGAAGTGGACGAGCGCGGTGAGATGCTCGACCTCGAACGCATGACGCTTCAGCTCAGCGCGAGCGATGTGGTCGTCGGGTTCGCCGCCGCGATCAGCGACGCCGACCCGGAGGAAGCCCTCGGTGCCTGGCTCGGTGACCTCGCGGGATGCGGCGCGGTTCCGGAGCTTGCGGACATCGTGACCGAGTGCGACGGGGACTGCCTTGCCAACGCGTGCGAGGACGTCATGGAGAACGTCGCCGGAACGCTTCTCGAGCGGCTCTCCGAAGTCGACATGGCACGCGGGCGCATGGAGCTTCGCGGCGACATCGAGCTGAGTGACGAGGGTTCGGACCTGACGGTGGACCGGTTGGATGCGCTTCTTGACGGCGTGTGGACCGGCGAGCGTTCGCCGATGCCGGAGATGCTCGACGTGACGCTCGAGGGCACGCGGATCGTTCCGCCGACCTAGATCGCTCGTCGCTTCGACTTGCGGAACGCCGAGCCGAGCGGACACAAGATCAGTTTAGGCGACGAGCTGCGTGCCCTATTGGAGGGCGAACGCCGCGGAGTACACTTCCGCGGTGGCGAAGTACCCCCTCGAGGCAGCACGCACCCTCCGGGCGGAGGAGCTGGATGCTGCGACGACCGTGCTCGCGCAAGCCGTCGATGCCGAGACGAAGGCCGAGGCGCAGGTTGCACGCTGTCGACAGGCGCTCGCGGATCATCGCGCGGCGACGGAGCAAGCGAAGGCGAGCGAAGGGCGCCTCGAAGCCCGTTCGGTAGCGGATCTTCAGCAAGGGCAGGCGTACCTTCGACG
>JBCDAA010000278.1:0-12051 GCA_039186435.1 Myxococcota bacterium | reverse complement strand
TCCGCAGCCAGGAGCGCTTCGAGCTCCTCCTGCACCTCGGACCAGGTGTCCATCGCGACTTCGAGTTCCACCTGCGCGCGTGAAAACGCGTTCGTAACTTCAGTGCGCTTCGCATCGTCGGCAACGATCGCCGCGTCCGAGAGCTGCGCGCTTCGCTCCTCCTGCTCGGCTTCGAGCTTGGCGATGCGCGCTTCCAGCTCGGCCGAACGTCGCTGAAGCGGTTTGAGCTTCTTGTTCGGCCTTCGCCGTGGCCTCTTCGCCTGCGTCGCCTTCTTGCTGCGCTTCTTTTCGGCGCCCGCCGTCGTCCCCGGCGCGTTCTTCGTTCCGCCTTCGCCGACGGTCGCCGACGCCGGGTCTTTCCCTTCGAGGCGGCACTTCGTCATGTAGTCGTCGAGGGAGCCTGGATAGACCACGACCTCGCCGTTTTCGACGAACCAGATCGTCTTGGCGAGGCGTCGAATGAACGCGCGGTTGTGGCTCACGAAGAGAAGTGTCCCGTCAAAGCTGTCCATCGCTTCCGCAAGGCGCTCGGACGACTCGAGATCGAGATGGTTGGTCGGCTCGTCCATCAGAAGGACGTTGCCCGGGTCGACGAGAAGCTGCGCGAGCGCCACGCGCGCTCGCTCCCCACCGGAAAGCACACCGACAAGCTTTTCGATCTCCTGGTCGCCAAAGAGCATCGCACCCAGCGCGCCACGAATTTGCTGATGGCTCGCCTCTTTCGCGACCGATCGCACGATGTCGTACACGTTCATGCGCTTGTCGAGCACGTCCGCGTGATGCTGCGCGTAGTAGCCAACCTTGGTTTTGTGGCCAAACTCGTAGCCGCCGCCGGTCGCTTCAATTTCACCCGCGAGAATTCGAAGCAGCGTCGTCTTTCCCGCGCCGTTCACCCCGAGGAGCGCAATCCGGTCACCACGCGCGACCCGTGCGTTCACCCCACGGAGGACCTGGTGTTCGCCGTAGGTTTTCTCGAGTTCGTCGACCTCGAGAACGGTCTTGCCGGCGCGCTCCGCAGGTGGAAAACGAAAGGACATCACGCGACTCTGGCGAATCTCCTGGAGGTTCAGCTCCCGCTCCTCTTCCTCCATTTTTTCGAGCTTCTTGACCCGACTCTGCACCTGCTTGGCCTTTGTCGCCTTGGCTCGAAAGCGCTTTACGAAGCGCTCGGTCTGCTCGCGCTCGCGCTGAATATTCTTCGCGCGATTTTCCAGAAGGACGAGTTCCTCGGCGCGCTGCTTCTTGTAGCGCTCGTAGTCCCCGCCGTACTGACGAACGCCTTCCGGCTCGAAGCTCACCACCCGGCGAATCTGTTCGTTCAAGAACTCGCGGTCGTGGGAGATGAGAACGAACGCGCGGTTCCAGCGCTGCAGAAACGCCGAGAGCCACGCCACCGAGGGCATGTCGAGATGGTTGGTCGGCTCGTCGAGGAGGAGCACCTCCGGTCGCTGAAAGAGCAGCGAAGAAACAACGGCGCGCATTTTCCAGCCGCCGCTGAACTCACCGACGTCCCGGTCGTGATCGGCGTCCTGAAACCCGAGACCCGCGAGAATCCGTTTCGCTTCGTGATCGCTGAAGAGCTGCTCAAATTCCGCCAGCTGCTCGTGGAGCTGCCCTACGCGCCCCGCGGCATCCATCATGCGGTCTTCGTAGTTTTCGACGTTCGGGTTTTCGGCGAGCTCGCTGAGCTCCCCTTCCGCGTCAGCGAGTGCATCCTCGATGCTCTGCCGTCCGGGAACGCTGGAGCGCACGAAGTCCATCAGCGTGCGTCCTCCCTCGAGGTGCACATCCTGCGGGAGATACCCCACTCGAGTTCGCTTACCGACGTGAATCGAGCCGCCGTCGGGCTGCTGCTCCGCGGCGATCAGACGCAGCAGGGTCGTCTTTCCAGACCCGTTCGGACCGATCAAACCGATGCGATCGCCCTCCGCAATGCGCAGGGTCAGCCCGTCCACGATGCGCTTGCCACCGAGGTGAAGGGAGACGTTGTCGAAAACCACCAGACTCACGGCCATGCGGGTAGCACGGCGGGTGCGACTCCGAAAGGTGGCTACTCGCCAGCGAAGCTACGCCAGAGTCGGGCGAACCAACTCGGCTCGGGCTCAGGTTCAACCGTGAACACCGCAAGCTGAGCGATCATCTCCGGGGTCGCGAAGATCGCCATGCAGCTCGTGCAGCGAAAGAGCGACGGACCGTTGTCGAGCCATTCGGTGAGAGTCATCGGCTCTTCGCAGTCCGTACAATGGACCGGGTTGTCGGGAATGCCGCGGCGGACAAAGCTAACCTCGAGTCGCCGTGCGAGAGCGCCAGGCTCCCCGTCAAAGTAGTCGAAGAAGACGCCGCCGCACCGGGTGCAGACGTCGAGCTCGACGGTTTCGGTGTCGACCGTGAGGGGCCGTATCTCCATCACCGCCTTGCAGCTCGGACAACGTCGTTGGCGGCCGCGATACACGCGAGGAAGGTAGCGCAAGCGGCGGAGGGAGCGTATGCCCCTCTCATGGACGGCCCCCTCGACGAGCTCTTTCCGGGTTGGCGAGCGCCCTCAGGGGACGTGCCCGACGAACCGGTTCACCCACGCGTTCTCGCGCTTCCGGCGGAGGACTCCGTCGATTTCGTGTTCGTTGTCTGGCGTGACCCCGGCGAGGCGGAGGCGCTGCACACCGCGCTTCGAGGGCGAATCGAAGCTGCACTGCTGTCCGAACTGAGCCGTCCGGCGAGTCATCTTTTGGAGGTCCCACTCCAAGCGCTCAACCTGATTTCGTTTGCGACGATCCCGGAGGAAGCGCTCGCGGCGTTCGCCCTGACGAAGACGGAGCCCGACGCCTCGCTCGTCGCGCTCGCGCGGGGCGAAGCGAGTGCGCTGAGCCGGGAGGTTCCGGACGATCCCTCGGGCGTTTACCGCACCGCAGTAGTCGCAACGCCACTCGCACGAGCCCTTGAGAAACGGCTGGCCACGGCGATGAAAGACGAAGTCTTCGGCGCGCGCCCGGGGGGATTCTTTGCGCGCCTCAACGTCGCCCTCGAGCTGGAGGGACGTTCGCCACTTCCCCCAAAGGCCACGAGCCTCGACGTGCTGGAGAAATTGCTCGTTCCAGCGGAGGAAGGCGTGGTCCGCTGGATCCCGCCGCTCTGTTTTCAGGCTCTCGCGGACGCGATCGGTGTTGTGGCTGCGCGTCAGTTCGGCCGCAATGTGCACTGGGCGGAAACTCGGCCTGACGAACACGGCGTCGCGCCACCGCCGATGATTCGTGTTCGCGGGGATGAAGGATGGATTCACCTGCCTCTAGGCCTGGAGCTCCTTCGCTGGTGCGTGATGCCGCGCCAGCCAAAGGAAGAGATCCCCCCACTCCGCGAATGGCTTTCCGACCGGATTGGCAGTGCCGGTCGCTGAGGCGTACCGCGCGGCACCCCGCTACCTTGACCTCGGCCCGGGCTTTGCGGATGAAGTTCCCGCCGCGCGTTTCCCGGAAGCGGTGCTCCGCTTTCGAAACCAGCCTTGGGCTGAGCGCGTCGGCCTGGGACCGCTTTCGCATGCTGAATGGAAGAATGCGTTTTGGGCATTTCACGCCTTGCCGAACAACCTCCCCGAACCGCTCGCAACTCGTTATCACGGCCATCAATTTCGAACTTACAACCCCAACATCGGTGACGGCCGCGGCTTTCTCTTCGCACAGCTTCGCGACGACCGCGGTCGTCTTCTTGACCTCGGTACCAAAGGAAGCGGCCGCACGCCCCACAGCCGCGGCGGAGACGGTCGTCTCACACTGAAGGGCGCCGTACGCGAAATCCTCGCTACCGAACTTCTTGAGGCGCGCGGCGTTCCCACCTCGAAGACCTTCAGCGTCTTCGAAACCGGCGAAGCACTTCAGCGAAGCGACGAGCCCTCACCGACCCGTTCAGCGGTCTTAGTTCGTCTGAGCCACAGCCACATCCGCTTTGGCACCTTTCAGCGTCACGCTCACCACAACGATACGGCGCGAGTTCGGGCGCTCGTGGAACACTCCGTCGAGCACTACTACCCCGAGCTGGCGAACGAAGCAGACGTTCCTTTCGCGTTCTTTCGGGGAGTGCTTCCCAACGCGGTTCGCATGGTCGCTGCATGGATGGCCGCGGGATTCGTCCACGGCGTCCTCAACACCGACAACATGAACATCACGGGCGAGTCCTTCGACTACGGTCCCTGGCGCTTTCTGGCGCGCTACGACCCGACGTTCATCGCGGCGTATTTCGACGGCACGGGTCTCTACGCGTACGGCCGTCAGGTCGAGGCGGTGGGCTGGAACCTCGCGCGCCTGGCCGAAGCGCTGAAGCCGCTCTCGCCGAGCGCCCCCTGGCAGGACGCGGTGAACGAGTATGAGGCCCTCGCGCGCCGCGCCGTGCCGCGACACTTTCTCCGCCGCCTTGGGCTCGCCGCTGCCGACGATGATACGAACGCGACGACACTCGAGGCATGCCTCGCCTACCTCGGGGAAACCCCGGTCCCCTTTTCGCAGTTCATTCACGATCTCTACGGCAAGCGTTCCTTCTGCGAGAGTCCATTCGCGTCGCAGTACACGGGCGCGCGCTTTGCCGCCGTGCAGGCTGCGTTCGACCACCACGAGGTCGGCGCGCAGGCAGACCTCAATCACCCTCACCTCACACGCCCATACCCGGTTGATCTTCGCATCGAGGAGGTAGAGGAGCTCTGGGCGCGCATCGATTTCTACGATGACTGGGCACCCCTCGCGTGGAAGATCGAGGACATTCGCGCATCGGCGCCTCCGGCTGCGCTATCGTCCCGCGAGTGAAGTCCCGACTGCCGCTCCTCGGCGCGATCGCCATGGGCTGCGTGCTTGCCCTCGGCGCGATCGGTGCCGCGTCTGGAGGTGTGGCGGCGGGCGACCCGGACGTTTGGTGGGTGGCGGCGGCCGGCCGAGAAAGCGGCTGGGGAATGCCGCTGCAAACGAACTTCTTTTCGTTCACTGCGCCGGAGCATCCCTGGGTCTTTCACGAGTGGCTTGCGGGTCCGATCTATGCGTCCGGCGCATCCGCATTCGGCACGATCTTCTTCGCGTTCGTGGCGCTGGTCGGTCTGCTTTCGCAAGCGGGCGCCGCGATCGCGGGTGCGCTCCAGGGCGAACGAAAGGAAGACGCCGCAGGATTGCTCCTCGCACTGGTTTGGGCAGTCACGGTCGGGTTCCATGGCATGTCGGCGCGCGTGACGGTCGTGGTGCGGGTGCTTCCCATCGCGGTGGCGCTTCTCGCCTTCGGTCGAAAATTTAATTGGCGTCACGGTGCGGCTTGCGTCGCGCTGACGTTCCTCTGGGCCAACGTGCACGGCAGTTTTCCGCTCGCCTTTGTCCTTCTTGCCGCCGGAGGGCTCGAGGGTCATCGACGGGCACGCTGGACCACCGCGGCGCTCAGTGTTCTCGCGAGTCTGCTAACTCCGCACGGTCTGCGCGTGCACCAGCTCGCGCTTGGTTACGTCTTTGGGGACTCGTCCACGCTCGATGTCGTCCACGACCACCTGGTGGAGTTTCGTCCCATCTGGGAGCACATCGACGCCGCCGGCGCCCTCGGTCGACTCGCGCTTCTTGCGATTGCGCTACTGGCGCTTGGCTCCCTACGACGCTGGCCCGGGCGTGCCGGGGTGGTTCTTTTGATGACCGTTCTGACCATTCGTCATCAGCGGCATCTCGCTCTCGCCATCTTACTCGCGGTACCGCTGCTTCGGCCGGCGCTTGCGCGGTGGATCCCGGAACTGCGGATCGATCGCAAAGCGGTGGCGATCTTTGCGTTGGGGCCCGCGTTCGTTCTTGGTGTCGCCATCCTAGTCATGACTCCGGCTCCGCAAGCGATCGGAGATCCGGGCTTCACGGAACTGGTTGATCGACTTCCTTCCGGAGCGCGCGTGTTTGTGCCGATGCGCTTCGGGGGGCGGGTGATCTGGCGTCGCTTTCCCGAGGTGCGGCCTTTTTACGACTCGCGGAACGACTGCTACCCGGCGGAGGTTGCGCGCGAGGGGTTTGAGCTTCCGTCCACCGAGAATGCGGAGAGCACCCTTGTTGATCGTAACGTCACGCATGTGATCATTCAGGAGCACCATCCCTTGCGGGTTTCGTGGCCCGTTGTCGCGCGGCGGGAGGGGTGGGTCCTCTACGCCCGTCCGGCTGCTACGCTGTCTCCGTGAGCGATTGGGTGCCGGATGTTCGTGATGGGCTGACGCGGGTGGAGCGCATCATCCTTTGGCAGCTTAGCGAGCTTCAGCGCGAAAAGGGCGATCGGAACGTACCAACGGCGATGCTCTATGGGCGCGTCGTTGAACACGTGAGCATCAGCGTGGGGCAGTTTCAGCGGGTGCTGCAGCGACTCGTCGGTCGCTAATTTCGGACTGGTTTCGCGATCGCGCGACGCTTCTCGCAAGCACGAAGTCAGGACGCCAGCCGCTTGAGCCTCTTCGTGCATCACGTCTAACGTTCCGCGAAGAGAGTTCGGGCTTCGCCCTTTCCTTGCACCCAATCCTTGCCGCGGGATTCGGCGAACGCATCGACGAGGTCGAGGCTGCCGAGGACACTAGTCGTTCGAAGCCCGTGGCTCCTCATCATCGCGAGGAATGCGTGCCTGTTTAGGCGAAGGTCGCGGAGGAGTTTTGGTTCATGCCGGAGTGTGCCGCTTGGACCGCGGGACCGAATGGAGCGACCGGTCCACGCGAGGAGCTCGAGGTAGTCGACGTACTGCATGGGCACCGTGATTCGACGGGAGCGCGCGGGGACTTGGTCTGCGAAGGGCGTGAGACCTTTTGGAACGGGCTGGGCGCCGGAGGCTTCTGCGGCATCGAGCTGCGCGATGCGCTTTGCGATGGAGGTGTGCTTGGACTTCTCGAGCGACTTGGCGAGGCCGGCGCGACCCGGGTTGAGGTCCACGTAGGCCATACAAGTGAGCACGGCGGCCTCGTCGAGGAGCGGTTGGCAGGTGAAGCGGCCCTCCCAAAAACGGCCCTTGCAGTCTTCTTCGGCGTTGGCGCGTCGGGCGATGGACTCGTTCAGACAGCGCATCAGCCACGAGAGGCTCCATAGGCGCTCGCGCCAAAGGGCGACGCGCACTTTCTGTTCGCGGGCGGGGAGCGAAGCGACCTCTGCGGCTTTGAAGCGAAAGAGCTTTCCGTAGCGGCGGATCACCTCTTGATCACTCCACGCTTCGGCGCGTTCCTTGTCGACGCGCACCACGATGTGCAGGTGATTCGACATCACCGCGTACGCATGAAGGTCGACTGCGAAGATGGCGGCAAGCTCGAAAAGCCGATCCTCCACCCACTCCCGTCGATACTCGAAGTCCTTGCCGGTCTCTGGGTCCTTGCCGCAGAGAAACGCCCGCCGAACGCACCGAGACATCAGGTGGTAGTAGGGCGTCGACTCAACATCCAACCGCTCCGACCGCAACATACCCCACCCTACGCTCCCCATTTCACGATGTCAACAAAATCAGCCCACCTGTTATAACATCTCTATTGAGGGCGAGCATTTCACGATGTCAATAAAATCAGCCTACCTGTTCTATGACATTTCACGATGTGGTTTGTTGATGTCAATAAAATCAGGTTGGCTGTTTTACCTTCCGGAGGAAAGGCGGCCGTACGCGAGCGTCGAATCGGCGTGACGCTCAGCGCCCTACCCGCACCCAAAGCGCAACCCCGCGCCCGGGCCCGTTGATGCTCGATCCGTGCACGCGATACGCCGCATCTCCGACGTTTTCGAACGCAAGCCCGATCGCAAGAAAGTCCTCGTAACGCCAGCCCAAACGAAGATCGAAAACCGCGTAGCCGGAGCTCCCACCGTCCGGAATTCGCGGGTCGCTTTCGTCCGCGATCGCAAGACGCGTCTGAGGCGCCGCCCAGCGAAGGGCTGCACCAAACCAGACCCCGGACGGCCGGTGACGATAGCGCCCCTCGAACGTCCCCTGGAGCGGCGGAATGCGCGAGAGCGGAACCCGGTCATTGCCCGCACCCCGGTCCCCCAGGCTCGGCCCTTCTCCCCACGCATACGAGAGCGTGCTCCGAAGGGTGACCGCCTGCGGAAGGTGCAAGGTCACGCCGCCCTCGGTACCAAAGATCATCGAGCGGTCTTCCGCGTTGACGAGCTGAAAGGGATCGCGTGATCCACGGCAGTCCGGCGTGCTCGGCGGGCAATCGTCGATCTCTCGAACGACCCGCTGAATGCCGTCGTTGATCACGGTCGCAAACCCCCACAGATCAAAACGCACGACGTCATGCCGAACGCGGAGGCCGAGCTCCGAGGTCCACGTCCGCTCGGGCTCAAGGTTCGGGTTCTCAAACTGAAAGCCCGGACCCACTTGCTGACGCGACGTCAGATCATCGAGGTTCGGCGCCCGAAACCCTTGGTCGACGTTGAGTTGAATCGTCACCCCGCGCCCCGGACGAAGCGCCGCCCCCACTCGCCCCACGACCGCGTGAAAGGTCTCGTTGACAGAACTCGTCCCGGACTCGGGATCCGGGGGCGCGCCCGCGTCGATCACCGACACGCGGCCGCCCCCCCGAAAGGTCAGCCACGGCACCGGCGTGTACACGGCCTCGGTCCACGCTCCGAGCTGGAGAAAATGAGACCCGGCGAGGTACTGCCCCCGCGAGAGCGCGCGGGTGTTGTCGATGTCGGTAAACGTACGCGACCCCCGGCTCGTCGAGACCTCGTCACGAATCATCTCAAAGCCATAGCGAAACCCGGCCGTGCCGCGGCGAAGAGCCAGCGGTCGCGACGCCGCCCGAAAGGTCACCCCGAAGGTATCCACGATGTCGCGCCACCGAAATCGCACGTTCGACCGCGGCCGCTCCCGCCGGCGCGCCTCGTTGTGACGTTGATGCGACACGATCAAATCAACATCACGAAGCGGGCCCGCGTCGCCGCGAAGCGCGAGATAGCTGAGCGAACGGTTCTGTTCATCGACAAAGAGACATTCGTCGAGAGGCGCTTCCGGCGCCGGACACTGATCCGTTCGCGGCGCGTCCGACTGCCGGTAGCCATACGTCGCTGCGACAAGACGCAGCTTGGGCGAAATCGCGTGTTCCAGTCGCGCGTCGTAGGTCGCCTCCCGAAACCCGGTACCCAGCTGCGTCCGCCAGCGCGACGGGTCGTCGGGGTGTCGCTCCTCTTCTTCGAAACGCGGAACCCAGGGCGCAACATCCCCCCGCGTGACCTCCGCTCGTCGCTGGCGGTGCCGGACGACACCGCCGCTCTCCAGACGATTTACGTCGCGGTACCCCACCCCGACAAGCACCGCGGTGTCCGCACCCAAGCGAAGCTCCAGCTGTCCGCGACCGCCGAGCTCCTGGTCCTGGCTGCCAAAACGAAAGCTCGCCTGCGGCCGCGCGGAGAACCCCTCGTTGTCCGGATCGAGCAGAGGTCGAAGCGGCGTCGCCAAGATCGCGCCCCCGAGCGCATCGGAGCCAAAACGCACTGAGCTCGCGCCCCGAAGCACATCCAGCTGCGCGATCGAGCGCTGGTCCACCGTGAAGAAATACTGATTGGGGCCTTGCCGATAGATGCCGTTGTTCATGCGAACCCCGTCGAAGAGATGAACAACCTGCTGTCCTGTCATCCCGCGCACATAGGGCGACGCCTGGGCATGCGCCGTCTGTTGCACCGCCACTCCCGGTTCGTAACGCAGCGCATCGGGCGCGGAGCGCGGAAGACGCTCGTCCATCTGCGCCCGCGTCACTTGAGAATGCGCGAGATCTTCTTCGGGATCCTCGATCGACGCCGCGTCCCCGACGGCGCCGAAGTTGTCGGCCTCCTCATCTTGCGCGTCGCTGCCCTCCGTGTCCGTTACGTCGCTTTCGCCAATCGCCCCGAACGCCTGAGCGCCGACAGAAGTTGGCACAGCAAAGGAAGCAAGAACGAGCAGAAGCCTGACAGAGTGCGCGGGCGAGGTGGACCTCTCTGCAAACGGTGTATCCTATTGTTATGCGGGTTGCGATGTTGTGGTTGGTGATTCCGATCGCCGCGTGTGATTGCGGCGGAGACGGCGGTCCGAGCGCAGGACCGTGCGCCGGTGACGAGACCAACGTCGCGTGCGATCGACCGTGCGGCGAACGGCCCTGTCCGGGAGGTCTCTACTGCGCGTCCAACGAACGATGCACGGCCGACTGCGATTCAACGACCGGAGACGGATGCCGCGACAACGAGGTCTGCACAACCGACGGGATGTGCATTCGCATCGACCGTGACGGCGGTCCGAGCCTTGACACCACCCCCGGTGACGCCGCATGCGCGAGCGTTCGGCTGGAGACTGAGAGGGTCACCCCGAACGTGCTCCTGATCGTCGACCAGTCCGGAAGCATGACCGCGGGCTTCGGGGGCAGTAACCGCTGGGATGCCCTCCGCGACTCGCTCCTCGACCAGCCGGAGGGACTCATCTTCGATCTTCAGGACCAGGTGCGCTTCGGCCTCGCCCTCTTCACTGCGGAGGCCGAAGGCAACTCTTCCGGTCCACCCATCGGCATGTGCCCCATGGTCGAGCTCGTCGACCCCGCCATTCGCAACTACGACGCGATTCGCGCGGTCTATCAACCGGCTGACCCGATCGACGAAACCCCGACGGGGGATTCCATCGACTTCATTCTCGACGCACTCGCCTCCATTCCGGACCCGTCAACCGACCCGACGATCTTTATTCTCGCGACCGATGGTGAACCGGATCGCTGT
Organism: Myxococcota bacterium; assembly: GCA_039186435.1. Classification (GTDB taxonomy): domain Bacteria; phylum Myxococcota_A; class Polyangia; order Polyangiales; family Houyiibacteriaceae; genus JALVDI01. The sequence goes on along the minus strand of JBCDAA010000278.1, from coordinate 1,357 downwards.
GAAGAGCTCAACCCCCAGAACGGGCAGGAGGAAGCCCTCGCCGCCGTCGAGCGCGCCTACGACATGGGCATTCGCACGTTCATCATCAGCGTCGGCGAAGGCACGATTTCGGAGGGTCATCTCCAGGACGTTGCGAACGCGGGGCTGGGCGTACGGGATGGAGACCCGGACGCGGAGTTCTTTGTGGCGGGCGACGACGATGGGCTCCGCGACTCGCTTCGCGCGATCATCGGTGGTGAGCTTAGCTGCGTCGTCGAGCTTTCCGGACGCGTCAGCCTCGACGAGGCGTGCAGCGGGAGCGTCCGCCTCAACGGGCGGAGTCTCTCGTGCGACGACCCGAATGGCTGGGAGCCGGTCGACGAAACACGCATCGAGCTCCTCGGCGACGCCTGCGACGAACTTCAGAGTGGCCCCGGTTCGACGCTGGAAGCCGTTTTCCCCTGCGATGTAATTTTGATCTAGCTGCGGCGTAATTTTGATCGAGCTGCGACGTAATTTTGATCGAGCTACGACGTAATTTTGATCGAGCCGCGAGGTAGCTCTTACCGACGTTGATGCTCGCGGAAGGGTCGTCCTAGGGTCGCTTCGCGAAGCCGAAAAGGGCGCGTCCCTTTGGTTCCTCGAGACGGTTGACGCCCTCATCCACCGACCTCATCCACCCGACGTCGGGGAAACAAGGAACCACCATGAAACGATTGATCGCACTCGCCTGTCTCTCCCTCGTTGCTTGCGGAGGTGGAGACCAAAGTGAGGAAGCAACCGCCGAAAGCACTGCGGGCGACGAGACGACCCAGGACCTCGGAAACGCGGTCGCAGCCGAGGCTCCGGCATCCGACATCGTCGATACCGCGGTTGCCGCGGGGAGTTTTTCGACGCTCGCCGCCGCCCTCGAAGCCGCAGGGCTTGTCGACACGCTGAAGGGCGAAGGCCCTTTCACGGTCTTTGCGCCGACCGACGACGCATTCGCCGCTCTCCCGCCGGGAACGGTCGAAACACTTCTGCAGCCGGAGAACCGAGACCAGCTCACCGCGATTCTCACCTACCACGTGGTCAGTGGGGACGTTCGCGCAGCTGACGTCGCATCCCTCAGCGAAGCTACGACGGTGCAGGGCGCCGCCGTCGCCATCGACACGAGCTCCGGCGTGATGATCAACGACGCGACCGTGACCCAAGCGGACGTCGTCTGCAGCAACGGCGTCATTCACATCATCGACAAGGTACTCATGCCCCCGACCGAGTAACGTCCGCCTCCCAAGAAATCGGTCGCTCGCCACCGCGGGCGGCCGGTTCTATTTGTTCACGGGAAACTTGGCGAGCTTTCGCTGAAGCGACCGCCGATGAATGCCCAGGCGCTGCG
>JBCDAA010000277.1:0-12087 GCA_039186435.1 Myxococcota bacterium | reverse complement strand
GTGATGGGCGCGGAGGACGCGGGCGAGTCTGCGATGAGCGCGGCGCTTCAGCGATTCTGCTCCGTCTACGAACTCACTGAAGGCGAAGTTCGTTTGCTCGAGTGCGCGATGGCCGGAATGGGCCGGCCGCAGATCGCGAAGGCCCTGGGCATCAGTCTGCACACGTACCAGAAGCACGCGACGTCGATTAAGAAGAAGACCGGGACTTCGGTCGCGCAAGCGGCGGTGCGAGTACTTCGCTGGTGCGTCGCCGGTCCGGAAGTCTGAGCCCGCTAGATTGCTCGTCGCTTAGAGCGAGTTGAGGCGCGCCCGGGCGGTGCGATGCCGTGAGTTTCGCCGAAGGGCGGCTTGATACGCGTTGCGCGCGGCGGTGCGGTTGCCGTTCGCCTTGAGGGCGTCGCCGAGGAGGACGTGGCTTCCCGCGTTGCCGGGGTTGGCGCGGACGAGGCGTCGCGCAAGGCCGACGGCTTCACCGGCTCGGCCTTGGGCGAGCGCGATCTTGGTGAGGCCGGCGAGGGCGCGGCCGTTGCGAGGCGCAAGTCGAAGCGCCGCTCGATAGCGCGCGCGGGCGCGGGTCCACCGGCGACGTCCGCGGTAGAAGTTGCCGGCCGAGATGTAGCGGTTGATGCGCTCGAGGCGAGTCTCACGCGCGGGGGCCATGTCGAGGTCTTCGCCGGTCTGGCCGTCCGCGAACTCTTCGTCCGGTTCTTCGGCGTCGGTGTTTTCGGCGTCGGTGTTTTCGGCGTCGGTGCTTTCGGCGTCGGTGTTTTCGGCGTCGGTGTTCTCGGCGTCGGTGTTCTCGGCGTCGGTGTTTTCGGCGTCGGCGTTTTCGGCGTCGGCGTTCTCACCAGCGTTGGTTGTGCTGCCGTTCGGTTCGGGGGTTTGTGCTGCCGTCGGTACGGGTTCTACCCCCGCGTCGACGGCGGCCGGGGGCTCGTTCACGTTGGTCTGCGCGATCGGTTCCGTCGTCTCGCGTCCGAGAAACCACCATGCCGCAGCGCCTGCGCCCACAAGCAAGAGCACCCCAAGCGCGATCCAGAGTCCGCGTTTGCTCGTGCCGAAGTCGACTTCGTCTTGGGCTAGCGCGTCGGCGGGTGGCGCGGCCATCAGCACGTCGAGATCGCGCGGCGCGTCGGCGGGCGATTCCAGGGCCGGAGGGGCGGCGGGCGGAAGCGAAGCGCTGGGAAGCGCGGCACTCAACGCGGGCGCGGGAATTTCGAGTTCCGTTTGCGGCTCCATGAGGTCGAAGAGATCGTCTACGGATTCCGCCGGCGCTTCGGGTTCGTCGTCCGCGAGGAGCATGTCGATCGAGCCGGTATCCGGGACGTCGACGTTCGTGAATTCGTCTTCCGGGGGTGGCTTGGCGAGGGGTTCGGTCGCGATGTCGATGTCGACGCTCGCGACCGGCTTCGGCTTTCGCGTGGACGTGTCGACCTTGGGCGCGGGCATGCCCTGTACGGTCTTGCGTCGCTGTGGAGGCTTTCGTTCCTTCTTTGGCGTCGGAAGTTTGAGCAGCGGGGGAGGAGGCGCCGCTGCTTTTGCGACCGGCGGCGGCGGCGGAGGCGGAGCGGATGCCTTCTTTCGCGCGGACGCGGCGGGCTCTGGAATCGCTGCCCGGGTCGGTGCGTCGGAGGGTGGCGGAGGAACCGACTTTGAGCGCTCCGGCGCCTTCGGGCGTGCCTCGGGCAGCATCACTTCCGCGGTGCGAATCTCCGCGGCGAGGTCCGCCGAGATCCCGTCGGCCGCTTTCATCTTCTGAAGGAGGTCCTTGAGTTCGCTGAGAAGAACCTGCGGCGCGGGCGTGGGGATCGACGCCTGCTCCGGCGCGAGGGAAGGCCGGAGTGGAGGCGTTTCCGCGGCAGCCTGCACGAACGCGTCCGCGACCGGCGTAAGCAGGTTGGCCATCGCCGGCGCGCTTCGACGCTCGATGGTGACGCGTCCCGATCCGATGGCGAGCACCGCAGCGAGCGCAGACGTGCCGGCGAGCTTCTTTTCCCCCTCGCGAACCACCGCCTTGGCGCCCGCGATGAGGCCCTCGGCGATGGCGACTTCGACCGTCACCCGCGGGTGGCGAATCGTGACGTGGTGGTTGCTGCCAGCGCTGGCCACCGAGCGCAGCAAACGCGTCGGTCCGATGGTGGCGAGGCGCGCCTCGAAACGGTCGAGCTCGCGCGCACGCTTTGCGATCTCCCGATCCGGCGCGAGGAGCGACACGATATTGGCCGCGAGATGATCCAGGCGCGGCGCGCCGTGCTCAGGGGTCAAATCGTCGAGGCGAAGCACCAGCAGTGACGCCCACCGCAGTGCTGCATCGCGGCGAATCGTGCGAAGAACCTCGTAGCTTGCTCCCTCGAGAGAGCCCTCGTCGACCAGTACGACTTCGGGATCGAGCGCGCGCGCTCGCTGCAGTCCGCGGCCCTGGGTGGTGCACACCGAGACAACCGAGCCTGCCGAGCGAAGTTCTTGGCAGAGCGTATCGGCGATCGACGCGTCGTCTTCCACCAAGAGAATGCGGCGTCCTTTGAGCTGCGCGAGATCACCCGACGCCGTGATCTCTTCGAGCACCGCGAGGCCGCTGCCTTCGCCGTCGAACTCGTAGTGAAGCGGATGGTCTTCCTTGAGCAGCGGTTTGATGCGGCGAACGAAATCCCGCACCGCTGCGTCCACGTTGCGTCCGGGGGCGAGGACGAAACGCGCGGCGCGTTCACCGCCCTGCTGCGCGACGGAGAGAATGCCGCCTTCGAGCTGCTGTCGCACGATGTCGAGGAGTTCTTGGAGCGTGGCTTCGCCCACGGCGCCTTCCGCGCGCGCAGGTGTTTCGGGAAGCGTGCGCGCAAGCTGCGCGATCTGCTTGGCCATCTCGTCGACGCTGGCGGTACGCTCGACCACCGCGACGCCACGGCGCGCCGCTGAGAGACGCACGCCGAGATTGGGCGGCGTCAGCAGCGCCACCGGAATCGGCCGGGTCATGGGGTTGGCCGCGAGCTTGCGGAGGATCGCGTCGTGGTCCTTCGCCGCGTCGCCCATGAGCACGACCAGATCGGGCGCAGAGACCATGACCGCGGCGACTGGGGAGGTCGCATCGCTCGCTTCCGCGAAGGCGGCGTGTCGTACGAGAGCCTCTTCGAGGGCCGCTCGCATCGGTTCGCCGTCTCCCAGGAGGAGAAGAGTCGGAAGATCCTCCATCGATTAGTTTCTAAGCACCCTCAAAACTCGGATCCCCCCGCCCAATTGTGACGATCCTCGCTCGGCCTTGCACGAACGGCAAGGATCTGGCCATTTGAGACAACCTTTCGGTCGCGAATCGCTCGAAGGGATCTATTCTTCCGGCGCTGATGGCCCTCCCGAAGCTTCGCATTCCGCGTCGCCGCCGACGTCGGCCTAGGATCCTGCTCTGCACGCCGGAGATCACCGAACTTCCGGAAGGTCTCGGCAACGCGGCGAACTGGATTCGTGCCAAGGGGGGTGGTCTCGGTGACATCTCCGCAGGACTGATCAGTCATCTTCATCGCGACGAGCGTTACGACCTGCACATCGCGGTGCCGAAGTACGACCGGCAGATCGTTGGGCTTGGTGGCGTGGGGATTCGCGAACTCGACCAGCTCGGCCCAACACTTCAGCGGCGCGGCGTGCATCTTGTTCGTGACAGTGCGTTTTCAACTTCGCCGGGGGTGTATGCGGAGAGTGATGCGCATCCGCGTGTCCAGCGTGCGGTGGCGTTTCAGCGAACGATCATCAATCAGCTTCTCGATGATGTGCGCCCCGACATCGTGCACTGCAACGACTGGATGACCGGGCTTGTGCCGGCGGCGGCGAAAGCGCGAGGCATTCACAGCGTCTTCACGATTCACAACGTCTTCACGGAGCTCGCGTCCCCCGACGAGCTCGACCGCGCGGGCATCGACGTTCGGCGCTACCTCACCGATCTCTATTTTGAGCACTACCCCGGCGGCAGTTTCGAGGACACGTGGTTTCGAAATCGCGCGGACTTTGCCGCGAGCGGGATTTTTGCGGCGGACATGGTCAATACAGTGAGCCCTTCGTTCTTGGAGGAGCTCGTGGAAGGCGTGTACGACGACGTTGTTCCGCTTGGGGTCGTTCGGGCGATTCGCGACAAGCACGCGCAAGGGCGCGCCCTCGGCATCTTGAATGCGCCGAATGACACCGTGGATCCGCGCCACCCGCGTTGGGCGGAGCGCTTCGCGGTCGCGGATGTGATGGATGGGAAGCGGCGCAACAAGGCGATCTTTCAGCAGCGCATGGGGCTGACGGTGGATCCCGCGGCGCCGCTCTTTCTGTGGCCCAATCGGCTCTACTCCCAAAAGGGCGTGCGTCTGCTGATCGATCTGATGCAGTCGCCGCTGGCGGAGCGAATGCAGGTCGCGGTGGTGGCGAACGGCGACGCGCGGACCGAGGAACAGATCGGGGTCCTCGCCCTTGGCAGTCAGGGGCGCATCGCGCGGCAGCCCTTCCGGGAACAGCTGAGCGAGCTTGGCAAGGCCGGTAGTGACTACCTGCTCATGCCCTCGCGCTATGAGCCTTGCGGGCTTCCTCAGATGGAGGGACCGCGCTTCGGAACGCTTCCGGTGGTGCGCTCGGTGGGGGGTCTCAAGGACACCGTGCCGCCCCTCGACGCAGCGACGAACACGGGCGTCGGTTTCACGTTCAGCGAGTTCACCGCGGAGGCGTTTGGTGCCGCTGTCGCGCGGGCGATCGCCTTCCACGACCTAGGTGCGGAAGTCCGCGAGCAGACCCTGCAGCGCGTCATGCGGGAGGCGTTTGAGCACCACAGCCTCGCCCGAGTCGCGTCCCACTACGTCGAAGTCTACGAATCCCTCCTCTAGCCTCGGATGGGCGCGGCGAGGGAGGTTTGGACATATTGCAGCCCACCTATTTTATTGACATCGCCCGCCTCTGCCGGCGGCACGGTGTGATCGCCTCGCGGGGTCACGATCAGGTTGTCTGGGCTGGGCTGGGCTGGGGCTCGCCGGGCTCCGGGCTCGGTTCAGCATATTGCAGCCCACCTGTTTTATTGACATTGCCTGGCCACAGCCAGCCCTTCGGCCCGCACGATCGAGCACAGGGGGGTTTTGAGATTGAGGGCGTCAGCGTCGTGGGCCGAGATGTCAATAAAATAGGTGGGCTGCAATTGGCCTAACGCTGACGCTCACTGCTGAAGCCGACGCTGGCGCGGAGCGTGCGGTTGCCCACACCACTGCGCAGCAAAGGGCGAATTCACCCCCAAGAACGGCCTCAGGAACACGGTCGAATCGCCGGTTGGCCAGGGGTAGCGCTTGATTTATCCTCCGCCGCCGAGGGGAGAACCGATGAAGATCGATCGTCACAAGTTCATGCTGATCATGCTCTCGATGGGTGTCGGCAACACGGTGGGATGCGGCGGAGGCACGTCCTCCCAAGAACGGACAGCCGGTAGCGAGCAGGCCGTGCAGGTGAGCGCTGGGCCCGCCGACGAATGCGTCGACTGGGACCCGAGCGGCGAATGCATCGCATGGGAAGACTCTGCCGGACCCGCCGTGGAATGCGTCGACTGGGACCCGAGCGGCGAGTGCATCGCCTGGGACAACGGCGACGCGCTCGAACCCGCGAGCGAGTGCGTGGAGTGGGACCCGAGCGGCGAGTGCATCGCGTGGGACGACGGAGCAACCCTCGCGCCGGGCGACGAGTGCGTGGAGTGGGACCCGAGCGGCGAGTGCGTCGCTTGGGAACCGGCGTACGAAGCCTAGGATGTCGCTGCGCGCTCGTTTCGAAGCGGCTCATCGAGCGCTGACGACTGCGGCGGTTACAGGGACCAACGGAAAGACGACGACTGTCTCGATGATCGAGGCGGTCGTTCGTGCTTCAGGCGAACCTTCCGCGAGGCTGACGACGCTGGGCGCTTGGGTGTGTGGCCAGAAGGTTGAAGGCACAAATCCAACGGAGGAGTTTCTTCACTGCGTCGAAGCCGCGGTTCGCGCGGAGGTTCGAACGCTTGCGCTCGAGATGACGTCGAAAGCGCTCGCTGCGGGGATTGCGCGTCGTTGGCCGCCGCGAGTGGGCGTGTTTACGAACCTCAGTCGCGATCATCTGGACATGCACGGGGGTCCGGAGGCTTATCTCGCGGCGAAGGCACAGCTCTTTGTGTCGCTGCGTCATGGCGGAACTGCGGTGCTCAACGCTGATGACCCCTCCAGTGCGCTCCTCGCCGACGTGATGCCGCCGGAAGTAGGGATCCTTCGCTATGCAACCTCCGGAGCTGCGGACCTGCGCACAACGTCGGTGGACGTCGCAGTCGACGGAACACGTGTCGCGTTTGCACCTTCGGAGCTCGGGGCTTCCCTTGGCGAGCTTCGTCTTCGTGTACATGGCGACGTGCACGCACAGAACGCGATGGCCTGCGCGCTTGCGATGCATGCTCTCGGCTATGCGCCGTCCCACATTCGAGAAGGACTCGAAGCATTTCGGACGGTTGCGGGTCGCTTCGAGGTCATCGCAACGCAGCCTGTCGTTGTCGTCGACTACGCGCACACGCCCGATGGACTTCGAGGAACGCTACGAACGGCTCGCCAGCTTGCAGGGTCCCGGTTGATCTGCGTCTTTGGGTGCGGTGGGGAGCGAGATCAGGGCAAGCGTCCGCAGATGGGCGCGATTGCGCACGTGGGAGCAGATCGGGTGATCGTGACGAGCGACAATCCGCGTCGTGAAGATCCCGAGGCGATCATCGCGGCGATCGAGTCGGGGGCGAAAGGCGAGGGCGCGTCGTGGGAGCGAGTTGTCGACCGACGAGCGGCGGTCGAACGCGCACTTTCCTTCGCGACAGCGGACGACGTGGTGGTGATCGCAGGAAAGGGACACGAGACGACGCAAGAGATCGGTGATGAGGTTCTGCCCTTTTCGGACGCGGCTGTCGTGCGGGAGATCGTTTCGCCTTCGGACCTCGTTTCGGCTTAGCGTTTCGGCCTAGCGCCCATCCAACAGGTCGATGCAACGTGCTTCGATCTCGCGTTGCACTGCAGGGTCGTCCCTTTCGAAAAGAAGAACGTCGAGCGCGCGCACCAGGGGTCGTGCCCATCGATGAAAGTCGTCGGAGTCGGCGTCCAACACGCGCGCGAGCTGGCGGAGGGACGTGCCGAGTGCGGAGGCTTTGCGTTTGAGCGCACGGGCCGCTTCTTCGCGCGCAGCCTCCGGGGTGGGGTCGTCGAAGAGAACACCCTCGCGTCCGAGGAGCCAGAGCAACAGGCTGGTTCCTGCGCGGTGGGCTTCGGGAAGGTGGTCGGTGCACATCGCGAAGGCATGGGGTGCGCGCCGGTAGCCTTGTTTGAGGAGGCGCCGAAGAATGACCGGGAGGAGGTCGGCGTCGAGGGTGCGAACGAGCACGAGCCCTTGTGTCACGACAGTCGAGTCGTCGTGTTCCAAGAGAAGAAGAGCGCGTTCGGCGAGCTCCATGAACGAGGAGCCTAGGGCGTCGGGCGGGCTACGTCATCCGGACGTGGTACTGAGGGCCTTTGCGATTCGTTTGCCCCATGCCCACTGCTTGCCGGTTTCGCGGACGAACGATTCAAGGGCATCAAGCCGGCCGAGCAGAGTTGCGCTTTGAAGCCCCGGTCGCTGGAGAAGCGCGAGGAAGGCGCCCGGGTCGATGCCGAGTGAAACGAGCAGCTCGGGGACGCTGCCTCGTGCCGATTGCGCGCGGACGTTGCGTCCGGTCCACGTGAGGAGTTCGAGGTAGTCGTCGTAGTGCATCGGAGCCGTGGTTCGGCGCGAGCGCGCGGGAGTCTGATCGGCGAAGGGGACGAGGCCTGCCGGGGCGTCGCCGGTTGCTTCGGCTTGTTTGATGCGCTTTGCGATCGAGGTGTGCTTGGATGCGCGAAGCGACTTCACGAGCCCGGCGCGCACCGGGTTCAGGTCAACATACGCCATGCAGGTGAGAACTGCGGTTTCGTCGAGGAGGGGTTGGCAGCGAAAGCGGCCTTCCCAGAAGCGGCCCGTGCACTCGTCTTCGGCGTTTGCGCGCCGGGCGATCGACTCGTTCAGGCAGCGCATCATCCATGAGAGGTTCCAGAGGCGTTCGCGCCAAATGGAGATGCGTGATTTTCTTTCGCGGGCGGGAAGCGATGCGATTTCGCTGGGTTTTCGTCCGAAGAGCTTCCCGTAGCGGCGGATGACCTCGCTGTCGGACCAGGCTTCTGCGCGGTCTTTGTCGACGCGGACGACGATGTGCAGGTGGTTCGACATCACGGCGTAAGCGTGGAGATCGACGGCGAAAATCGAGGCCAACTCGAAGATTCGGTGTTCGATCCACTCCCGGCGGTACCCGAAGTCCTTTCCGGTGTGTGGGTCGTTGCCGCAAAGAAACGCGCGGCGAACGCATCGAGACATCAGGTGGTAGTACGAAGTCGCGTCGACGTTGAGGCGTTCGGAGCGAAGCTGCGGCATCCCCACACCCTACGGAGGCTTCCCGTCGATGTCAACTTTTCAGCCCACCTAAATCCAGACCATCTGCAACTTTTCAGACCACCCACATCATCTGAGATGTCAATAAAACAGGTGGTCTATAACATGACCTTGGCGTGCCAGCACGGCCGGCTCAACTGACTGTCGTCAGTGTCAATTTAATAGGTGGTCTGCAATCGACAGTCGCGTAGCCTAGTGTATCGAGGTCGGTTGGGGGTCGCGTCGTGGTAGCACTTCGCCATGCCTACGTTTACGCGTGGTGGGGTCTCTCTGGTCTACGAGGAGCACGGCGCGGGGAAGCCGCTCCTAATGTTCGCCCCCGGCGGGATGCGCTCTCGCATCGCAGCTTGGCAGCGGGTCCAGCCCAACTTGATCGACGCGCTCTCAAAGACCTATCGCGTCATCGTCATGGATCAGCGCAACGCGGGTGCATCGTGGGCCCCTATCCACGCCACCGACGGCTGGTCGACCTACACCAACGATCACCTCGCGCTCCTCGACCACCTCGGCATCGGCCGCTTTCACGCCCTTGGCGTCTGCATCGGCGGGTCGTTCATCGCAGGGCTCGCCCTCGCGGCTCCCGACCGCCTGATCGCCGGTGCAATGCTCCAGCCGATCGGCCTCGACAACAACCGGGACGCGTTCCTCGAACTCTTCGACGGCTGGGCAAGCGAGATCAAAGCGAAGCACCCTGAAACGGCCGAGGAAGCGTGGGCCTCGTTTCGCGCCAACCTCTACGAAGGCGACAAGGTCCTCTTCAACGCCTCGGAAGAGGAACTCACGTCCATTCAGACGCCTCTTCTCGTGCTGATGGGCAACGACCTCTACCATCCCTCCTCCGCATCCCGAACGATCGCCGCCCGCGCGCCCAACGCGACGCTCGTGGAGCAATGGAAGGAGCCCGAGTTTCACGGCGCGACCCTCGAGCGAATCGCCGCGTTTCTCGCGGCCCATCCCTAAGACGCGCTATCGCTCAAAAAACGCGCGCACTTCGTCTCGCCGACACAGCACGTCTTTTCGGCCCAGGTCGATCAACTCCCGCGCGTGCTCCCCATCGAAGAGAACAAACGAAAGTAAATCCGCGTCCGCACCGCCGCCCAGCCTGGTCAGCCTTCGCAGAGCGCGACCTCGCCACCCGCGCTTCGCCATCGACTCCCCGCGGCGCAGCGCGATTGCCCCAATGTCCTCGGAAGGACGAAACACCAGCGTTTCGACTTTGCGATAGGGCGCGCCTCGCGACTTGGTCATCGCTTCATGGACTCGCTCAAGCTCCGCGGGCGAAAGCGACTCTTCAAGCACCGTGACCAGACGATTGAAACGCTCGAGGACCGCGAGGTCATAGCGAATCGGATCCAAAAGAAGCGCATCGAGCAGCTTGCCCGCGAGAAACACGAGCGTCGGCGTTTCGCGCAGCGGCGTCGCCTCGAGCGTCTCCTTGAGGAGCGGAATCACGACGAGCTTTTTCACGCCCATCCGCAGCGCCGGCGCGATCGGAGTGTTGAAGCGCAGGCCCCCGTCCGCATAGAACGCGTCATCGACGCGCCGGGCAGGAAAGAGCATCGGCACAGCGGCGGAGGCGAGCACGTGATCCGCCCGGATGTCACACGAGACGTGGCGTCGCCGAGGATCGCGGGACGCAGGGTAGTTTTGCCCCGGTGCAAGATCCGTAAAGACGGTTGTGCGTCCGCTGCCAACATGAAGCGCGGTCACGATCAGCGCGCGAAGCACGCCTCGATCCAGATTGCTGCGCAGTCGCGACCAGGGCACGCCGTCTTCGACGAGTCGCTCGAGCTCGGACGGATCGAGAACCGCGCGACCTAGATGGGTATTTCGTGTTCGGCCAAACCAAGACCGCACATCCGGGCGCAGGTGTCTTTCGAGCGAAAGGGAAAGCCAATGCTGGAGCAGCCCATCGATGGAACAGTCGGGGCAGTCGGCGTGAGCGGCAAGCCACGCAGCGTTGATGGCGCCAACGGATGTTCCGCAGACCACATCGAAGGGACCCTGGCGGTGAAGAGAGCCAACAACTTCCGAGAGCCCGGCGAGGACACCCGCTTCGTACGCGCCGCGCGCGCCACCCCCGCCAAGGACGATTCCAACGGACATCGCGGCTCTAGTCGTTGATGGTGATGGTGACTTCGCTACCCGGCGGAACACGCTGTCCAACTTCCGGGTTGATCGAGAGGACCACAAAGTCGGGTCGGTTCTCGTCGTAGCGTCGGCGAATCTTCACTTCGAGCCCGAGTTCGGTGAGCTGTTCTCGAACGCGGCGGTAGGTCGTTCCCAACACGTCCGGAATCTCAATGCCGGCGGGCACGGCCGTGATGTTGACGGTAGTGCCGAGGTCGACTTCGCTCCCGGGCGCCGGGGTGAGCGCGGTGACTGTCCCTGGCGGTCCTTCGCCCGTCTCGCTCACCGTGCCAACCGCCAAGCCGACCGAGGTGATCTGCGTACGGGCTTGATCGAGCGGCTGTCCCACCACCGAAGGAATCGTGACCTGCGGGGGCCCGCTGCTGATGACAACCGTTACCGCGGTGTCCGCCGGAACGAGACTTCCTGCGAGCGGCTCCTGCTCGGCGACAGCGCCAGCAGGCTGATCCGCACTCGGCTCCTGGGCGCGAACCACCAGCCGAAGCCCGCGATTCGAAACGAGCTCGGATGCCGTCGCTTGCTCAAGGCTGATGAGCGACGGCACTTCGACGTCCTCACCTTGGCCGAGCCCACCTTCAAGGGCGCGCAATCCATACGTTGTCGCGGCGCTCGTGAGCATTGCGGCGAACACCGCCAGGTACAGCGTTCGACCGCGGTCGTGACTCTCACTCATCGATCACCTCCACATCGAGGGGGCTCGCTAACATTTGCAGCGGCTCACGGCAGCGCACGCAGAAGCTCGCGTCGATGTCGTTGACGCGTCCGCAGTGGTTGCAGGTCCAGGGTTTGAGGGGCGCGCTGCAGTGTTTGCAGAAGCGCGCATCGGTTGGGTTGTCGCCACCGCAGTGCGGACACTCTTCGGGAACGACGCTCAGAGCAGCGTCGACTTCGTCGTAGAGTTCCTCGAGGTCGAGGTCGTCCATCGCGCCGCCTTTGCGCTTTCCGATCACCGGAAGCGGCCCGGTCGCAGACTCGTCTTGAGGTGGCGCGGCCTTCTTGGCGGGCTTGCCCTCAAGACGCGCGGGCTCGTCTACCGGCGCGCCGTGCACCGTGGGTTCGGCGACAGGCTTCGCTTCCGGCTGAGGCGTGGGCGTGGGTGCCGGAACCGGTGTGGCGGCCGCAGGCGCAGGCGTTGGCGTTGGCGTCGCTGGGGTCGGCGTAGCTGCCGGCGCAGGTGTTGGGGTTGCGGTTGCAGCAGCGAGCTTCAGGTCCGCCTCCGCGGCGGGTGCAGACTCCCGAGCCGGCTGAGAGGGCGACATCGCGCGCACCAAATCATCGAGCACGATCGCGATCGCGGTGCCGATGCACGCCAAGGCGATGGCGACAACCACCGGCCATCCTGCTGCGAAGAGCGCGCCCCCACTCACCAGCGCGCCCGCGAGAAAGAAACGAATCCGGCGCCCCGATGCGTCGCCAAACGTACCGACGGGCCAACCGACCAGATAACCGATGAGGCTGGTCGCGCAGAATCCGTTGAGCAGATCG
>JBCDAA010000276.1:0-12208 GCA_039186435.1 Myxococcota bacterium | reverse complement strand
GTTTCGCTTGCAGTTCAGCGCTCAGCTCCCCGATCTCGTCGAGAAAGAAAGTGCCTCCGGACGCGAGTTCGATGCGGCCTGGACGACGAGTGGATATCGTCCCCCTCGCGGAGCAGCTTCTTGTCGAGATCGCGCGCTCCCTCGGTCGTCCGGGTCTAACCCTCGACCCGGAGGCGCTGTCTGTGCTCAAGGCGGCGCGATGGCCCGGCAACATCCGCGAGCTTCGAAACACCCTAGAGCGAGCGGCCATCCTCGCCGACGGCCCCACGATCGGAACCTCGGAGATCCGGCTTGATGAAGTAAGGCCGAGCACCCCCGAGGGCTCGCTGGTCGACATGGAGAAGCGCGCCATCGCCGCCGCTCTCGAGGCGTCCGGCGGAAACCGAAAGCGCGCGGCCGCCCGTCTTGGGATCGGCGTGCGAACGCTCTACGAAAAGCTCAAGCGCTACGGTCTGTCCTAGACCGCTCTCGTTTTGACGGCCCCCGCGCTCGTTTGTGGTGTTGCTACCCGTCGCGACGCCGGCCGAAGCCAGTAGCTTGCGGACATCAGCGCGAGGAACACGACCGCCGGAGCGCTCTGGCCAATCGGATCACCCACGACGACGTGCGAGATGACCGCGCCGCTCATCGCAAACGCGACCCCGGCGTACGCCCACTCCTTCAAGAGCGGCAGCCGCGGAACGAGCAACGCGAGCGCGGCGGCGAGATACCAGCTTCCGAGGATGGGCAGCAGGTAGGTCGGATACCCGAGGTGGGTCATCCCTTCGACCATCTCGGCGCCCGCAGCCAGCTTCGCCAGCCCGCTCGCCCCAAGCCCTGCAGCGAGAAGTCCGGTGCTGGCCCAATAGCCAATCGTTCGAGTACGGCTCATGGGCGAACCTCTAAAACTCCGCAAACGACGTAGCAATTATGCAAATCTGGGGTTCAGATGTCCGAATGTGAGTCAAATGCTCCCTGAGACTTCAGAGCTTGCTGCCTTTCTCGCCATCGTGGACGCGGGTTCGTTAAGTCGTGCTGCGGAAGAGCTCGGCCTTCCTCGCACGACCCTCACGCGGAGACTCGCTCGCCTGGAAGAGCGCCTCGGCGCGCGCCTCCTTCATCGCACGACGCGCCGTCTTCGTCTCACTCACGAGGGCGAAGAGTTTTACCAGCATGCGCGCGCAGCGGTGAAGGCGACCGAGGATGCGGCGCGGGCGGTGCGGCGCGACGACGAAGAGCCCCGTGGACTCCTGCGCCTTTCGATTCCACCCGTCGCAGGTCCTTCGGGCGGGATGCGCGCAGTCCTCGACTTCATCGACGCGTACCCAAACGTGCAGGTCGAGGTGATCGCGTCTACGCAGCATGAAGACATGGTCGAGCGAAACATCGACCTCGCCCTTCGCGCCGGGGCGGAGTTTGACCCGGGTCTGATCGTGCGGACGCTGCTCCGTACGGACGTGCTTGCGCTGGCGGCGCCGGCTTACCTCGAGCGCGCGGGGGTGCCGTCCGCAGTCGCAGACCTCGCGCATCATCGCTGCCTCGTAGGCTTTGCACGCGGGGAGCGACCCGCGGCGCATTGGCCGCTCGTGGACGGAGGGATGGTTCGCGTTCGCGCGAGTCTTGCGACCAACGACGTCTGGCTGCTCTCCGCCGCCGTCGCCCGCGGAATGGGCATCGCGCTCTTGCCTCAACCGATCGCGGCGAAGCTCTTGAAGCGGGGGGAGGCGGTTCCGGAAGTCCTCGGCACGCGCACCCAGGTCGCCCTGGTATACCCGAGTCGACGCCTCATCAAACCCGCGGTGCGCGCGTTCATCGACTTCTTTGCAGAGCGATTTCGGATGGACTTTGACGCCCACTTTGAGGATCGCTTTTCTCCATGAGGCGACGATGGCTTCGGCGAGGACTTTGGGCGCTTGGGGTGATCGTGGGTCTCTCCGGATGCGTTGTGCTCGCCGGCTGGTGGTGGCTTCGAGTCCCGTCTCTCGACGTGGACTTTCCGACGGCGCGCGAACGCTTTACGCGGGTCCTCAACGGCGAGGACGCTCTCGAAGCGGAAGCGCTTTCGTCCCTCGCGGGAG
The DNA here is from genome assembly GCA_039186435.1 of Myxococcota bacterium. Lineage (GTDB taxonomy): Bacteria > Myxococcota_A > Polyangia > Polyangiales > Houyiibacteriaceae > JALVDI01. The sequence continues at coordinate 10,151 of JBCDAA010000276.1, read as the reverse complement.
CAGTAGAACGCGAGCCCGAAAACGCGACCGCCCACCTCTGGTACGGCCTCGCCAATCTTCATGGCTTCCTTCGCCATCGAGAACGGCCCTACGCGATTCGCGCCACCATCGCTCTCGAACGCGCGGTGAAGCTCGATCCGGAAGACAAAAGCGCAGAGGGCTGGCGCGCGTTTTTTGCCTACAAAGCTGCCGAGTCGAGGGAGCAAGATCTGGACGAGCCTCGTCATGCGCTGCTCGCGGCGGCGGACGCAGACCCGCGCTTCACGCCCTTCCTCGCCGCCGTCTCGCTCGCGAAGTTGCCCCTCTCGTCGGGTCATCCGGCGCGTCTCCTTCCGCCGCTCGAGGCGATCGAAGATTGCGGAGACGGAACCTCGCATCGCTGCCGCACGAGTGCGCTCTTTCCCCACGGGGCCGAGGGCTATCACGTGACGGTGGGGGACCTTCGGCTCCGCCTCGGGGATCTCAGTGGCGCACGCCGCGCGTGGCAGCGTGCGCTCGAGATGGAGTCCGCGGCGACCTGGCCCTACCGAGACGAGTTTCGGGCGTGGGCGGACGGCGCAGAGGATCGCCATCGGCGCTGGACCGACGGGGACGGAGCCAACGACCCAACGGTGTTTTTTGCGCACGGCGAGCGAGCCTGCGCGATGTGCCACCGTCGCTAGCTGCGCACGCGTAGCCCGAGCGCGAGGTCGATGACGAAAAGCGGATCGGGCAACGGCGCACCCGGGACGTCGACCACGATTTCGATCGCGCGCTCACGAAGATTTTTCGAGGTCAACCTATCGCCCGGATGTCGCGTGAATCAAGGCGTCGGCTCGCCCGGCTCCGGTTCAGCAACCGGCTCGCTGGGCGCTTCGCTCCCGGAGGTTGCCGGAGCCATCGCGCGCGGAAAGTTCACAAGCAAACGCTCGACGGCGCTCGCAAAGCGCTCCGCGGAGGCCCCACTCCGAATCTCGGTGTCCGCGTGGCCATGCCAGAAGTGTTCGCCGGAATCGCGGAGGAACCCGTCGAGCACCAGTGTGGCCTCCGTGTAGTCCACCTCGTAGGAGTTCACGGTCGCTTGAAAATCGAATCGCCCCGGCACGGCGGTCGGGATCGAGTCCGTGGCGTCGCGACGACCCGCAGCGCCCTGAATCAGGACATCCGCTTGGTCTGGGGTGGTGAGCGTCCAGCCGAGACGCTCGAGGGTCGGAATCGCAACCTCCCGTGCCGCCTCAATGTAGTCCTCCGGGAGCTCCACGCGTTCGTACCCCGGGATCTCCGCACGAGGAACGAAGGCGACCGTCGTACGGGGACCGAGCGCGATATCCGGGTTTGTCACCGTCTCGTACGCGACAGGATTGTTTTGGGGACGTCCCGCGCATGCAGCCAGGACGAGGCAGACTAGGGTGGTGGTTCGCATCCTCTCTCCTTTGCGCGCGGTCATACCGTCGCGCTCTACGGGATGCCACACTCTCCGCGTCCTTCCGTGAGCGTTCCCTCGCGTGTTGTCGGAACGCGCCATCGCACAAGCAATGCGCGCAATTTATTCGCGCCGAACTACGGCGCTCGCAACGTGCGAATCACGCCGTAGACGTCATCTTGCACAGGGTCGTCAACGCGGTCGCGTGTCACCCCCACGGCAAACGCGGTGATGGCACCGACCGCAAGCACGGATAGGCCGACCCAAAGCCAGGGTCGTCGCCGCCGACCTTCCAGATCGAGTCGCATCCGCAGCGTACTCCCGGGCGCAACTTCCGCGTCCGAACGTCGCTCGTTGCCATCGCGACGAACGCGCACGTGATAAAGCCCCGGCGGTACTTCCGCCCGAAGACTGCCGAGCTCTTCGCCAACTCCGTCGACCGAGATCAACGAATCCTCTTGGCTTTCGATGATGAGAAGTCCCGGCGCCTGGCTCTCGATCAGCTCGATGGCGAGCGTTCGCTCCTCGCCGCGTTCGAGCGTGAGCGTCTCTTCAAACGTCTCGTAGCGCGGGGCGGTAGCGAGGATCACATGTTCGCCCGGATTGACCCGCAAGGACTCAACATCGCGAAGCTCACCATCGACCCGGATTTCGAGGCCTTCGATCGGGGGGCGCTCCAGGTGGACGACCGCTACATGACGCTGCGCTTCGCGACGCAGCCTCCGAACTTCCCGCTCCTGCGGGCCTCGAAGTCCGCCGTAGGCATCCTCGAGAAGCGCTCCAAAGAGATCGACGGAGTCGACGAAGTCGCCGGTGCGATCGAGCGCGACGGCGAGGTTAAACGCGGTGCCCGCGTTGGGGTAGAGCGCGAGAGAGCGCCGAAAGAGATCGCGGGCTTCGGCGAAGCGTGCGGTGTTCATGGCCTGCACGCCGCGCTCGAACAACTCCTGTGCGCTGCGCCGGGAGCTCTGGCCCTGCGCGCTGGCGGGAACGAGCCCGGCGAGAAGCGCAAGCGAGAGAAGGACCCGGATCATTGCCAATCCCACATCGGTGTGCCGCCTCGCATCGCGCTGCGCCGCTTTCTTGGACGACGCCGACGCATGGGTGTCGCTTCCTCCGGTTCGACATCGACTTCCTCCGCGCGCTCCTCAGGGGCCGCGCGAAGAACGTTCTGTGGCTCTACGGACGTCTCGCGAGGTGGTGGTTCGGGCGCGGGTCGAACTTCGGTCGCCTGCGGGGCTTCCTCGGCGCTCGACCCGAAGGTGCTTGCCAGCGCCCATGCTGCTCCCCCCACCAGGACCACGACGACCGTGGCGATCGCGCCGATCGCACGCGGGGATGCCCGTCCCGCTGGCGGAGGGGGCGGACGCTGGCTTCGCGCTTCCGCTTCTCGAAGCGCCTCCTGGACGCGAGCTTCGCGCGCACGTTTCTCCTCGGCAAAGAGCTCCCCAAGGTAGTCGCCGAGCTCAACCACGGGTGCCTCGCCGCGAAGGTCCGCGAGAATGGACTCCAGCGCGCGCGCAACCTCGAGCGAACTCGTAGGGCGATGGTTGGGATCCTTCGCGAGAAGCCGAAACATGAGCTCGACGAGTTCTGCGGGGGCGTCCTCGCGTTCCTCCCCGAGGTCCGGCGGCGCTTCGTTGAGAATCCGCCGCGCGCCATCCATGCCCTCGCGGTTTGCGTAGAGCCGGCGGGCGATGAGCATTTCGAAGAGCACGACGCCAAACGAAAAGAGGTCGGAGCGACGATCCGGATCCTCGAAACGGAGGACCTCGGGCGCCATGTAGCCCATCTTTCCCTTCAGGACGCCGGTGTTGGTTTTGGTGATCCGGCCGAGTGCTTTTGCGATGCCAAAGTCCGTGACGCGCGCCGCACCGTCGTAGCTGAGAAGCACGTTCTGCGGAGAGACATCGCGGTGCACGAGGTGAAGCGCGCTTCCCGTCTCCGGGTCGCGAAGTTCGTGTGCCGCGTGAAGTCCCTCGGCAACCTGGAGCGCAATGCGAAGGGCGACCGTGAGCGGAACTTCGCCGCCGCGCTGCCGAACCCGGGAGATGAGCTCGCTAAGGGATACGCCCGAGACGTATTCGAGAACGAGGAAGGGGCCATCGTCGTCTTCGCCCACGTCGACGACGCTCACCACCTTGGGGTGGCGAAGAAAGCCGGCGATGCGTGCTTCGTCGAGGAACATCGCGCGAAAGTCGGAGTCGTCTCGATAGCTCTCCCGAAGTCGCTTCACTGCGAAGAGACGTCGGAACGCGCCGTCCCGACGAACGGCGAGATCGACGCGGCCCATCCCGCCCTTCGCGAGCTCGCACACTCGGGTGTAGGCGCTCACCGGAACAAGAATACTTGAGGAGTCAGAAAAACTCACCGCTTGCGGATCCGTGTGCGTGTTACACGTAGAGAGTGAGTCTCGCGGGTGACGCGGCACGCATGTTCGAGGCCGGGAAGCAGGGCGTTTCGAGCGCGCCGATTTCCGCGGCACTGCGTGCCGAAGAACCGGGGTGGGCGATCGTCTTGGACGCGCAGCGCGCAGTCGCGGATCCAAGCCTCGCGCGAATGCCCAGCCTGCCCGACGTGGCGGCGCTCGCGTCGTCGCATGGACCGGTGGTGTGGCGGGCTGCGGTCGAGGTGGCCAAAAGCGCAATGCTCGCGTTTGATGGCCGTACGCTGGCGGAGAGCTGCTCGCTCTTGGGCTCGCTCCAAGGCGTTGCGCCCGAGGCATCGCTTTGGTTTCGCGCCATGCGTCGCTGGCAGTCGATCGCCGTCGGCAACCCCCTGGTCGACGAGAACCTCGAGGCCGAAGCCCGGACGCAAGGGGACGCAGAGCTCGTCGTGGAGTCTGTCGTTCTCGCGGCCCTTTCGGCCCTCCGCGACGGGGACCTCGTGCGCGCGCGTGAGCTGGCGCGGCGCGCATCGCGGATGGCCCGTACCGAGGCGCTTCCGCAGGCGGAGTATCTCGCGAATCTGGTGCTTGCGCGTCTTCGCCGTCGCCGCGGATTTCCTCATTTGGCCCGACGCATCCTCGGAGCGCTCGAGGGGTTTGCGTCGCGCCGTTGGCACCCGTGGATCCGCTGGGAGCGATCCCTCTGCGGCGGCGACCCGCTTCTGCTCGCCAGTCTTTCCGCCGCGGCCAACGCCGGAAACCGGAACGCCTACGAAGCCGCGGCACGCACACTTCGACGTGACGTCGCCGGTTTTGCGCCCCTGGCCGCCGACGCCAACGCATACATCTTGGCGTGCGACGTTGACGCGTCGCCGGACGAGTCGGTCGCGGGGTGGTGCGCCGGCGAAAGTGAGAGGGTGCCGCTCGGCGTGTACGCCCCCGACGACGCCGGAAGTCTCGGGTACGTCGCGGCGAGACCCGGTCACCGGGGGCGGCGCATTCTTCCGCATGGACAGGGCCTCTTCGGGGCCTCGCTCCTGCCGCGGCAGCGCCGCAAACAAAGCCGCGTCGAAACGCTGGTCAGCGTTCTCGCGCTCGCAGGGCCGAAAGGCCTCGAGGAAGCCGATGCGTTTCGGCGCGTCTACGGGTTTGCGCTCGTTCCCGAACTTCACCGCGGCACCTTTGACGTCGCGCAGCATCGCGCGCGGGCGTACCTCGGAGACTACGGAACCCTCGAGCGAGAAGGGACGCGTGTCCGCCTTTCGCTGCAAGCGCCGGTGCTGGTGCCCGACCCGCGTTGCGTGGAGCCCATGGAAAACCGGCTGCTCCGCGCACTCGCGGGAGGCGCGACGACCGCCAAAGCGGCGGCCGAGGTTGCCGGCGTATCCCTCCGGCGCGCGCAGTCTGCGTTGCAGGCGCTCGCCGACGAGGGGGCGTGCCTCGCGGAAAAAGAAGGACGTCGGCTCGCGTACCGTGTCGAAGACACGACCTTCGCGGAACCGACCGCACACCGCTAGATTGCTGTGTTCACAGGAGGCGGACTTACTCCAAGCAAACGCGCTGCGGCCGAAGCGCGTCTCGCCGGGTTGCGGGCTCACCGAGATCGAGACCGTACCCGAGCCCAAGGCGACCCGCGGCCTCGCCGATCGAGGTGCTCGACTCGTCGTTGCTGCCCCAGCAGTAGAGGTCTCCCTGCTGCCGAACGCCACAGGCGTAACCCGCGCCGGCGCTGACCTGTCGCCATTCGTCGCCGGGATCGACAAAGACGCGAGTGGGGCGTTGTCGCGCGTCCAGGTCGCCGACCCCGAGCTGCCCGCCCCCGAAGCTCGTCCGGTTTCCGCCCCAACACCAGAGGCCCCCATCGAGGTCGATGCCGCAGGTGTATCCCGACGCGGCGTCGAGTTCTCGAAAACGAAGGTCGGTCATCACCGGTCGCGGTCTCGTTGCGTCTTCGCTGCCTTCGATGCCAAGCCGGCCCTCTCGGTTGTCGCCCCAGCACCAGGCCGCGCCTCCGTCCCGAATGCCGCAGACTTCATTCGCCCCGGTGGTGACGAAGAGAAAGTCATCGATGCACGCGCCGCTCTCGTCCTGGGCACACGCGGGGACCGTGCGGTCTGACCGCGCACCGTCGCCATGCTGTCCCGCGAGCCCTGCGCCGACACATTCGATACGCCCCTCGATTAGTCCGCAGGTGATCTCGTTGCCGGCAACGACCTGCGACCAGCGAGTTCGATCGTCGAGGAGGGTGGGCACGCCCGTAGCGCCCCGGGCGAGACCCCCTTGGCCGCGATTGTTGGAGCCCCAGCAAAAGATCTGACCCCCATCCGAGAGGCCGCAGGTGTGAAAGCGCCCGCTGGCTAGCGAGATCCACACCGGGTCGTCGCTCGACGCGTCCGTTGCGGGGATCTCACCATCCATGACGGGCCCGAGACCGACGGCGCCGGATCCGTTCCATCCCCAGCAGGTACGCTGAAACTGCGGCCCGGGTCGCGCCCAGAGCAGGCACGAGTGATCCGCACCCATCGCCATGTCGATGAGGCTTCGCGGCGTTTCGTCCCAGGTGGCGAGTTCCTCCGACACGAAGACCGGGACATCACTGCTTCGCCCGATTCCGACACGTCCCGCGTGGTCCTGCCCCCAACACCAGAGGCCGCCCCGGGCGCTCGCGCAGGTTTGATGCTCGCCCGTCCAAACGCCGCGGGCGGCAACGGCAGGTTCGCACAACCCTCGCTGGCAGCGATCCCCCTCGCAGCCGCAGCTCTGCCCGTCCGCGCGTGGTTGACAGGTGGCATCGATGCAGACTTCGCACTCGTTGCACAGCGGCAAGTCCCGTTCGCCGTCGTCGGCTCCGAGAGCAAAGCACGCGCCGACGCATCGCCCGAACGAACATGTTCGTCCTTCACCACACTCGCCGAGGGTTTGGCATTCGATCTGATCGTCAAACCAGGCGTCGATGTAGCGGCGTTTGTTTTCGACGAACCCCCCGCCGATCCGCAGTGATGCGACGGCGATGTCATCGTCGTCGAGCAGCTCAGCGATCATCGACCAGGTTCGTTCGGGCCCTCCGTCGGGGATGACCGTCGGTGAAGCGATTCGAGTGTCGTTGCGCGAGACGGGGTCGATGCGGTCTTCCCGGAGCTCTCCCTCGCCGAAGACGCGCAGTCGCAGTCGTGTCGCTTCGGGTACGAAACCCGGATCCGCATGAATCCGAACGAATGTCTGCGTCGCAGGCTCGGTGCACGCCAGAAGCAGAGCCAAGCAAAGGAAGCGCACGGGATAAGAGTAGCGGGCGAGCAAGGAGCGCGGCTAGCGCAAGCCGGGGAGGGGACCATCGAAATACGCGTGCGGTCCGCCGAAGTGGTCGATCTCCATTCCGAAGCCTTGGAGAATCGAGGTGTAGAGGTTGTGCGTGGAGGCGCTCGTTTCGTAGCCGCCCGGAGCGGCCATGTTGTAGTCGAGGAAACGCCCCGTTCGAAAGGTGCCGCCGAGGCTTCCCGCGAAGACAAAGGGCACGTCGCGCGACGAGTGGACGGCCGCGTTGCTGAATTCGCTGGTGTACACGCAGAGGGAGCTGTCGAGGAGCGTGCCGTCGCCCGCTGGGGTGTCGGCAAGTCCTTGGAGGAGGCGCTGAAAGAGACTGAGACGCCAGCGGCGGTTGCTTCGCATCTCCTCTTCCCACGCCGCGCGGCGACCTGCGTTCGGTCCGGTCGGGCCGACCTCGCGTGCGGCGTGGCCGAGGCTGTGCGCCAGATCGACTCCGTAGGGTGTGCCCAGCCAGCTGGTGATGATGTCGCCGATCTGAATCGCGATGACCGGACTTAGGTTGCAGCGGCCGGCGTGGATTGCGATGTCCATCATGAGCGGCCCCACCTGTTCCGCCTCGCGGTCCGAGACATCGGCGATGTCGGGCGTCGTGCACATCGGTGCGAGGACACCGTCCAGCGCGTCGATCCTTCGTTCGATCGCGCGAAGATGATCGGCGTGCGCGTCGAGGGTGCGCCGGTCCTGCGTTGAAACGCGACCGCGAAGAAGGTTGAACGCCCCGAGGACACCGTCGAGAACGCTCTGACGACGCGCCCGAAGGCGCAGAAGCTCAGGGTCCGGGCCGGTGTCGCTCGGGGAAACACCCGCGAAGATGCGCTCAAACGCGGTTCGCGGATCTCGTTCGCTCGAGACCGGCTGGCGGTCACCTAGATACTGCACGGTCCCGTAGTTGTGACCGCGCACCATCAGGTCGATGGCGTCGAAGGGAGCGCTTCCTGCGAGGTGCGCGGCGAGGAGTTTGTCGAAGGAAGGGCCCTTCGCGCCGGTGGGCTCCGTCTTCCCGTCGACCGTTTCAGTGTGGCAGTCCGCGCACGTCAGGTGCGTGCAGTTCACCCACCCGTGACCGCCACCGCCGTAGGGCGCCTGGGCGTTTGCGGCCTCGTTGTCGATCCCGCGAAAGAGGATCAGCTGATCCACGAAGTCGTCGAGCAGCCCACTGTGAATAAGCCCGAGATTGCCTGCGGTAAGAGTCTCGTCATCCGCCAGCGGGTGCCACCAATGCAGCCCGTGATGATCTCCGCGACCGTCGCTCATGCTCGGCGAGCGGTTCATCGCGCTCACCGTTCCGCCGTGGTTGTGCACCAGAAAAAGTGTCTTTGGAGGGGCGGCCTGCGCCGCGGCGTCTCGGCTTTCGAGAAGCGGAAGGGAGAGCGTTAGCGCGCCTGCGCCTCGCAGAAACGAACGGCGACCAAAGCGAGCCATTATTCTTCCTCCGCGACGCGAACATGACGAAACGCGTCGCTTCGTGCGACAGCGACGATCAGGTCGACAAAGCGTCCGCTCCGTCGAAACTCGCTGCGAACGCTCTCCACGGAACATGCGTCGCCTTCGCCTGCGTGCCGACCCATCGCGTACTCGTAGAAGCGCGTGGCGACGCAGTTGGCGACCTGTTCGCTCTGGGCGAGTCGGGCGCTGAGTTCGAGGGCGTTGGCGACCTCGCCGTCGATGTCGCTTCCGCTTGCGACTCGGCCGGACGCATCGATGGGAAAGGTAATCGTCTCCTCGTCGACGGCGTGGTGTTCTTCCGTTTGAAACTGACCAATGGCGTCGTAGTGCCCGAAGGAGAACCCGATGTCGTTGATGCTGTTGTGGCAGGCGGCGCATTCACCGCCGCGGGTTCGGGCGGTGACGTCGTCGCGAATCGACCGCACCCCGTCTTCCGTGTTGCCTCCTTCCACGTCGACGTCGTTCGCGTTGGGAGGTGGCTCGCCGAGCGGTTGGCAGAGTACGTTTTGAAGAATGAAGACGCCCCGCCGAATGGGGGAGCGAACCTTTGCGCCTGCATAGACCGAGAGAAAGCCCGCGCGGGTGAGGATGCCTGCGCGCTGTCCTTCGGGAAGCTCCACCCAGCCGCCGCCGGCGGGTGCATCGACGCCGTACAGCGCAGCGAGGGCGTCGTCGACGTAGGCATCGCGAGAGAGGAAGAGCGTCTCGAGGGAGCCGTCCCCCTCGAAGATCGCGCGCTCCACAAAACGCCCAAGCTCGTCCCGCATGGCGCGCCGAAGGTCCGCGTCCGCCTCTGGAAAGAGCGTTTCGTCCTTGGACGCCTCTTCCAGCGAGCTTCGGTTTTCGGAGCCGTTGAGGCCGAGCCAGCGTTCGAAGAAGTCCCGCACCATTGCTCGCGACCGCGGGTCGTCCAGCATGCGCTCCGCCTCCCGCCGAACGCCGTCGGCATCCTCGAGTCGTCCGTCCGCGGCCGCGTTTCGCAGGGTGTCGTCGGGAATGCCGTTCCAGAGCAAGAGCGCGAGACGAGACGCGATTTCGTAACCCCCGAGTCGTCGAACCTGGCCGACGTCTTCGACCCCTTCTTCGTGAAGGTAGAGGGTCTGCGGCGCCTGAAGGATCACCTGCACGACGGTCTCAGTTGCTCCCCGAACGTCCGTGGGATGCTCCTCGTGATTTCGTTCGCGTTGATAGAGATCGTTGAGAAGCGTTTGCTCGTCCTCCCGCAGGGGACGCCGGAACGCGCGCGTCGCAAGCTCGCGAAGGTACGCGGACGCGCACGCATCGTCCGTGCAGTTCCCGAGGTCGCTCGTACTGACGACGCGCTCCACTTCCGCGTAGAGCTGCTCCGCGCCGAGCGTGGTCACGAGCTCACCCATCTTTTCGTCGAGAACGGGCGCAAGCGTTTCATCACCCAGAAGGGATCGGAGGGCGTTGGTATATTGCGTCCGATCGAGCAGCCGGGTCGCCGTTGCGGGCGCATCGGGGGTACTCTCTGCGCAAAGAGCCGGGCTCACCACGCCGGGATCGTCGCCCGGGGGGAGGTCGCCGATCACCCCATCGCAACCGAGGGCGACGAGGACGAGCGCGGGAAGG
>JBCDAA010000275.1:0-12235 GCA_039186435.1 Myxococcota bacterium | reverse complement strand
TTCTGGCGACGACTCCGACACCCAAGAAGACGGCATATCCTCGCCGCTGAAGATGCCCTTCGGCCCACTCCTCGCGCTCGGTGCCCTCGAGTGGCTTTTCTTCGGCGAGCGCATCCTCGAGTGGTACCTCGGGTTCTTTCGCTAGCGCTTCTTCGCTACCGCGCTGGGTGAGCTCACGCGCGTCGTTGCGGCCTCCGAAGGGTTTCGCATGCTTGGGCCGTGAAACGAATCACGCTGCTGCTCGGACTCGTCGGCTGTTTTCAATCGCACCGCGTCGAACCCGTCGAAGAACGCACGCAGGAGCTGGTCGCGTTGGTCCACGACACCGACCGCCTTGAGGTGTTCCTCCTCGACGAAGGCGCCGCGTCTCTCGTCGCGGAGCTCCCGCGCCGGGACGGTCTTCGCTACGACCTCAGCGTCGCGCCTCAGGGAAGCCACGCGATCGTTAACGCATGGCGCGAACGCGCGCTCGCCTTTCCCGTGGATGCAACCCTGATCGATCTCCGAAGCGGGACGACCCGTCGCCTCAACGTAGCCGACCGCCTTGGGGTTGCGGAAGACGAAGTCCTCACCTTTCCTTGGCGGTGGCGACGTGATCGCCTCGGCCTCATCGTGGCCTTCGGCGACGCCATTGCCCCGCGCATCGCAGCCCTGGACCTTCCGCGAGGGGATGCCGAGCGACTTCCCGAAGGCTGCTCCGTCGCCCACCAGCGCGCGGGGCGCTCCCTCCTCGTCTGCGGCGAAAGCGACGGACGGATTCGCTCGGTCCGCCTTCGCGATCTTCGGAGCGGAGACGAGGTCCGGATCGAGCCCTGGAACCCGCTTCATTTCCCCCAGCGCATCCTCGACGACGAGGGAACGCTCCTCGTCCACGACCTCGACGACTACTTCGTTCGTGCACCCGACGGGTCGGTCCGCGCGCGACGTCAAATCGGACGAACGTCCCGCGTTTCACCGAGCGGCACGTACGTGATGATCTACGACGAGGAAGGCCTCAGCCAGTGGTCGCCGGACGCGGAGACCCGAGTCGCCGAGTGTGGTTCTCTCATCCCCGGATTTTTCGTCTGGTCGCCCGACGAGACGCGCTACTCCTACTTCGACTGCAGCCAGGACCTGCGCGTCGCGAACTCTTCCATCGTCGTTGAGCGACCCCCGCCGGTCACGTTCTTCGGCTTTCGAAGCGACGGGGAACGCTTCCTTGCGGAGGTCCTCGTCGAAGGAACCCTCGACCGCTTCGAGCTGTCAGAGGACGCCGTGATCGAGCATGAGGTCTACGACCGCGACGGGAGTCGTCTGGACCCTTGGCCCGATGCGCCCAACGAGACGGTCCTGATGCGCTGGCGCTTCGGGACGTCATCCAGCTAGACGCGAACCGCCTATCTCCCGCCGATTCTCTCCCCGAGCCACGGGATGTGCTCTAGCCGATCGGTCGCCACACGTCGCAATGACTTCGCGCGGGCGGTGGATCTGCGCAGCGATTGTCCTCATCGCGAAAGCGGGACGCGCACGTACTTCCCTCGCAGAGGTCACCGTTCGGACAGAGAGGAACGCACACGGCGCTGAAACAAGCGAGCCCCTCGGCGCAGTCGAGAAAGCCGGCGCAGGCTTCGCCTTCGACCGGCGAAGGTGCGCAGCGTCCTTCCGTCTCGCCCACAATGCACGTGAGGCCCGCCTCGCAGGGCAGAACCGCAGATCCTGCCCAGCAGAGCTCTCCTTCGGAAAGCGGGGGACCACAGGTCCCTTCGCCCACAAGATCGCCCAGACCGCCTAGACCCGAGTCGACCTCTCGCAAACAAAACTCGCTGCAGGCGGACCACGGGATGTCTCCCCCACACGCGTCGCCCGCGCCTCGCGTCGAACCGAAGACGTCGTGGACGCCGCCTTCGCCGGAACGAAGACCAAGATCGAGCGCGCCGCAGTCTTCCGTGCGCGCGCGAATCTCGGCCTCGAGCGCTCCGGCCGCCACGGAGTCGTAGGCGAGGTAGTCGTCTCTGGCTGGATCCTCGAATGCGTTCGCACAGAGAAAAAGGTTCTCCTCAAAGCACTCCGCCTCGGTGGCGTAGGTTCGCTCTTCGAGGTCGCAGCAGCGTTCGTTGCTCGCGCACAGCAGCCTTGTCACCCGTGTGCAGTAGCCCTCCGCCGGATGGGTGCTCGACGACGTGCAGGCGCCGAGAAGGAGCAGGATCGCGATTCTCATCCCGCTCCTTGTAGCGCGCCGGTTCGTCTTCGCGGGTACGAGCTTCGTAAGGAATCAGCCTGCCGCGCGACGCCGTACCCGGATCGGCCGGAACCAACGCAGCAAAAGCAGCAGGTTGATGAGCGCGAAGACGATGCAGAGCCCGGCGAGCGCGAGGGCCCAGCTGTAGCTCCCGGGAGGTTCGTCCGCGAGAAGAACGTAGGTCTGGGCCGTCACCGGTTCGCCGATGCCTTCGTAGGCGCGCCGAACGGCGCCGAGGCGACCACCGAGTTCGCCCATGGTCACGAGCCGACCCGAGAACTCGCGACGAGAGGTCTGAAGCGCCCGCTCGCCCACCGCCGCCTGCACGAACACCCGTCGCTGCCCCGCGAGAGGAAAGACGGCAAAGTCGCCCCCAAAGACCCGCGAGTATTCGATCGTGCGCGACGCCATCGGCGTTCCGTGAATGCTCACGTAGCGGTTCGAGCCGAGCGCAGCCGCATCGATCGCGGTCGCCTCTCCGAGGTTCACCGCCACCGAGTCTTGAAAGTAGTAGGCGAGATCGCCCCGCAGGCCGGTTAGCAGGGCCACCGCCGCCACCACCGCGAGCGCCATCACGGCCATCGTCGCGACGCGCCGACCCCTCGCGGGAGCCGGGAGCGCCATAAGCTCGGGGTCTACGCCATCGCGCAGCTGGGCTCCGAGGAGCTCTTCCGCTTGTTCTGCACTGGCCACGATGGTTCTGACACCCCGTCCACGGAAAGGTTCGCGAGAGCCTATCACCTGGCCCTTAAACGCAAAATCGCCAGCTGAAAAGCTAGCGATTTCAAGATGCTAAGGCCGATCTTCAGTTCGCGTTTTTCTTGTCCGCGACGTAGCGGTCCCAGAGACGCGGAGTCGACCAGCTTTCGAAGCGATCTCGAAAACCCCCGTCTTTTCGGCCACCTGCAAGCTCGATCAGGGCGTCGATGAGCTTTTCGCGAGTGCCGTGCTCGGCTTTGACCGCCTCGAGGGTGTCGAGGAGGCGAAGGAGCTTCTTGTTCGAGACGCTCTCGAGCCCCTTCTCGTCGTTGACCCGGTCGATCCAGAGGCCGCCGTCCGCGAGCTTCTGCACCGCCGCGACGAGCTTTTCTTTCGCGGCTTTACGGGCCTTGGTGGGGTCTTTTTCGTCGATGCCGAAGCGCTTTTTCGCGAGGCTAAGAGGCGAGGCTTTCATGGTTCTTCTCCGAGGGCCGGCAGGCGTAGCATCCCCCTCGGAACCCCGCAACCAGCAGCTGTCGCAGTTCGTCGAAGAAGCGGGGCTGAGGGAGCGCCCTCGATCGAGTAGGCTCCGCCGATGGCCGGCGAGTTCGTGCACCTGCACGTGCACTCCGAGTTCACGATGCTGGATGGGGCGATCCGCATTCCTGAACTCGTAGGCACCTGCGAGAAGATGGAGATGCCGGCCGTGGCGCTCACCGACCGCGCCAATATGTACGGCGCGGTGCAGCTCCACAACGCCTGCCGTGGCACCTCGGTGAAACCGATTTTGGGCGCGGAGGTTCACCTCACCGACGGTCATCGGAGCGATCCCCAAGCGTCTGCGCCCGGACATCTGGTTCTCCTCGCGTCCTCGCAGCTTGGCTACCAGAACCTCGTCCGCCTGGTCAGCCTCGGATGGGTCGAGGGACTGGTGAACGGAACGCCGCGCGTCGACTTCGAGCTCCTCGAAACGTACTCGAAGGATGTCGTTGCACTGACGGGCTGCCTCGCGGGCTGGGTTCCGCAGCGCGTCCTCATGCAGGGTCCGGACGCGGGGCGTGCAGCCATCGAACGGCTCCGGGGCGTCTTTGCGCCGGGTCATTTCTACGTCGAACTTGAAGACCACGGCTTTCCGGAAAACCGCCCCCTCAACGGCGTTCTTGCGGAGCTCGCGCGCGACCTCGAGGTGCCCCTCGTCGCGACCAACTGCTGCCACTTCCTTCAGCGCGATCAGGCCCGGGCGCAGCTCGCTCTCAACTGCATCGGCGCCGGTCGCAGCCTCCGAGAAATGGAGGCGATGCACCACAACAGCTCCGAGATGTACCTCAAGGCCGCAAGCCAAATGGCGGAGCTCTTTGGGGACTATCCGGACGCGATTCAAAACACGTTGAAGATCGCGGAGATGTGCGCCGGCACCGCCGACCCGCTCAGTCCGCCGAAGCTTCCGCGTTTCCCGGTGCCCGAGGGGATGACGGAGGAGGAGCATCTTCGCGAGTGGTCCGCGCGAGGCCTGGAAGAACGCTTCGCGGAAATGCGCACGCAGGGGCACGAGCCGAACGTCGAGGAGTACCGCGCACGCCTGAACCTCGAGCTCGACGTGATCAGCTCGATGGGCTTTCCCGGCTACTTTCTGATCGTCGCGGACTTCATTGTGTGGGCGAAGAACAACGGTGTGCCCGTCGGTCCAGGGCGCGGGTCGGGCGCAGGATCGCTGGTCGCGTATTCGCTTCGCATCACCAACCTCGACCCCCTTCCCTACGGACTTCTTTTCGAGCGCTTTTTGAACCCCGAGCGCGTGTCGATGCCGGACTTCGACGTCGACTTTTGCATGAGCAAACGCGACCAGGTCATCGACTACGTTCGCAAGAAATACGGCGAGAACTCCGTCGGTCAGATCGCGACCTTTCATCAGCTCAAGAGCAAGAGCGTGGTTCGCGACGTCGGCCGCGTGATGGGCATGGCGCCGGCAGACGCCGGACGCATCGCGGCGCTCGTTCCGGATCCGGTGGGGGGCAAGAACGTTCCGATCCCGAAGGCCCTTGAGCAGGAGCCGCGGCTGCAGTCCGTGTACGACGAGGACGACGAGGTTCGGGAGCTCCTCGACACGGCGATGCAGATCGAAAACCTCACGCGCCACGCGGGCATGCACGCCGCGGGCGTCGTGATCTCCGAGGGACCGATCTGGGATCACGTGCCGGTCTTCTGTCCGGACGACGGCGTCTTCGTCGCGCAGTACCACAAGGACGACGTCGAGGCGGCGGGCCTGGTGAAGTTCGACTTCCTCGGCCTGAAGACGCTGACCGTCCTCGACATCGCGGCGCGCCTGATCGACCGGCGTCCCGACCGGGACGAGCCTTTCGATCTCGACGCGATTCCCCTCGACGATCCTGCGACCTTTGCGCTCCTTCAGTCGGGCGAGACCACCAACGTCTTTCAGCTCGAGTCCCAAGGCATGCAGGGGCTCTTCAAGATGCTCAAGCCCGACTGCTTTGAGGACATCATCGCGGCGGTTGCGCTCTATCGCCCGGGTCCGATGGGCGCGGACATGCATACGGATTTCGCCCACCGAAAGAACGGCCGCCAGAAGGTCGAGTATCCGGATCCGGCGCTCGAACACATCCTTTCAGACACCCGCGGCGTCATCGTCTACCAGGAGCAGGTGATGCAGATCGCCCGCGACATGGCGGGCTATTCGCTCGGCGGCGCCGACCTTCTTCGCCGCGCGATGGGAAAGAAGAAGGTCTCGGAGATGGAAAAGCAGAAGACCATCTTCATCGAGGGCGCGACCAAGAACGGCTTTGGCGCCGGCAAGGCCGAAGAGGTCTTCGATCTGATGGCCTTCTTCGCGGGCTACGGCTTCAACAAGAGTCACTCCGCGGCCTACGCGCTGATCACCTATCAGACGGCGTACCTCAAGACGCACTACCCGGCGGAGTTTTGCTGCGCGACGATGAGCGCCGACAAGGACAAGTCGGACAAGGTCGTGCGCACCGTCGCCGAAGCGCGCGCCCTCGGCATCACCGTGCTCCCGCCGGACGTGAATGAGTCGGAGATCGACTTCACGGTCGTCTTTGCGCCCGACGAATCGATCAAGCGCCCGAAGGGGCGCCCCGTCAGCGAAAAGGGCACGATGCGCGATCCCATGGGGCCGAGCATTCGCTTCGGCCTGGGCGCTCTGAAGGGCGTGGGCGACTCCGCGCTCGAGGCGCTCTTCGAGGCGCGCTCGGAAGGCGACGAAAAGCAGCCCTTTGTCGACCTCTTCGATTTCTGCGACCGCGTCGATCTTCGACGCGTGAACAAAGGCGTCTGCGAAGCGCTCGTGCAAAGCGGCGCGTTCGATACGGCGCACTCGCCTCAGAACGTGCACCGCGCGCAGGCGTTTTCCGCGATTGAGGCGGCGATTGAGCGCGGAAAGAAAGCCGCCGCCGATCGCGCGAGCGGACAGACAAGCCTCTTTGGACTCCTCGCGGACGAAGGCGAAGCAAAGTCCTTCAAGAGCCCGGGTGGCGCCTTTCCCTCGGGCGTTCCCACCTGGGACAGCCGCGAGTTCCTCATGCGCGAAAAGGCGACGCTCGGCTTTTACGTCTCGGGGCATCCCCTCGACCGCTACGTCAACGAGCTTCGCCGCTTCTGCAACGCGACGACGGACTCTCTTCAGGAACTGCAGCGCGGCTTTCAGGTCACCGTTGGCGGCAGCGTCGAAGGCTACCGCGAGCGCCGCACCAAAACCGGCAACACCATCGCGTTCTTTGAGCTCGAAGATCCCGGCGGGCGCGTCGAGGTCATCGTGCGACCTCGGGAGCTCGACAAAGAAGGCCTCCGGGAAACGCTCGTCAGCGGGGACCCGGTCGTAGTCACGGGCCGCATCAAACACGAGATGGATCGCGGCGGCGGCGACCAGGAAGAGGTCAAGTTGATCCTCGATAAGGTCACGCCCCTCGGTGAAGCGCTCGCCCAGCGAACGAGGGCTGTCAGCGTGCGGATCGCCGTCGACGATCTCGACCGCACCAAGCTCGAAAAACTGCGCGCCACCCTCGAAGCGTTTCCCGGAAAGATCCCTGTGTCCCTCGAGCTTGCCGCCGCTGGCGAGTGGCGCGTCAGTCTGCGCGAAACGGGACTGCGGGTGGAGCCGAGCGATGCGCTCCTCGCGGGCCTCGAGCGACTCTTTGGACGAAAGGTCTGTGAGCTCCGATGACCCGTTTGCTCTGCTTTTTCTTGCTCGCCGGTTGCTACCGCTCCCACACCCTCGAAACGGATGTCGACGCGTCGGCGCCGGACGCGAGCGAACCCGCTGTCCTCTCGAGCGCGTTTACCGGTGAATGGTCGATCGACTACTGCTCCGGGGCCCTGCGATTTGAGCGCCTCACGATCTGCGAGGATGGCCGCCTCTGGCTAACCGCCGGAGGCGCCCTCGAGGGAGTCACAGTCCTCCGAGAGGCTCGCATGCTGGACGAGCGCACCCTCCTTGCGACGGCGATCACCGGCAACTCGCTCGGGGGAATGACGCTGCGCCTCGAGGGCGACGAGCTCGTCTGGATCGAGCGCCGCGACGGCGAGTCCTTCTGGTGCCAGGATGTCGCGCGACGCGGTCTTCCTCCCTGGGCGCCGGACGACCTCGGCGAACACTCCTGCGACTGATGGTTTCTCCGCCTCGTTCGGAAGACGAGCTCCTGAAGCGCGCGCACGCCCTCGCTGGCTGGACGATCGGCGAGGCCGCAAAGAAGACGGGCACGGACATTCCGTCCTCGACAGCCCGCGCGAAAGGCCTTGTGGGTCAGCTTGCGGAAAAGGTCCTCGGCGCCTCTGCGGGCAGCCTCGACGAGCCGGATTTCCTCGAGATCAGCGTCGAGCTAAAGACCCTGCCCCTCTTGCCCGACGGCCGCCCAAAGGAGTCGACCTTCATCTGCACCATCAAGCTGCACATGATGGGCGAGACCGACTTCGAGGATTCGCTGGTGTGGCGAAAGCTCAAGCGCGTGCTCTTCATTCCGGTCGAGGGCGACCGCAGCATTCCCCTTCCCTTTCGGCGTTTCGGAAGCGCGATCCTCTGGTCGCCCACGCCCGCTCAGCGCGCCCATCTTCAGGCGGACTACGAGCGCGTGGCGACGCTGGTCCTCCGGGGCGAGGTCGACTCGATCACCGGCCATCTCGGCACGTACCTGCAGGTGCGTCCCAAAGGCGCAGACGGCAAAGTCCGAAAGCGCGCGCCCGACGCCGACGACGGATACCTTTGGACCGGGCCCCGCGGGTTCTATCTACGCACGCAGCTGACGCAGCAGATCTTGGACGCGTCGTAGGCGACGCCCTACACCGCCACGCGCGGAAGCATGCTGCGAAGATCCCCGATGACCACCTCGTCGAGGGGCGTCTTGTTGTAGAGCGCGCCGCGCATGTCGCCGTAGCCGGGTCCGTCGACCTCCCACTGGTCTGGTGTCATGCCCATCGCGAGCATGCAGGTCACGAGAACCTGGTTGTAGGCGGTGCCGACGTAGCGGGTCCAGCGACCGCGCTCGAAGTCGGTACGCAGATCGAGAAAGTTGCCGGTGCGAAGCACGCCACCGGCGGAGCCGACCATCATGCACTGAATGTCGAGGCCGCTGTGGTTGAGGTCGTAGTCGCCCGGCGCGTTGCCGCTCCGCCCGGCCTGGTTGCCGATCTCGTTGTTCACCAGCACGAGCGAGTCGTCGAGCATCGTGCCCGAGTCGGTTCCGGGGGTGTCCGCTAGCTTGCCGAGAAAATCGCTCAGGTAGCGCATGTGCCAGTGGTGTGCGTTCTGGATGCTCTGCACGTTGTCGTCGCCGCTTCCGTGGGACGCGCCGTGGTGACCGCCGGCAACGCCGTGCAGCGTTGCGTCGAACTGGGTGTCCGGATCGAGGTAGAAGTTAACGATGTTGGTGATGCCGCAGCGAAGCGCGGCGATAGCGATGTCGACCTGCGCCTGGGCCGCGTCGTTCACCGTCTCCGGACGAATGCGCTCCACCGTCGACTCTGAAGGCGGCGCGCATTCCACGATTCCTCGCGCGAGCTGTCGCTGCAGCGCGAACATATGCTCGATGTGCTCGTCCAGAACATCGCGATCGCGACGCGAGAGGCGAGGCCCCCTTCGAACCTCCTGATAGTGGGGCAGGACCTGATCAACGATCGCCTGCCGATGCCCGTGGCGACGTCGCGCGTCCGAGGCCTCGACACCGACATCCGCAAAGAGCTGCTGAAACGCCTGCGCCGGGTAGAGCCCCGGGGAAAAGTTGAGCTCACCGGAAGAGTCCACGCGCACGGAGCAAGAGCGTCCCACCGACGACCACCGCACGCCGAGGTTGAGGGGCGCGATCGCATCGCCGAAGACGTGCGTCGCCATGAGCTGGTCGATGGAAGGAGGAAGTCCCGCGAAGAAGCCGTCGCCGACGTCCTTGGTGGACCAGCCGAAGAGGCCGTTTCCGGCGCCATGATCGGATTTGTCGAGGCGGTCGATGTGTCGAAAGAGGATCATGTCGTCGCGAAAGCGATCGAACTGCTCATCGAGAAGCGTCGAGATGGGCCCCGGAATGTCGCGAAGCGCCAACTCTCTCGCGTTGGGCTCGACGAGCGTGAGTCCACCCCCGGCAGCGACGGCGTCGTCGGTGGGGTACCAATGCTGCCCGAACATCCCGTTGGTGATGCGCCAGGAGATGAACTTTCGCTGCTCGGGTTCCGCGGCGAGGGTGCGCGACGAAAGCGAAGGCAAGAAAGGAACGGTGAGCGTCGCGCCTCCAACACCGAGGAGAAAGCTCCGTCGACCCATGCGAAAGGGCTTTTTCATTCCTCTTCCTCCGGGAGCTGACGCTCCGAAAACGCCGGCGCTCGCAGGAGCGCAAACACCGCTGCGCGAATCGAACGTTCCGGCGCGGTGCTGTCCTCAACCGCAGTGCCGTCCTCAACCGCAGTGGGGTCCGCGAGAACCTGGCGCGCCCCAGCAACGAGGCAGCCGTCGTTTCGATCGAGGGGTCGCCCCGCAAAGCTCTCGGCGAGCTGGTCGGCAAAGCACTCGGCGGCTTCCGGACTTTGGCCGATGACCTCCGAGAGCGCGAGCGCATCGGCGACCACGACGTTCTCATCGTCGAGAAGGAGCGACGACTCCGTGTCGATGGCGACGCGCAGCTCGGTGTCGTCGTGTTCGATCACCTCCTCGTCGATCCACGAACCGTCCGCGCCGTAATGACCAAAGGGCGCGCCCATCGCGTCGAGGCGCACATGACAGCTCGCGCAGGTTGCCTCCGCGGTCGCCTCCTGAAAGCGCTCTCGAATCGACATCGGTCGATCGCTTGGCTCGGCGGGATCATCGTCCGGAAACGCGTCTGGGTCCGGCGGCGGCAGCGGGTTGCAGAGTACCTGCCCGAGACGTTCGCCACGCTTGATGATGTGACCGGCGTTCGTGCCAGGGATGGCAACGCTCTGAAGCCACGCCACGCGGGTGAGAAGACCGGCTCGCTCCTCGGCGGGGAGCATGACTTCGCCGCGCGTTTCCGGATCGAGACCGTAGACCTCGGCGGTCTCCGCATCCGGGATGAACGCGCGGCGGTCGAGGAGCAAGTCCGCAAAGCCGCCCTCGTCCATCGCCACGCTCGCGGCGAACTGAAGACTCGCGTCCGTTGCGGTACTCGCCGGCAGGTGAAGCCACTCCCCGACAAAGCGCTGAAACGCGCCCTCCGCGCGCGGGTCCGCCCACATTCGCTCGAGTTCGGCGTCGAGCACTGCGCCCTCGAGGCCGCGATCCGCCGCGGCGAGGAGCTCGTCGTCGGGCGTCGACGACCAGAGCGTTCGGGCCAGTCGCGCGGCGAGCTCGTGGGAGGTCAGCGCCGCCACACCCGCGCGAAGCTCCGGCCCTTCGTCCTCAAAAAAGTAGAGAAAGCGCGGATCCATCAGCATGCGCATGAGAAGCGTCGCCACCCCCGATTGCGGATCGTCCGCGGCGCCGATCGCATATCCCTCCAAGAAGCGCGCGCGCTCTTCCTCGGTGATCGGTCGCCGAAGAAGTCGACGTCCGAACGAATCGACAAAGCCGGCGATGCAGGTGCTCTCCGGCGCCGGTTCCGCCAAGCAAGGATCGAGGGACGTCAAAAGCGCGGCGTCGCCCGTGACCTCGTAGGCGACGTCCGTGGCGACATCGAGATAGGCCCGCACCTCCGCCGCCGACGCGGCTCCTGTGGCCGATCGATACCGGCCGCCGACCGCTTCTGGAAGCGCGGCGAGCGTTTCGGACACCCGCTCCCGCACCTCGGAGCCGAAGAGCGTCTCCAGCGCACCGACGTAGGTCTCGCGGTCCATGCGAAGAAGGGGCGCGTTGGAGGCGGCGCCCTCCCCGCAGAGCGACATTCGTGGAGGGGCTTCCACGACGGGCGGCACATCGGGTTCGGCGATTTGACCGGTGCACCCAAGCAAGGCCAGGCAGAGCAGCGCGCGCATGCCCCGTCAGTGCGGCGGCGCATTTTCTTTTTGAAGATTTCTCAGACGGCGCAGTGATTTTCTCGAGAGGCGCCAAAATAATGAGCAATTTCAAACACCTAATCACCACGACCGAAGCGCGATAACATCGGTGCAAAGAAATCTCGGAAAAGCGCGCGGCCAGCGCACTGACGAACTGAGCATGCGACCCGCCCCAACCGACGATCGAAGCGAACGCGTCGCGGACGCGTTCCGGGCGCACGGCCGCTACGTCTGGCGCTCCCTTCGCTACCTCGGCGTTCCCGACGGCGATGTGCCCGATCTGGTTCAAGAGGTCTTTCTGATCGTGCATCGAAAGCTCGACGATTTCGACGGTCGCTCGTCGCTTCGAACCTGGATTTACGGCATCGCCTACCGGGTCGCGATCGCGCACCACCGACGCGCCCGCGTTCGCCTCGAGGAGATCACCGATGCACCGCCCGAACGGATCGAAGACGCGCACCAGCGCCAAGACTTGGAACGACGTCGTCAACGCGAACTCCTCCGCGAGGCGATCCAGCAACTTCCCCTCGAGCTGCGCGTGGTCTTCGTGCACTTCGAGATCGAAGGGGAGCCGATGAAAGAGGTCGCCGCGATGCTGAATCTCCCCCTGCAGACCGCCTACTCGCGCCTCTACAAAGCCCGTGACGAAGTTCGTCGCAGCTTCCTGCGCGCCCAACTCAAGCGGAGGGTCTCATGAACGACGAACGTTCCTGGCTCGAGAACACCGACCTCGAGCCCGAGCTTGCGCAGGCCCTTGGCGACGCGCAGCAGGACTTTCCTTCGGAGGGGGAACTCGCCGCAGCGGAGGCCAATCTCCTCGCGGCGCTCGGTGGCCTGGGCGGTGGCGGTGGTGGTGGG
>JBCDAA010000274.1:0-12242 GCA_039186435.1 Myxococcota bacterium | reverse complement strand
AGTTGGGCCCAGGGACTAAGCTTCAACCCGCTCCAACACGCGTGAGGCGAATGAGGTCGGCCTACGGTGAATCCCCTCCAGGCCGAGACCAATGGGATAGCTTCGCGTTGCCAAACGAACGCGAAGTCAATATTTTAGCCCACCTAACTTTGACAGACGACAGCTGTCCGACGCGGTACCCCCGGCTAGCTCCAGTTCCGCCTTCCTGGTGGCCTCGCTGAGTCGAAGTCGACTTCGCCTAGTGCGCGAAGTCAATATTTTAGCCCACCTAACTTTGAGACGACAGCTGTCCGAAGCGGTACCCCCGTGCTAGCTCGAGTTCCGTCTTCTTGGTGGCCTCGCTGAGTCGAAGTCGCCTAGGATTGGGTTCTGACCTCACACGCTAGAACGCTAAGGAGCCCTGCGAGAGGAGCTCGGTTCAAGTCATATTTGCCTACCTAGTTTTGAGATTACGACGTCCGCCAACGGTAGGTCGACTTCGCTGTTCCGGCTGCATGCGGTCGAAGTCAGTTGGGCCCAGGGACTAAGCTTCAACCCGCTCCAACACGCGTGAGGCGAATGAGGTCGGCCTACGGTGAATCCCCTCCAGGCCGAGACCAATGGGATAGCTTCGCGTTGCCAAACGAAAGTTGGTCGAACGACGAGCTATCCACAGACTCCGGCCGGTGCGAACACACGATCCTGTCCGCGGCGGCGGGGACAGTCACGAACGTGCGCGGACTTCCTCGACCGGCCTCAGCAGCTCCTACCGAAAAAGCTGCCGACTCGCCGCCTTCCCACGCACCCACGCTTTCCCCTGTGTGGCCGCGAACTCCTCGAGGGCGCTCTCGTGACCCAAAACACAACTCAACCGCAACCTGCATTCTGCCATCACCCGAAGGAACCCCGGCGCATCGATTCCGCATCGACGCAGTACATCAGGAGGTTGTTTCCGACTCGTTCCTCCAAGGCTTCGGGCCGTCCAGTCGAGAAGCTCCAGGTAGTCCGGCCAAGAAATCAGGGTCAACCGACGAGGCGATGTCGCTTGGTCCGAAAACGGTGCGAGGCCCGCAGGTACCGGTGACGTCCCATCCTTTGCAGCTTTGCGTGCGCTACGAACACGAGTCCCCACCGACGTGTGCTTCGACGTTCGTGGCGACCGCGACAACCCCGCGCGCACAGGGTTGAGGTCGACGTATGCCATGCACGCGAGGACCGCCCCTTCGTCGAGGAGCGCCTGACACCGAAACCGCCCTTCCCAGAAGCGCCCGGTACAGCCGTCCTCACGATTTGCGCGACGAGCGATGGACTCGTTAAGGCAGCGCATAAGCCAGCTTAAGTCCGCGAGCCGTTCTCGGATGGCGACCACTCGCGCCGCCCTCGTTGCCTTGTCCAGGTGGGCCAAGCGTTTGACCGCGAGCGGAAAGAGTTTGGCGTAGCGTCGCAGCACCTCGCGGTCGCTCCACCCTTTCGCGCGTTCGGTATTGACCTCCACGACGAGATGCACGTGATTCGACATCACGGCGTACGCATGAACCTCCACCGCAAAAATGCGTGCAAGCTCGAGGATACGATCCTCCACCCATGTCTTTCGGTAGTCGAAGTTACGGCCGGTGTACGAGTCGTCCCCGCAAAGGAACGCGCGTCGCACGCAACGAGAGATGCAGTGGTAGAAAGACGTTGCATCCAGATCGATGTCGGCGGTTCGGAGGCGAGTCATCGAAGTGATTTGTAGCGCTGAAGACGACGTGAGTCAATAAAATAGGTTGGTAATAATTACAGCTGGTCATAAAATAGGTTGGCAATAAATTACGGATGAGAGGCTGGTCTGGGGTTGTTGGAGAACCTGTGTTAGCCGAGGCAGGCGCGGAGAGCTTCGACGGTGGGGGCGTTGCGCATGCGGGTGCGGACGTCGGCGCTCCGGAGGAGCCGGGAGACCTCGGCGAGGACCCTGAGGTGATGGCTCGGGCGATCTTCGGGAGCGAGGATCGCGACGAAGACGTGAACGGGCTCACCGTCGATGGCGTCGAAGGGCAATCCTGCCGGGTGGATCGCCAGGGCAGCGCGAATCTCGTCCACGCCGCGGACCCTACCGTGCGGAATCGCAACGCCGCTTCCCACGCCGGTGCTGGCAAGCTGCTCTCTCGCCCAGAGCGCGTCAAAGACGGGCTTCGCATCTGCATCGCCAACGAGCAGGCTCGAAAGTTCCTGAATCGCGGCGTGCTTGTCCTCCGCGGCGAGAGCTAGGGCGACCCGCTCCGGGGTCACGAGATCAGCCAAGGAGGACATCGCACGCGCCTTATCTCATCTTGCCCCACCCGCGCAAGGCGGAAAGCCGGCCTTCACGCCTGAATGGCTGGTTCGAGCGCGCCGAAACGAAACGCACGCAGCCCGGTGCGCTCCGAGCGCGCGACCTCCAGTCGCGAAGTGCCCCGAAGCCGGCCGCACTCGATTCCCTACGGGTGGTCGAAGCAGCTGCGGCGCGATCGCCCGAGCGCGACCAAATCCGAACAGGCTCCTCCGATCGTCGTCACCAGAGTCGCCCTCACGGCCCTCGCCCGCACCGTCGCCCTCACTGCCCTCACACCCTCGCCCTCACGGCCCTCGCACGATGTCAGTGTCGCCCGACCGTCGCCCTCGACCGTCGCCCTCGACCATCGACCGTCGCCCGTCGACACGCCCTCGACCGTCGCCCCTCGACCGTCGCCCTCGACAGTCGACCGTCGCCCTCGACAGTCGACCGTCGCCCTCGACCGTCCCCTCGACAGTCGCGCCTCGACAGTCGCCCTCGCACCGTGTCGCCCTCGCACGTTCGGGCCCTCACACGATCGCCCTCGCACATTTAGGCGTTCGCTCGCCCTCGCACGCACCGTCGCCGACAGTCGCCGTGCCCGAACCTAGCTCGAGTGGCGCTTTCGACCCGTCTGCGTCGCCTTCAGGTCGCGCACCTGCCGGTCGATCTTGTCGAGACAAAGATCGATGGACGCATACATGTCCTCCGACTCCTCCGTCCCAGCGTACCGATGCCCGTCCGCGGTCACCGACATTGCAACGATGTGCAGATGACGCTCTTTCGAAATCGTCACTTCCGCAGTGAGCGGCGCGCGTAGATATTTTTGCAGGCGGGCAATCTTCTCCGATGCGTAGCTCTTGATTCCGTCAGACGAATCGACGTGTCGAAAGCTGAAACTAATGCGCATCGGACCTCCCAGCCGCGCGTTCGCGGCCCCTGCTAGAAATACTTCTTCCGTTTGGAAGAGCTCAGAATCCCGAGCATCTCCCTATACTTTGCCACCGTTCGACGCGCGATTTTGATGTCGTGCGTCTCGCGGAGAATCTCCACGATCGATTGATCGCTGAACGGATTCTTCTCGTCTTCGTCGTCGATGATCTTCTTGATCGCCTGCTTCACGCTCTCGGACGCGATATCACCGCGCCCTTCCCGCTTGATCGCGCTGTTGAAGAAGAACTTGAGCTCGAAAAGTCCCCGCGGTGTGTGAACGTATTTGTTGCTCGTGACGCGCGAGATCGTGCTCTCATGCATCTCCACCGTCTCCGCGATATCGCGCAGGATCATCGGCTTGAGAAAGTCGATCCCCTTGTCGAAGAAATCGCGCTGCTTATCAACGATGCACTCCGTGACCTTCACGATGGTCTTTCGGCGCTGATCAATGCTCCGAATCAACCACTGGGCGCTCCGAAGCTTGTTCTGGATGTACTCTTTCGCCTTCGGATTGTCGGCCATCGCAGCTCGATAAAAGCCGCTGATCTTGAGCTTGGGCATCCCATCGTCGTTCGGAACGACGTAGTACTCGTCCCCGACACGGTGCACGTATACGTCGGGCGTGATGTAGCGAGGCTCTTCGGAGACGTAGTTCCGACCGGGACGCGGCTCGAGCTCCGCGATCACCTGCGCGATGTCGTAGACCTCCTCGACGGGAACATCGAGGGCCTTCGCGATCGCGTTGTAGCTCCGCTTCTCAAGATGCGGGATGTGATCGCGAATCACGCGCATCACGAGCTCGTCCATGCCGAAGTGTTCGGCCTGCACGAGCAAACACTCCTGAAGCGATCGACTGCAAACGCCCATCGGATCGAAGCGCTGCATCATCTTCAGCACTTCTTCGGCATCCTCCGGGTGGAGCCCCGCCTCTTCGGCAAGCCGCGGAACCACCTCCTCCGGTGGAACTCCATCCATGCGCAGATAACCGCTGTCGTTGAGGTTGCCGATCACGAGTGCACCGAAGCGCTGCTCGTCTTCGACGAAATCCCCCATGCGCAGCTGCCACAAGAGGTGCTCGCTCAGGTCCTCTGCGCGCGAGAGCGTCTGATCGACTCCCGGCAGATCGTCATCGGGGCCGCGTCCTCGAAACGAGGGCATCGGCGCCTGGAGCGCGTGGTTCTCCAGGTACTGCTCCCAATCGATCTCGTCCTTCTTGTCCTTGTTCGGATCTTCGGTAGCCGCGCGGTCGTCCGACGCAACCTGCTTGTCGATCGTCGTGGACTCTTCGGCGAGGCCCGCAACTTCACGATTGTCACGGCCGTCGAGAGAGTCTTCGAGGACTGGATTTTCAAGCAGCTCTTCTTGGACAAGCTCGGCGAGCTCCATCCGCGACATCTGCAGCAACTTGATCGCCTGCTGCAGCTGCGGCGTCATCACGAGCTGCTGCGAAAGCCTTAGCTGTTGCTTGATCTCCATGCGGCCTCGACAGATTCAGTCTACACGTCCCGTCGGCACAAGCGAAGTGGCAATCGTCGTTGTTCCTGCGGCCTCGCCGAGAACCTGCCGAAGCACCCGCATAGGTCCGAAGACCTGCGCTTCGCTGCGCTCCCCTTCTTCCGCCAGGCGCGCAAGATCCGCATCCACGCGGGCAACCTCGCCTCGATGAAGGTCCCCGAGCGACTCGAGAAGGGGATCCCGAAGTTCGTTTTGGGGGTCGACGCGCGCACGAGAAAGCGCGCTCGCGAGCACTTCCTTTTCGAGATCGGCCCGCGGCAGAACTTGCTCGAAAAACTGCCGCAGCGCTCCCCCCGCAAGGACGCCTCGTTGAAATCCCCAGAAGGCCGCGAGCGAGGGGCGAATCGCACCTCGCACCCGACTGTCCAAGGTTGTCAGTTCGTTCCCTTCATGTTCGAGCAGTCCGCGAACGCGCGCAACCAATCGTTTCTCGCACGCGTCCAGCGCGCTTCGAAGCCGGACCTCGAGCATTTGCGCGAGGAACGCACGATCCTCGGGATGAACACCGTGCGAAGCGAACGTGCTCGCGCGGGGACGCACGAACGCAAGAACTTCGTCCGCCCCGGCATCGAACGCCGCATCGAGATCGCGTGCGAGGGCCCGCATCGCGTCGTCGACCGCAAGGCGAAGGTCCGAAGCTTTTCGTACGAGCGCGTCCTGCACCGCCTTCAAGCCTTCAGCCGTCACGTCGCGCTCTTGCCGAAGCGTCTCCTCGGTCGCGAGGGCGGCATCCAACTCCGCCGCAAGGCGCCCCGCGCACGCGCTTCGCTTGAGCTGACGTGACTTCGAAAAGACCCGCTCTTCCAACACCGCAAGAAGCGAGGGAAACCCGCTCGCATCGTAGGCCTCCGAGTTCTCCGCAAGCTGCGCTTTGAGCGCTGCCTTCGCCGAAATGCAGACCGGCTCCTCACCGAATGATTCGCGAACGACCGACACCACGCGCTCGCGCTCGCCATCTTTGAGGCGATCCGTTTTGTTCAACACCGCAACGACGCGTCGCCCCTGCTCCCGCAGCCCGCGATGGATTCGCGTTTCGGTCTGCTTGCCCGCCTGCGCTGCGTCGAAGACCCAGAGCACCGCGTCCGCACGCCGGGCAGCCTCTTGGGCAAGGCGCTCGTGCTCGGCGTCGAGGGCGTTGGTTCCCGGCGCGTCCAGAATCCAAACCCGCTCGAGAATTTCACTGGGAAAGACGATCTCGACCCGGTCGACGGACTCGGCGCCAGCCGCGTCGCTTCCCAGCGCTTCGACCTCCTCCAGCATGCCGCGAAGCGCGTCGTAGGTGCCCTCGCGGGTGCTGCCTTCCCGGTACACCACACGGACGAGCCTCTCTGCACCACCGCGCAGAACGTTGAGCGTGGCGGTGGTTGGGACGATGCCCATCGGCGCGACATCGACCCCGATGAAGGCGTTGATCAGCGTCGACTTGCCCGCGTTGAACTCGCCGAGGACAGCGAGAAGAAGCGGCCGATCGAGTTCGTCGCGAAGCGCGTGAGCGCGGCGCGCAACTTCTACGAGATCGTGCGCCTCGCCGAAGCGTGCGACCGCGTCGATCGCACCGGCGAGGTCGAGCTCACCGCGCTGGCTCCAGAGTGCGCGAAGTGCGGTCCGGCGAAGCGCTTCCGCCTCTTCGCGATCCCGCGTCGACCTCGTCTCGGCAAACGCGTCGAGCGCGGCCACGGCGCCGGCCGCATCCCCTTCACGAAGTCGGACCGCAGCCGTCGCAAGGAGCGCACGGGGTTCCGTTCCTTCCGCAGCGCGCTCTTCGACCCACGCACGGATCGCGACGGCAACCTCGTCGCTCGGCGACGCCTTCGCGAGCGCCTCCACATGAACGAGCGCGGTTTCCCGCGGCGCCACCCGAGCAGCTTGACGCCACAGCTCGAGGTCGTTCCCGATCGCCGCCGCCGCCGCGTAGGCCTCCGCCGCATCTGCGTACGCGTTTCGTGCGGCCAGCGCGTCACCGAGGACCGCCAGCGCCTGTGCACCCACGCCGCGCGCCACGGCCTCCCGGGCGAGTCGCTCCGCTTCGTCGATGGACCCGCGGACAAGGGCTTCCTGGGCGAGGGCAATCTGTGCGCTCGGTTCCCCCGTCGCCGCGGCAACCTCCAAGAAGACGCGCGCGTCCGCGCCCGAACCCGACCGCGCGAGGGCCTGTCCAACCCGCGCCGCCGACGCCGCATCAAGCTCCGACGCGGTCAGACGCGCCGCGGCCGCCCGTGCCCCGCCCGCATCGCGCGCATCGGCGAGAGCCTCGACGAGGGCAACCTGCAGATCAGTTCGATCGGGATCGGCGGAGAGGGCTTTTCGGAGCTCGCGAGCCGCGCGATCGGGCCGGCCCTGCCGCCACTCGGCCCACGCCGTCAGCGCGCAGGCTTCCGCCAGCGGAGGCCCCCCATCGGCAGCTCGCGCCCGTGCCGCATCCGTCGCGGCCCTTGCGGCAAGGGCGTAGTCCCCCTCCGAAAGCGCGAGGCGGGCGGTCCACGCGGCCAGGTCGCCATCCTCGGGCACCAGCAAGCGCGCTTCCTTCAGCGCCTCCAGGGTTCCGGGCGAATCCCCGAGTCCCTGACGCGCTTGCGCAAGACCGACAGCCGCCCGTGCAAGCTGCGGCCGCTCGCGAAGAACCCCCAAAAAGAGGGATTCCGCCTCGCTGAAGAGCTCGGCTGCGATCGCCGCTTCGCCCGCTTCCACGTCCTGGCGGACGTCATCCGGCAAAAGCAAAACGTCGTCGATGAATCGCCCGACGCGGTCAAGGAAGCCCATCGGCAGTTCTGGTGTACCATGAAGAGCGGTGAGCGGTGGGCCACCTCAAATTGTTGTGGTGGAGGATGACGCCTCCACTCGCGAGCGCCTGGGGGCGCTTTTGCGCAGCCACAACTTCTCCGTCGAGCTTCTTGGCTCCGGGGCGGCTGCGATCGAGCGCGCGCAACGGGGCGGCGTCGATCTCTGCCTCCTCGACGTGATGATGCCTGGCGTGGGCGGTCTCGAGGCGTGCCGCGTCCTCAAGGCCATGACCAAGGACGGGTTTCTGCCGATCATTTTGCTCACCGCCAAAGCGGACGCCGCGAGTCGTGTGGAAGGACTTCGGATCGGGGCGGACGACTACGTGAGCAAGCCCTTCGACGAACGTGAACTCGTCGCCCGGGTTGAGGCGATGCTGCGCATCAAACGAATGCACGACGAAGTGCATGCCGCGAAGCAACGCCTCGCCGAACTCGCGATCACCGATGAGCTCACGGGGCTACACAACTTCCGATATCTCCACACGCGACTTCGGGAGGAGTTCAAGCGTGCCGAGCGTTACCGGGACCCGCTTGCGTGCGCAATGGTCGACATCGATCGCTTCAAGAGCATCAACGACAATCACGGCCATGACACCGGCGACGCGGTCCTCGCGGAAGTCGCGCGACGCGTTAAGCAAGTCGTCCGCGAGATCGACGTCGTGACCCGCTACGGCGGCGACGAGCTCCTCATCATGTTGCCCAATACGCACTTCAGCGGCGCCGTCACGGTCGCACATCGACTTTGGTCGTCGGTCCGCGCGCTCGCGGTGACCGCCGGCACCAAACAAATCCCCGTGAGCGTTTCCGTGGGGGTCGCCCTCTACCCAAGCCGCGACGTGACCACCAAACAAGAGCTCCTGCGGGCGGCGGACCAGGCCCTTTACCAAGCGAAACGTGACGGCCGCGATCGCATCTGCGTGTTCCAGCACCAGAGCTACATCTACCGCCCCGACGTCCCGGAGTTGTGAGTCAACCCGCGCCAACGCGGTTGTCGTGAGGTCTAGCCAAACCTCGCAGAGTCTGCCTGTGCTTCGACTCTCCCTGGCCACCCTCCTTTTTGTTGGCTGCAGCCCCTCCTCGAGCGAGAGCTGCGTTGCTGGATCCACCCAGCGATGCGTCGGTGGTTCCGGATGCGAGGGTGTACAGATTTGCGCGCCGGACGGTGAACGCTTTGGTTCCTGCGCGTGTTTCGACGGCGCCGTGGCAGACGCCAGTAGCGACGCACCGATGCCCGACGCCGCCACGCCCGACGGAGGGAGTGATGCCCGTGCCGCCGACGGAAGTGTCGACGGAAGCACCGGCGGTGTCGGAGGCCCCTTGCGGGCGTTCCCCGGCGCCATCGGAGCCGCAGCCGAGATCACCGGTGGACGCGGCGGCGAGGTCTACCACGTCACGCAGCTCGGCGACGACGGTCCCGGTTCCCTTCGCGACGCGCTCCGCGAGTCCAACCGCACGGTCGTCTTCGACGTCTCCGGCATCATCCGCCTCGAGTCGCGCCTCGCCCCCACCGCCAACAACATCACCATCGCCGGACAGACGGCTCCGGGCGACGGCATCACGATCGACGGCGATGCGTTTCTGATCTTCGAGTCCGACAACTGGCTCGTCCGCCACGTGCGCTTTCGCGGCTCTTACGCCTCCGAAAACGTGCAGGACAGCTTCACCGCGCTCAACAGCTCGCGCGTCTACCTCGACCATTGTTCCATCAGCTTCGGCTTGGATGAGGCCGGCACCATGACCCAGAGCAGCGGAAGCACGTCGACCACAATCGGACAGTCGACGATGGCGCACTGCCTTCTCGCCGAAAGCAAGACCGGCACGATTCTAAAGGGCGACGCGGGCTACACGTCCTACCGAAACCTCTACTACAACGTCGCGCATCGCTTTCCGAACGTGGCGTCGAATGCGGGGAGTTCCTTCGACATCATCAACAACGTCGTATGGAACTACCAAAACCGCCTCATCCGCGGAAACGATGCGGTCGACATTGTTCACGTTGGCAACTTCGCAGACCTCGGACGAACCCCCCTGCGAAACGACCGCATCAACCAGTACCAATACCTCGGCGTCGACCCGCGGATTTACACCGCGGACAACGTCCTAGTCGCGGTGAACACGCAGGACCCGAACACCCACGACGCAGCGGCCATGAACGCCGACAACCGGCTGATGTGGTCCTTCTTCGACGGAACCCGCAGCCCCTTTGCAGAAGACGAGCGTCTCCCGGAAGCGTGGTTCGTCTCTGCGCAGCGCGAACTTCTTGGCGTCGCGCCTCCGATCCTCAGCGCGGCGGACGCGCTCGCCGGCGTCGCGGAGGTCGGCGCCAATCGGCGTTTGAACGCGGACGGCAGCGTGAGCGAAAACCCGGACCCGCACGATCGCGCGTGGATCGCCAACGTCGTAGCAGGTGTGTACGAAGCGCCCCTTCGCACCTCCGACTACGCGATTCTCCCAGTGGATTCCGAAGAGCGACCGGCCGACTTCGACAGCGACCGCGATGGAATGCCGGACGCCTGGGAGATGCGGCAAGGGTTCGACCCGGCGCGGGACGATCACGCGGAAGACGCCGATGGCGACGGCTACGAAAACCTCGAGGAGTACCTCGATCGCATCGATCTGTAGAAACTCCGAGATCGGGTCTCGCGCGCTACGCTTTGCCGGCGTCTTGAAGCGTCTGCATGAACGCGCGCTCGAGCGTCTTCACCAGCGGCGCGAGATGCCGGATCTGCATTCCGTTCTCCACTGCAGTTCGCAGGATGTAGCGCTGGTCTTCGCCTTCGGGAACGCGCACTTCAAGGTTGCCGCCGTGCTCGGTCACCACGCAGCGCGCCATCTCGAGGGCTTTGCGCAGCGCCGCCGGATCGCCTTTGGTCCGCACCTCGAAGATGCCTGACTCGGCGCTCACGAGCGGCGCAAGCTCCCCTGCGTAGAGCACTTCGCCGCCCGCGATCACCACCACCTGATCGCAGACCTTTTCCACGTCCGGCAGGATGTGGGTCGAGAGGATGACGCTCGCGCCGGTTCGCTGGGGAATGTCCAAGATTAGCTGGAGCATCTCGTCGCGGCCGCGTGGGTCGAGTCCGCTCGTCGGCTCATCGAGAAGCAAGAGTTTCGGGTCACCGACGAGCGCTTGGGCCAAGCGAACCCGCTGCTTCATCCCGGTGGAGTAGCTTCCAAGACGGCGATAGCGCGCTTCGCCGAGACCGACGTAGTGGAGCACCTGGTGCGCGCGCGCTTTCGCTTCGGCCGTCGGAAGCCCGCAAAGCTCCGCAGCAAAAGTCGTGTACTGAAGCGCGGTAAGTTCGGGCATCACCGAATCGCCCTCGGGCATGTACCCGATGAGCGCACGGACCTCGAAGGGATCGCGAGCGACCTCCTTGTCGAGAACCTTCACCATTCCGTGGTCGTGCTCGACGAGGCCGAGAAGCGTCTTAAGAAGCGTGCTCTTGCCGGCGCCGTTGGGTCCGAGAAGACCGATGCGCCCGGGAGCCAGCGAAAGCGAAACGTCTTTGAGGGCGCGGAGCTCGCCGTAGTTCTTCTCGACCGACTCGAGTTGAATCAGCGTCATCCGAGCACCTTCGTGAAGACCATCCGGCCTCGGCCGGGTCCTGCGTAGTCCGACTCTTCGTGGGATTCGAACCCGAGCGCGTCGTGAAATGCGACGCTTGCATCGTTGCCGACCGCTGCGATCGCCTTGATGCGTCGCGCGCCGGCCGCCTGACAGCGATCGGTGAAATGGTGGTAGAGGGCTTGGCCGACACCACGGCGGCGGTGCCCAGGCTCGATGCCGACGAGGTGAATGTAGCCGAGGTCGACCGTGATGAACCCCAAGAGGAAGCCCACCACCTCGTCCCCGTCTTCCGCGATCAGGGCGTGGTCGCCAAACTCGTAGAAGAAGATCGGATGGGCGCGCTGTCCTGCCGGACCACCCCACCAGCGATCCATGACGCGGACGAGGTAGTCGTAGTCCACCTTCTGAATGCCCCGGATTTCGACCTTGTCGCTCATCCTTCGCTCGGGCGGTAACACGAAACCGGTCGTTTGCGCTACGGCGTGCTATCTCGAGCAGGTGGCGAGTTCGGAAGTCCCGCTCTTTTGTCCCTTTTGCGGGGAGTGCATCGAGGGGGAACGCCTCTGCCCAGAGCATGAAATTCCGCTCGTACCCTTCGAGGAGCTCGAAGGAATGCGCGGCGCGTCCATTCCAGAGGAACACGAACCGGTCGCGATTCACGAGATGCGCTTTGGGCGCGGCTGGGTTTGGGCCGGCTCGCTCATGGTGCTGATCGGGTTTTTTCTACCCCTGCTTCAGACGACCTCCGGAGACTCCCAAAACGTCGCGAGCGGATTTGATGCGGCGTCCACGGTCGCCCTGAATCTCTGGGTGCTTCCGCTCCTCGCCCTCACCTGGATGAGCATCGTTGGCCGTCGACGAACGCCCGCAGAAATGCGGGGCGCGCGGCTGGCGATCCCGCTTCTCTGCACCCTGGCCGCGGGCAGCCTTGGCTACACGATCTGGCGGATCGAAGCAGGGGCCGAACGCTGGCTTCGCGCGTATGGCCGCGAGGTGGAGATCGAAGCACTTTTTGGGGTGTGGGTGATCGGCCTGGGCATCCTGGTCGCGCTCTGGGGTGGCCTTCGGCTCGGAACCCTCCCCACGGCGAAGCCGCCAAGCTACCGCGTCGAATAGCGAGAGGCTTTGCGCCCCGGCGCCATCGCGGTATTCTCCCGCCTCGCAAAACCCCTTT